>JAJYZD010000011.1 GCA_021800315.1 Bacillota bacterium | reverse complement strand
GTGGCAGGGTCGCTGTCAGGAAGACGGGCTACTTCGACATCAGGGACGGTACCGGAAAACGAATCTGCCAGGGCATTTCAGCGAGATACTGTCGTCTCCTGCAGAGAGCTAATGGATGGCAGTACGAGAGGGAATCATTGCCGGCTAACGCCGGTGCCGCGCTTCCTCCCCATGTTTAAAGGCAGGGGCATCCGCGCGGCAGTTCGGTGAAGCCGGGGGGGCACGGGGCGGCGGACAACGGGAGCACCAGGCGTTTGCGGGGTGAACCATGTTTTCCTTGAAAAAATATGTTTTAGGTGCCTGGCGGGTGGTCCCGTTTCTGGCGCGGCAAAATGCCGTCCGGCGGGGTCTGGTCGGTTTGTTGTTTTTGGCGTTGATTACCGCGGTCGTTTCCATGGCCTTCCTCCCCAGACAATACGACCTGAAGGTCAACCAGGTGGCGCCGGCCACCATCCAGGCGCCCCGCACCGTGCAGTACGAGAATACGGCCGACACCCGGGCCGCCAGGCAAGCCGCGATGGGGCAGGTACCGCGGCAGTACGACTTTAACCCCCAGGTGGAAAGCCAGGTCACCGGCGACATCGACAAGGCGCTCTCCGCGGTCCAGGCGGCCCAGAACTCCGCCGCCGGGACCAGCGCCCGGGAAACCCAGTTGCAGGCCGCCCTGCCTTTTTCCGTACCCTCATACCTCCTTTCCGAACTGGTAAGACCCAACGCCAGCGAGTTGAACCGCCTGCACCGGGGTCTCGACGGTCTGGTGCGCCAGGCCATGGAGGCGCCCGGGGGAGTGGCCAACGACAAGCTGACGGCGGCCAGGGCCAGCCTTGCGGCCGGCATATCCTCCCTTTACCTTGACAGCGCCTACCAGGCTTTGGCCGGTCTGCTCATCACCAATTACCTTAAACCGAACGAGATTTACGATCCCGCGCGCACCCAGGCCGCCCAGGAAGCGGCGGCCCGCGCCGTGGCGCCGGTCATGGCGACCGTCAAGAGGGGCCAGAAGATAGTGGGCGAAGGGGAAATCGTGACATCCGGCGAGGTGGCCGCATTGCAGGCCCTGGGCCTTTCCCGGCCCGGTTCGGCCGACGCCGGCCTGGCCGGCACCGCCCTTTTGGTGGCACTCCTGATGGCCGTGATCCTGTTCTACCTCTACCAGCAAAACCGGGCCCTTTTCCGCAACTCCTCCCACCTGTACCTCCTGGGCATCGTGATGATCCTGGTGCTGGCGGTGGGCAAGGCCATCCTGTCCATCAACATGAACCAGGGCCCGTTCGGCGTCCTGGTAGGTTACGCGGTTCCCGTCGCGGCGGCGGGCATGCTGGTGACGGTCCTCCTGGACTCGCGGACGGCCGTGGTGGTGACGGCCGTTTTGGCGGTGCTGGTGGCGGTCATGGCGGATTACCAGCTGCGCTTCGGCATCGTGGGGTTTATCGGGGGCATCACCGGGGTGTTCGCCGTGTCGCGCCTCTCCCAGCGCGGCGACCTGGTGCGGGCCGGCATCTTCGTCGCCGGTTCCAGCGCCCTGGCCATCCTGACGGTGGGGCTTTCCGCCTCCGTTCCCTGGGCGGTGCTGGCGCCGGCCAGCTTGATCCTGGGCGCGGTCAACGGGGTTCTGTCCTCCGTGCTCACCAACGGCGCGCTGCCCTTCCTGGAGGGAACGTTCGGTATCACCTCGCCGGTGCGCCTCCTGGAACTGGCCAATCCCAACCACGTGTTGCTCAGGCGGCTTTTGACCGAGGCGCCGGGTACCTACCACCACAGCATCATCATGGGCAACATGGCGGAGGCGGCGGCCAGCGCGGTGGGGGGCGACGGTCCCCTGGTCCGGGCCGGGGCCTATTTCCACGACATCGGCAAGGTTAAACGCCCCTACTTTTTCATTGAGAACCAGATCAACGGGGAAAATCCCCACGACAAGATTTCCCCCAGCCTGTCCACGCTCATCCTGACCTCCCACGTCCGGGACGGTGTGGAGATGGCCAGGGAGCACAAGGTACCCCGGAGCGTCGTCGACATCATCGAACAGCACCACGGCACCGGCCTCATAACCTACTTCTATCACAAGGCCCTGGAGAACGACCGGACGGAGACCCTTACCGAGGAAGAGTTCCGCTACGAGGGGCCGCGCCCCAAAACCAGGGAGGCGGCCATAGTCATGCTGGCGGATATCGTGGAAGCCGCCGTCCGGGCGCTGGCGAACCCCACCCCCGGGCGGGTGGAAGGCCTGGTGCGCAAACTGATCAAAGACAAGTTCCTGGACGGCCAACTGGACGAATGCGACCTCACCTTCAAGGATCTGGATTCCATAGCGGGTGCGTTTTTACAGGTGCTGTCGGGTATCTTCCACTACCGGATCGAGTATCCGGACCTGACCAGGCAGTTGACCGAGAGGAGGGTTGGGAATGCCGGTGCTCGTAAGCAATCTGCAAGAAGAAGTGCCGGTTGAGGCCGGCCTTGTGGACACCATCAGGGAGGCCGCGCTGGCCGCCCTGGCCGGGCAGAATGTTCCGGCGGGGGTCGAAGTGAGCGTGGCACTGGTCGACGACGCCCGGATCCGCGAACTCAACCACCGTTACCGGGGCGTGGACGCTCCCACCGACGTGCTGTCCTTCCCCCTGGACGATCCCGAAACCGATCCGGACGGGCCCGAGACGGTGCTGGGGGACGTGGTCATCGCCATGCCGGCGGCCGAGAGGCAGGCCCGGGAATACGGGCATCCGCTCGCCCGCGAGGCGGCCTTTCTGACCGTGCACGGCGTATTGCACCTGCTCGGTTTCGATCACCACCAACCGGAGGGGCGGCGGCGGATGCGGGACCGCGAGGAGGCCGTCCTGGCCGTACTGGGCCTTGCGCGCGATGCCTAGAGTCAAGCGAGTTGTCCGGAGCTTCGCCTGCGCCCTGGCGGGGTTGGCTTACGCGGTGCGCACCCAGCGCAACATGCGCATCCATCTCTTCCTGGCTTTTACGGCCTGGGCGCTGGCGCTTTACCTCCGCCTGTCCCCGCTGCTCCTCCTCGTTCTGATCCTGGCCGTGACCATGGTGCTGGCGGCCGAACTGTTCAACACCGCCCTGGAGGCGGCGGTGGACCTGTACGGAACCGCCTGGCGCCCGCTGGCCAAGGTGGCCAAGGATGCCGCCGCCGGCGCCGTCTTGGTCACGGCGGTTAGCGCCGCCGGGACCGGTCTTTTTTTGTTTTGGCCGCGGCTGGCGGCCCTTGCGCCCCTGGGCGCCGCAGTCCTGCGCACCATTCCGGCGGTGGCTGCCGCCGCCGGGATTTCCCTCCTGGTCCGTCCGCTTTTGCCCCGCGTTTACGCCCCGTCGTGGGGTGTGGCGGGGGTCTTGGCCCTGGGCACCGGTCTGGCGGCCGCAGGCGGCCTGTTCGGTCCGGCCGTCTGCCTGGTCTTGGCCGGCCTGGTTCCGGTCCGCCCCGCCTGGGGCTGGTCCGCCTGGGGAGGCGCGGTCGCCGGTGTGCTCGGCGGGTTGCTTCTCGCTAATTTTCGATTGTAGGGGGTTGGATCTTGCCGGAGATGGAGAAGCTAATCGTCGCGGCCGCGGCCGCCCGGGAGCGCGCCTATGCCCCCTATTCCGGCTTCCGGGTGGGAGCCGCCCTGGCGACTGAGGACGGCCGGATTTACTCCGGCTGCAACGTGGAAAACGCCTCGTTCGGTCTGACCGTGTGCGCCGAGCGGGTGGCCCTGTTCAAGGCCGTCAGCGCCGGGGAGCGGGATTTCACGGCGCTGGCGCTGGTCGCGGATCGCGACGGCATCTATCCGTGCGGGGCCTGCCTGCAAGTGCTGGCCGAGTTCGCTCCCCGCCTTACGGTGGTCCTGGCCTGCCGCGGGGACCGGCGGGAGACCAGCCTGGCGGACTTGCTGCCCCGCGCTTTCCGGCTTCCGGCCCCGGGGAACGGAGGGATGGACAGTGGACGGTAAGGAATTCCGGTCCGGTTTCGTAGCCGTGGCGGGGCGTCCCAACGTGGGCAAATCCACCCTTTTGAACACCCTGGTGGGCCGCAAGGTGGCCATTGTCTCGGACAAGCCCCAGACCACCCGCGCCTGTCTCGCGGGGATCCTCACCCTGGACCGGGCCCAGGTTGTCTTCGTCGACACGCCCGGGGTGCACCGGCCCCGGCACCTCCTGAACGACCGTATGGTGAAAAGCGCCCTGAACTCGGTCAAAGATGCCGACCTGGTCCTGTTCGTGGCGCAAGGCGCCCCCGGCAAGGGGGACCGCTCCGTTCTGGTGGGCCTGGGCTCCGCCCCGGTGTTTTTAGTGATCAACAAGGTGGACCTGCTCACAAAACCCGGCCTTCTGCCGGTTATCGACGCCTGGCGGCGGGAGGGAAACTTTGCCGAGATAATCCCGGTGTCGGCCAAAACGGGGGAGAATCTGGACCGCCTGATCGGCCTGGTGGTGCGGTATCTGCCGTCCGGCCCGCCCTACTACCCGTCAACGACGGTTTCGGACCGGCCGGAGGAGTTCCTCCTGGGGGAACTGGTGCGGGAGAAGGTGCTTCTCCTCACCGGCCAGGAGGTGCCGCACACCGTGGCGGTGGTGGTGGAGGAAAAAAGGAGCCGCCCGGACGGCACCCTGTACCTCCGGGCGGTCGTTTACACCGAGAAGGAAACCCAGAGGGCCATCTTGATAGGGCGGGGGGGAGCGATGCTCAAGAAGGTGGGCACGGCTTCCCGCCGGGAGATGGAAGAATTCCTGGGCACCAAGGTCTACCTGGACCTGTGGGTCAAGGTCAAGGAGGACTGGCGCAACCGGGAGGAGTACCTGAGGATTTTCGGTTACGAGTGAAAGAGGGGGCCCGCCGTAAAACGGCGGGCTCCCTCTTAACCCGGGGATTCCGGGAAGGGCTTAGACTTCGTGCAGTTCCTGTTGCAGGAAGAGTTCGCCTTTCTCCTGTTCTTCGAAGATGCGTTCCATATCCTCGGTCTTGAAGGCCGAGGCGTTGCCCCAGTAGAAGAAGACGACGGCGCCGATGACGGCCACCACCATGTCCAGGGGGAACTTGATGATGTTCTGGCCGCCGAAAGACTTGCTGCCCAGGTAGGATACGGCCAGGAGGAAGAGCATGAAGACCACCAGCCAGATGCCGCCCTTGATGTGTTTGGCGGAGTCCTTGCGCAGTTCGGGCCGGGCGGCCAGGAAGCCGAAGTAAAGGACCAGGCCGACCAGGTCGCCGACCACGATCCAGAGGTCGGAGGACCAGCCGTTCCAGTAGATGAGCAGGGTGCCGACGATGAAGCCGATGAGCGCGATCGCGTGCATACCCTTCAGGTTCATGGGCCGGTGCAGGCCGGGGGCGATGCGCCGGAAGGCCAGGGCGGAGACCGGGCCGATCATGTAGGTGAACACCACGGCGCCGGAGGTTATCCCCACCAGCGTGCTCCAGGTCGGGAAGGGCAGGGTCCAGAAGACGGCCAGGAGGAACGTCAGGACGAGGGCCGGGCGGGGTACGCCGGACTTCTCGTTGACGCTCTTGAATATCCGCCACCAGAAGCCGTTGTTGGCCTGGGCCAGGACCAGCCGCGAGGTGGAGGCGGTGTAGATGTTGCCGGTGCCGGCCGGGGAAAGCAGGGCGTCACCGGCCAGGATGACGGCCAGCCAGGACAGCCCCAGGAGCTTGGCCACATCCAGGAAGGGAGCGGAGAGACCCAGGTGTCCCCACCCTTTGGACAAAGTGGCGGGGGTCAGGGCGCCGAGGAAGGTTACTTGCAGCAGCACGTAGAGAACGATACCGATGAGGACCGCCAGGATGATGGCCAGGGGGACGTTACGACTGGGGTTCTTGGCCTCGCCGGCCATGTCGACCGCCTGGCGGAAGCCCAGGAAGGCGAACATGATGCCGCCGGAGGAGACCGCCGAGAGGATGCCCGGCACCCCGAACGGGGCGAAGTTGCCGCCGAAACTCAGGTTGGCCGGATGGAAGAAGGCCAGCAGCACGATGACCGTCAGGGCGGGCGTGATGAACTTGAGCAGGGTGACCACGGTGTTGACCTTGGCGAAGATCTTGACGCTGAAGTAGTTCAGGAGGAAGAAGATGACGAGGAAGACCAGGGTCATGAACCAGCCGAGCCCGGTCATGGTGCCGTGGGCGTACAGCCCCGGCCAGTAGGAATTCATGTACTGGACGACCGCCTCGGCCTCGATGGCCACCACCGTCGAGTAGGCGACGATGCAGGCGAAAGCCATGAGAAAACCCACGAAACCGCCGTGGGAGTACTGGGGATAGCGGACCATGCCTCCGGCTTCCGGCAGCATGGCGCCCATTTCCGCGTAGACCAGGGCGATGAAGATGACGGCGACGCCGCCGATGAGCCAGGAGACGATGGCCGCCGGTCCGGCCAGGTTGGCCGCCAGCTGCGAGGCGTAGAGCCAGCCCGAGCCGATGATGGCGCCCAGGCCGAGCATGGTCATGTCGAGTAGGGATAGTTCACGCTTGAGTCCTCTCATGGCGCTTTGTGGTCACTTCCTTTTCCCGAAGTTTTTGGGTCAAGACGTTCGAACACCCGCCGGATGCGCGCAAAGACCTGACCGGACCCGCCGGCGGTCTTCGGGTTCACGGCGTCAATCACCTCCCCGGCCTGAACCTCCGCCCCATCGCTTAAGGACTCGGGCGTTCGGATGTCGATCAGGTGTTCAACGGAAAAATGGATTTTCCTGCCTCCGCCCGCCGACCCGTCGACCCCCCAATTCCGCCGCTCATCCGCTTTTCGCAACCGGTGAGGGAATCCAACCGTCCGGCCTGGTTGCCGGAAGCCTCGCCGTTTCGCTGTTTGCGGATGTCGACAGGCGGTAGCGCCGGACTGCGAATATTACGTTTTGTAATGGACAATCGGGACGCCTTGACGGCAAGGCGCCGGGGATGACCGGCTGAAAAAGAGGGGGCCGGCCTGCGGCGGGTTGACGGACGGGATATCCTCCGGTGCGACCGAAAATGTTTTAATTTTCAGTTACTTTTCCGGTTGACAAAACTCCCGGCGAGCCTATAATATGGTGGTAAGCGATCCAGGTTTTTTATTTCGCCAGCCTGACTAAACGCGGATGAGGGTGGCTTGACGCCGGCGGCGGAAAGTCACCGGACGGACCTCTGGAGAGAGCCGGGGGCGGTACGCCCGCCGGACACCGAAGGGGCAAGTCCCGGGCCGGGACGAATCTCTCAGGTAATCAGGACAGAGGAGATGCGTACGTGGCATCTCCTCTGTCTTTGTTTTTTTCAGGCCGGAGTGCGGCACAATGCTATTCAGGACGGGAGGGTTGGCCTTTGCAGCGGACACCGCTCTATGAGTTGCACCGGCGCCTGGGTGCCAGGATGGTGTCTTTCGGGGGTTGGGAGATGCCGGTGCAGTATGCCGGCATCGCCGCCGAACACCGGGCTGTGCGGGAGAATGCGGGTTTGTTCGACGCGTCGCACATGGGAGAGCTACGGGTGAGCGGAACGGGCGCCGGGGCTTTTCTGCAGTGGGCCGTCACGGCGGATGCCGGGCGGGTGGGCCGGGTCGTCTACAGCCCGGTGTGCCTGGCTTCGGGCGGGGTGCTGGACGACATCCTGGTCTACCGGCTGGCGGAAGACGACTACCTCCTGGTGGTCAACGCGGGCAACAAGGACAAGGACCTGGCCTGGTTTTCGGAAGCGGCGGAGGCCGGAGTGTCCGTGGAAGACCGGTCGGCCGACCGGGCCCTCCTGGCCCTGCAGGGACCGCTGGCCGCGGACGTCCTGGGCCGGGTCACCCGGGTATCCCTGGACGGCCTGGGCTATTACCGGTTCCGGGACGGGGTGGAGGTGGCCGGCGTGCGCTGCCTGGTATCCCGCACCGGCTACACCGGGGAGGATGGCTTCGAGCTGTTTTGCGCCCCGGAGGACGCGGTGCGCCTCTTCGCGGAACTGCTGGCGGCGGGAGCCGCGCCGGCCGGCCTGGGGGCGCGGGACACCCTGCGCCTGGAGGCGGCCATGCCTCTTTACGGCAACGAGCTGAACGAGAAGACCTCCCCCCTGGAGGCGGGCCTGGACCGTTTCGTGAGCTTTACGAAGGGTGATTTCAGCGGCAGGGCGGCCCTTTTGCGACAGATTGAGACGGGCGTAGCCAAAAAACTGGCCGGTTTCGAACCGGCCGTCCCCGGCATTCCCCGGCACGGTTACCCCCTGGTCCACGGCGGCCGGGAGGTAGGCACGGTCACCTCGGGGACGATGAGCCCCACCCTGGGCAAGGCCATTGGCCTGGGTTACCTTCCGCCCGGCCTTACGGACCTGGCGGTGATCATCCGCGGCCGGGAGTGTCCGGTCAAAATCGTATCCACGCCGTTTTACCGGCGGGCAAAACAGTAGCCGAAAGGAGTGCGGGTAATGTATCCAGAGAACCTGCGGTACACCGGAGAACACGAGTGGATCAGGGTGGAAGGGGGGTCCGGCGTCGTCGGTATCACCCACTTCGCCCAGGATGCCCTGGGGGACGTGGTGTATGTGGAACTACCGGAGACGGGCCGCGTCGTGAAGGCCGGGGAGGCCTTCGGAGCGGTGGAGTCGGTGAAGTCGGTCTCCGACCTCTACTCGCCGGTCGGCGGCACCGTGACCGGGGTCAACGCCGAACTGGCCGGGCGTCCCGAGTTGGTCAACCAGGACCCCTACGGGGAGGGGTGGATGATCGTCATCGAACTGGCCGATCCGGGGGAGGCCGACGGGCTGCTTTCGGCCCGGGCCTACCAGGAGTTGCTGAAGGAGGGCTGATTCCGGTGCAGTACATCCCCAACACGGAGGCCGACCGCCAAAAGATGCTGGCCGACATCGGGGCGGCGTCCGTGGAAGACCTGTTTGCCGACATTCCGGCTTTCTTACGCCTTACCCGGGAACTGGACCTGCCGCCGGCGCTGTCCGAGATGGAACTGGTCGGCCACATGACCGCCCTGGCGCAAGCCCCCCCGACCTGTTTTCTCGGCGGCGGCTGTTACGACCATTTCATTCCGGCCGTCGTGGACGCCCTGGTGAGCCGCTCCGAGTTTTACACCGCCTATACGCCCTACCAGCCGGAAATAAGCCAGGGTACCCTGACCGCGATCTACGAGTTTCAGACCATGATCGCGGAACTCACCGGGCTTGACGCGGCCAACGCCTCCATGTACGACGGGGCCAGCGCCCTGGCCGAGGCGGCGGTGATGGCCGTGCGCAAGACCGGGCGGACCAGGGTGGCGGTGGCCGAAAGCGTGCACCCGGAATACCGGCGGGTGCTGGCCACCTACCTGGCGCCCCGGCGGGTGGAACTGGTCCAACTGCCGTACGAAGGCGGAATCACCGCTGCCGCCGCTGTGGACGGGACGGCCGCCGTCCTTGTGCAGCAGCCCAACTTTTTCGGCTGCCTGGAGGACGTCGGGCAACTGGCGGGCCTGGCCCGGGCGGCGGGGGCGCTCTTCATCGTAAGCTGTGACCCGGTGTCCCTGGCGGTTCTGAAACCTCCCGGGGCCTACGGGGCGGACATCGCCTGCGGGGAAGGGCAATCCCTGGGCCTGCCGATGAGTTTCGGCGGCCCCGGCCTGGGCTTCCTGGCGGTCCGGGAAAGCCTGGTGCGCCACCTGCCGGGCCGGATGGCGGGGGCCACGGTGGATAACCGGGGGCGGCGGGCCTTCGTGCTGACCATGCAGGCGCGGGAGCAGCACATCCGCCGGGAGAAGGCCGGCTCGAACATCTGCTCCAACCACGCCTTGTGCGCTCTGGCCGCTACGGTCCACCTGTCGGCCCTGGGACCGGCGGGTCTGGCCCGGGTGGCATCCCTGTGCGCGGCCAAAGCGGCCTATGCCTCTGCGGCGGTAAACGGGGTGCCCGGCTTCCGGGCGGCCTTCGCCGCCCCCTTCTTCAAAGAATTCGTGGTCAAAAGCGACTACCCCTGGGAAAAGGTGCGGTGTGGCCTGTCGCGTCACAACCTGGCCGCGGGACCGGAACTCTCGCGTTTCTACCCGGAATTGGCCGGGCATTTCCTGGTGGCGGTAACCGAAAAGCGCACCAGGGCGGAGATAGACCGGTTGAAGACGGCCCTTAGGGAGGTGGCCTCATGCTGAGTCAAGGCCCGGTTCCGTTGATTTTCGAAATGGGCGCCCCCGGCCGGCGGGCCTTTTCCCTGCCCGGGGGCGACGTGCCCGAAGCGGTCTTGCCGGCCGGGCTCAGGCGGGAGACTCCGCCCCGCCTGCCGGAGGTGAGCGAAGGGGAACTGGTGCGGCACTTCACCACCCTGTCCAACCTCAACTTCGGGGTGGACACCGGCTTTTATCCCCTGGGGTCCTGCACCATGAAGTACAACCCGAAGGTATTCGAGGTGGTGGCGCGGCTGCCCGGTCTGTCCGGACTCCATCCCTACCTGCCGGAGGAACTTGCCCAGGGGGCTTTGCGGATCATCCACGAACTGGAGCGGTACCTGGCCGAAATCGCCGGCCTGGCCCGGGTGACCATGCAGCCGGCCGCCGGCGCCCACGGCGAACTGGTCGGTGTTCTCCTGATCCGTGCCTACCACGAAAGCCGGGGCAACCCACGGCAAAAGATCCTGATCCCCGATTCCGCGCACGGTACCAACCCGGCCACCGCGGCGATGGCCGGCTACGAGGTGGTGACCCTGCCTTCCGACGCCCGGGGCGGCATCGACGTGGGGGCCCTGGAAAAGGCCATGGACGACACCGTGGCCGGCCTGATGCTGACCAATCCCAACACCCTGGGTCTCTTCGACGAGAACATCGATGTCATCACCGGCCTGGTGCATGGCAAAGGGGGCCTTCTCTACTACGACGGGGCCAACGCCAACGCCGTCATGGGTTACAGCCGGCCCGGGGACATGGGTTTCGACGTGGTGCACTTCAACCTGCACAAGACCTTCGCCACGCCGCACGGCGGCGGCGGCCCCGGCGCGGGGCCGGTGGCGGTGACCGCGGAACTGGCGCCCTACCTGCCGGTGCCCCTGGTGGACTTCGACGGAGAAAGCTACCGGCTCAACTACGACCTGCCCCGTTCCATCGGCCGGGTGCGTTCTTTCTACGGCAATTTCGGGGTGCTGGTCAAAGCCTACGCCTACATCCGCTCCATGGGCGCCGCCGGTTTGAAACAGGCCGCAGGCGACGCCGTGCTCAACGCCAATTACGTCATGCGCCACTTGCAGGAATACTTTGACCTGCCCTTCGACCGGGCCTGCAAGCACGAGTTCGTCCTTTCCGGGAAGCGTCAGAAGGAGAAAAACGGCGTGCGCACGCTGGACATGGCCAAGCGCCTCATGGACTACGGTTTCCATCCGCCCACCGTCTATTTTCCCCTCATCGTGGAAGAAGCCATGATGATCGAGCCGACCGAGACGGAAAGCAAGGAAACCCTGGACCGGTTCATCGGGGCCTGCGCGGCCGTCGCCAATGAGGCGCGGGACGAGCCGGAAAAGGTCCACGGCGCTCCCCATACCACCCCCTTCGGCCGCATGGACGAAACCAGGGCGGCCCGGCAACCCGATTTGCGCTGGCGCTAGATTTACCGGAGCTACCTTTATCGCAACAAATGTCAGATCAGCGGGAGGATGTTACCATGATTATCGGAGTGCCCAAAGAGATCAAGGACCACGAGTTCCGCGTGGGGCTGACGCCGGCCGGCGCGGCGGTTCTGACCAGGGCCGGCCACCGGGTGCTGGTGGAGGCCGGCGCCGGGTTGGGCAGCGGCATCCCGGACGAAGAGTATACCGCGGCCGGGGCGGTCGTGGCGGCGTCGACCGCCGGTCTTTACGCCCAGGCGGACATGATCGTCAAGGTAAAGGAACCTCAGCCCGCGGAGTACGGTTTCTTCAGGGAGGGCCAGGTGCTCTTCACCTATCTCCACCTGGCCCCGGAACCGGAACTCACCAGGGTGCTCCTTGCCCGAAAGGTGGCCGCGGTGGCCTACGAGACGATTCAGACCGACCGCGGCGCGCTGCCCCTTCTGATCCCCATGAGCGAGGTGGCGGGCCGTATGGCGGTGCAGATCGGCGCCTGGCTGCTGGAGAAACAATACGGGGGAAGGGGTGTCCTCCTGGGCGGGGTGCCGGGCGTCCTGCCCGGCAAGGTAACAATCGTCGGCGGGGGCACCGTGGGGACCAACGCGGCCAAGATCGCGGCCGGTCTGGGGGCCGACGTGACCATTCTGGACTTGAGCGCCGACCGGTTGCGCTACCTCGACGACATTTTCGGCGCCCGGGTGAAGACCTGCATGTCGGACGCCCACAGCATCAGGGATGCGGTTCGACATGCCGACCTGGTCATCGGCGCGGTCCTCATCCCCGGGGCCCGGGCGCCCAAACTGGTGACGGCGGAAATGGTGAAGGCCATGCAGCCCGGGGCGGTGATCGTGGACGTGGCCATCGACCAGGGCGGCTGCGTGGAGACGGCCGACCGGGTGACCACCCACTCCGAACCCACCTACGTAAAGTACGGGGTGATCCACTACGCCGTGGCCAACATTCCCGGCGCGGTGGCCCGGACTTCGACCTTCGCCCTGACCAACGTCACCCTGCCCTACGCCCTGGAACTGGCCAACCGCGGCCTGGCCGGCGCGGTCAAAGACGACCCGGTCCTGGCCCGGGGAGTCAACACCCTGGAGGGACGGGTGACCTGTCAAGCCGTGGCCGACGCGCACGGCTTGCCTTACTGCCCGTTGTCCGATTTAATTGATTGATCGAACCGGGTTGGGTTGGAAAAATTGGGCACCTGCTTCTTCGACCCCCGTTTTAAGACGGGGGAATTGGTCAGGAGCAGAATCTTCAAATACCCCCGACTAAAGTCGGGGGTATGCCCGAACCGCCGTTCGGGTGACCTCGGAATTTTAAGGTGTGGAGGCAGGCGCATGACGGGAGAAGAGATCCGGGACAGGCAGAAGCGGTACATCTTTCCGGCGGTCGGCAACTTATACCGGGAGCCCCTTCCGCTTTCGGCCGGGAAGGGCAAGTATCTCTACGATCAGGACGGGCGGGAATACCTGGACTTCTTCGGCGGCATCCTCACGGTGTCGCTGGGCCACGTCCATCCGCGGGTAACGGAGGCCGCGGCCGGCCAGATCCACCGTTTGTGGCATGTCTCCACCCTCTACCAGAACGAAAACATGGTCGCTTACGCCGAAGAGCTGGCCCGGGTCACGCCGGGCGACCTGCAAAAGAGCTTCTTCACCAACTCCGGGACGGAGGCTAACGAGGCGGCGGCGCTTTTCGCCCAACTGCACACCGGCTGCCGGGAGATCGTGGCGCTTAGGCACGGCTACAGCGGACGGTCCTTCCTGGCCATGGGTATGACCGGCCAAAGCGTCTGGCGCCTGGGCGGCACCCAGGCGGCCGGGATCAAGCACGCCCTCAACCCCTACTGTTACCGTTGCGCCATGGGTCTCACCTACCCGTCCTGCGACTTGAAATGCGCGACCGATGTGGAGGACCTGATCCTCACCACCACCTCCGGCCGCGTCGCCGCCTTCTTCGCCGAACCGATCCAGGGGGTGGGAGGCTTGAGCCCTTGCCCTAATTGAATACAACAGGAATTTTCTTTTTTCTGCCTCCCAATCATGGAACAAAATTACAATATTATAAGGAGGAACCTTCCAGCGAGAGTCGAATAAGTAGGGTATGAAGAAACACGAAAGAACCACTAAGCAAACCTTTAAACAAATCTTTCGTGACCACTTTAATGGGTTTGCGGAGCGTTACGCACGCTATGAAAAGGTGCGGGACGTTGTCGAAAAGATGCTCGGTTGTAGCGACCCGGAGAAGGGCTATGCAGAGTATTTCTGTCCCCGGTGCCATGAGCATATGGTGGTACCATTTAGCTGTAAATCCAAATTTTGTCTATCCTGTGCTATGGCTCATTTATCTGAATGGGTTAATCAAATAGAGAAAAGCCTTTTTGAAGGAGTAGATTATCGGCATCTCATTTGATGATTATTTGCTTAGCTCAGAAAGGCTTGCCAGCCGAGGCCTGAGGTGGTATAATATTCTTGAAAGGGAAGGCTTGTACATGTGCTGGGCCCGTAACCTATTCTGAGCTAACCTGATAATCATCTCTCATTTTAACCGTACCAGAGCAGTTACGTAACTATTTTTACAGGGAGCCAAAGTTGCTAGATAAGCTGATTCAAACTGGGCTGATTATGATTGAGGATGTCTTGGACACCTATTTTCGGGATTCGATAGAGGCAGGGTACATAGTTGTATTGCAGACGGCAGGTAGGTCGGCTAGTTATAACCCTCATCTACACATTATGATGACAGCTGGGGGGCTGAATAGCAACAATGAGTGGGTTGACATAAAATATATCCCCTTTTCTCTGCTCCATAAAAAGTGGCAGTATCATTTGTTCGAGATGGTCAAGAGAGAAGTTGAGGGCTCAAAGGATTTGGTCGATAAGTTGTACCGACAGTATCCGAAGGGTATTGTTGCTCATATAGAGATGGAAATAGTGCCAAGGAAGGACAAGCTGGCAAACTACTTGATAAAATATGTCGGAAGCCCACCTATCGCCCTGTCGAGAATTATAGAATACAACGGAAGCACGGTTAAATACTGGTATAATGATCACAAGACAAAGAAGAAAGAAGTGGTTGAAGTACCAGTCTTTCAGTTTATCGGTCGCATGGTTCAGCACATACTGACAAAAGGGTTTAAGCAGGTTAGGTATTATGGGCTACATGCGACGTGCAAAGCAGGAAAGGTCAGAGAGTTGTTAAAGGAGATCTTTGCTAAGCTTGGGCGAACAGTGAAAGAAACAGTCCGAAAGGTTAAGCATTATAACTATCGGGAGGGAATTATCACAATTACGGGTAAGGATCCTTTTCGTTGTCAAATATGCCATACCCTGATGCGGCTGTTGATGATGTATCACCCTAATTACGGCGCGTTCTACTGGGGTTCAAGAGACCCCTCTGTGGAGGTGAAGGCTAATGAAGCACGGGAAAGAGAAGATTCAGGACTGGGAGTTAGACGAGTTGGAACGAGCGATAGTGGGAATCGGGGAAGAGACGTACTACAATTATCGTTGCCCCCGGTGTGGCTATGAGCAAGAGGTGCCCGACTTCGTGGTCGACGAATTCGCTGCCTACGACGAGTTGCCCCTTGGTGTAATGCCCGAGCTAGAATGCGGTAACTGTGGTGGGACATTGAAATCCGTTGAGTAAAGTCGCCGAACGCAGTGAGGCGTTAATTTATTATCAAGTTATCACAAATGGGAAAACAATGCCAGCCCTATTCAAAGGGTGATAGAATTGTTCTATAATCCAGCAAATAATGGAAAGCGATTTAATCGCATGCCTGAGTAATAACTATCAATGGGGATGATAGTGTTGACCAGAGAAGAATTTTTGCAATTAATCAACGATATCCAGTCACTACAGAGTGAAATGGATAACATTGAAGTGAAAGCGGCTGCCAGGGGCGCCCCGAAAATATATGACAGTCTGTCAGCACTTAGCAATAGGATTAGCGGGGGCATTATTATCTTCGGCTTGGATGAAGGTAATGATTTTCAAGCCACCGGTGTCTACGACTTGAATGATCTGCGGACTAAGATTGGCGAAGCCACCGTCCAGATGGAGCCTCCGGTAAGACCGGAATTCACATCAGTTAACTTGGACAACGGTGCGGTGCTCTTGGCGGTGGAGATACCGGAATGTCCCTATAAACTTAAACCCTGTTACCATAAACCGGCTGGGTTGAATGGCGGGTCCTATATCAGAGTTGCCGACGGCGACCGTAAAATGACATCATACGAAGTATACATGTTTGTAAGTAGTCGCAGCGAAGCTCAAGAAGACATACAACCGGTACTTAGGGCGAAACCCGAAGATTTGGATGCGGAAGCCATTGATCGCTATATCAAAAAATTCCGAGAAAAGAATCCGAAATCACGTATCTTAACCTATTCCTATGAACAGATGCTTCAGAGGATGAATATTTTAATCGAATATCAAGGGGAACTTAAGCCGACATTAGCTGGGATGCTGATGTTTGGACAGTTTCCGCAGCAGTTTTATCCGTCCCTGTTCATCGCTTTCATGATGTATGCCGGAACCACGCCGAAGCAAAAAGGGCCAAGAGGAGAGCGGTTTCTCGATAATCGCAGAATCGATGGTACAATACCAGAAATGATAGAAGAAGTAGAGAAAATTATTCGGCATAATATGCGTCATAGTACTGTGGTAAGTGGTTTTGTGCGTCAGGACATTGATGAATACCCCAGAGAAGCACTCCGCGAGGCGGTAATCAATGCTTTGGCTCACCGAGATTATAGTCACTATGCTTTAGGTTCACATATCGATATCGAAATGTTTGCAGATCGCTTAGAGGTCTCAAATTACGGTGGTCTTTACGGACCTCTTTCGGAGATGGACTTGGGGCTCAGGAGTAATGCTACCACCAGAAACGCTGCTCTAATGCGAATGTTGGAGGATTTGGATATCGTGGAGAACCGTGGTTCAGGGATCCTGGCTATGGTAGAGTCCATGCGCGCTGTGCATTTATCACCGCCTCATTTCCAAGATAAGCATACAAGCTTTCGGGTGACGTTTTATAACCATACTCTCCTAGACCAAGAAATGCGGGAGTGTTTGTTTCAATTCAATGATGTACCGCTCAATGACAACCACGTTTCGCCCTTGCCTATATGAAACGAAATCATGTTACCCTAACCAACTACATTTACCAGCGTTTAAACGGAGTTGATAGTGTCCAAGCCACTCGGGAGCTTGGAGACATGCTAAAACGATCCAATGTACTTGTTCAGCACGGGACTAGAGGTGGGGCATATTATTCCCTGAAAAAGGAAGAGTCAATGCAACAGGGATTATTCCCAATACCACAGTTATCTGATAACGAGGCGAAAGTGATCGCTTACATCAAGACGAACGGGTATATTACCAACTCTTTATGTAGGGGTTTGCTAAGTATGGACGACAAGGATGCAGTACACTACTTATTGACGAGCATGCATAACAAAGCGTTGATAAAACGTAGTGGTAAGAATAGGCACACAAGGTACACCGTGTGACGAGGTAGATTCTATTCGGATTCTATTCGGATTCTATTCGGACAGGGTCACTGCTCCGGGGGGGCGCCGACATACGGCCTTTCCGTTCCGGCCGGGAAGCTTTTCGAAACTCCGGAGCGCCAGAGAGTTGTGTCAAATCCAGTCAAGGGAATACCCCCTATATCTGACAAGGCCTGAAGATCCCGATTGTGCCAGAAAGAGGCGCGCGTAATACCCTGGTTTGTTAATATGTCTTTGGCTGAATAGCCAATCAGGTCCGGGCTGCAAGTTTCCTCAGGAGCCGCCCCGGTAGATCCGGGGCACTCTGGCCCCCACGGCGCAGGTCACCTCGTAACTGATCGTACCGGTCTTTTCGGCCACCTCGTCCGCCCCGATCCGGTCCCCGGCCTGCTCCCCGTAGAGGACGGCCTCGTCCCCCTTCCTTACCCCGGCTATGTGCCCCACATCCGCCATGAGCATGTCCATGCAGACCCGTCCGACGACCGGGGCCCTCTGTCCGTGGATCAGTACTTCCCCCCGGGAGGAGAGCTTCCGGCTGTAGCCGTCGGCGTAGCCCACCGGCAGGGTGGCCAGGCGGGTTCCCGCCGGGGTGACGTGGGTGGATCCGTAGCCCACCCGGAAACCGGCCGGCACGTCCTTGACCTGGGCCACCAGGGCCTTGAGGCTGAGCACCGGCTTTAGTCCGGGGTCGGGCCGGCCGGCCGGGTGGTACCCGTAGAGCATGATGCCCGGCCGCACC
The DNA here is from genome assembly GCA_021800315.1 of Bacillota bacterium. Taxonomy (GTDB): domain Bacteria; phylum Bacillota; class Desulfotomaculia; order Desulfotomaculales; family JAJYZD01; genus JAJYZD01. The sequence continues at coordinate 9,306 of JAJYZD010000011.1, read as the reverse complement.
ATGTCCAGCCGGGCTTCGGGCAGGTTCAGCAGGGCGGCGCTGTTGGCGGCGTGGGCGGTGAAGCCGGTGAAACCATGGTCCCGGAGCAGCCTGGTCACACCGAGAAAGCGCTCCAACTGCCACCTGGCGTAAGATAGGTCGGGATCGTCGGCGCCGGCGAAATGGGTAAACACGCCCTCAAGGGAGAGGCCGGGCAAAGCGGCCGCCCGGAGGATGTCCTCCGGCCGGTCCGGGGAAAAACCCAGCCTCCCCATGCCGGTATCCACCTTCAGGTGCACGCCGGCCGGCATGTTGCGCCGCCTGGCCGCGGCCGCCAGGGTCGCCGCGGTATCCAGGTCGAACACGGCCGGCGTAAGACCCAGGTCGAGGATCTGGCCGGTTTCGGAAGGGATGGTGGCGCCGAAGATGAGGATGGGAACATCGATTCCGGCCGAGCGCAAGGCCCCGCCTTCCCCCGCCCGGGCCACGCCCAGCCGGGAGGCACCGCCGGCCAGTGCTACCCTGGCCGCCCGCACCGCTCCGTGCCCGTAGGCGTCGGCCTTTACCACCGCCATAACCCGGGCCGGTCCGGCCAGGCTGACGGCCCGGCGGACGTTGTGGCCCAGGGCGTCCAGGTCTATTTCCGCCCAGACCGGTTCCCGCATGGTCAGTGACAGGTGGCGCAGCTGCCGCCGGCGCAGCCGCTGCAGCCGCCGGCGGAGGCACCGGAGGCGTTGGAGCCGCTTCCACTTCCTCCGGCGGCAAAGCCGGACATGACGCGCCTGGGGGCCGGGCTCCCGCATTCGGGACACCGCAGGTTCTCCCCGCTCTCGCCCAGGGAACAGAGTCTTTCAAAACGCCGGCCGCATTTTTCACAGCGGAATTCGTAGATGGGCATGTGTATTCACTCCTTCGGATGTTTAAAGGATACCCGGGAAGAAGAGGAGTGTCAAGGACGAAAGAAAGCGGGCGGGAAGCCGGAGCGGGTCCGGCATTTGGCGGACCCGCTGGCGGGACTGGTCAGGGAAGCATGATTTTCTGTCCGGGAACAAGCCGGTCGGGGTCCTTTACCTGCGGGTTCACCTTCATGAGCCGGGCCGGTTCGATCCCGTGCTTGGCGGCGATGGCCGCCATGGTGTCCCCGGCCTGAACTTCGTAATAGCGGCCGAAAGGCCAGGGGGGTGGTGCCGGGGGAGGCGGTGCCGGCGGATAGGGTGACGGTGGATACGGTCCGGGAGGATAGGGTCCCGGGGGATACGGTCCGGGCGGGTACGGTGCCGGGGGATACGGTTCGGGAGACCAGGGATCGGCGGCGTAAGGCGGTCCGTAGGGACCGTGGTGCGCGGACGGAATGTTGATAACCTGGCCGGGGTAGATCACGTTGGGGTTCCTGATCTGCGGGTTGGCGGCTACAAGTTCGTGCAGCGAAAGGCCGAACATGGCCGCGATGCCGCCCATCGTATCACCGGGTTGAACTACGTACTGGTTCATTATCCGGATCACCTCGGAGGAAGTTTATGGATCGATATGGGTATTACCCCATCATGATCCATAGTATGCGCCCGACACTCGTTCCGCGCCTGCCGGCGGATCCCGGGGCGAAATGTTCGGTGCCCGCGAATCCCCCGCCGGTTCCCGGTCGCTTTTTCGCCGTCCGGCAGGGATTACGGGCCCGGGGGGTGAATACTTCCCTATCCAGGGAAAAAGGAGATGGAGGCATGCTCCTGCGCTTTCTGGGCGCCGCCAAGACGGTTACCGGATCGTGCTACCAGTTGACTTCCGGATCGCGGTCCATTTTGGTCGACTGCGGGCTTTTTCAGGGTCCCAAGGCTTTGCGGGAACGGAACTACCAGCCTTTTCCCGTTCCTCCCGCATCCCTTTCCCACATCCTTTTGACCCACGCCCACATCGACCACAGCGGGCGCATACCGTATCTGGTCAAGAACGGTTTTTCCGGCCGTATCATAACCACCGCCGCTACCGCCGACCTGGCCGCGGTGATGCTGCCGGACTCCGGCCACGTGCAGGAGATGGAAGTGGAGCAGAAAAACCGCAGGGGAGCGAGGGCCGGCCGGGAGATGGTCTCTCCCATCTACACCGCCGCCGACGGGTACGCCGCCCTGGAGTATTTCGACCGGGTGGAGTACGGGCGGGAAGTGGATCTGGGCGGCGGTATGAAGGCCAGCTTCCTGGACGCCGGGCACATCCTCGGTTCGGCCATGCTGCAGGTCACCGTGGCCGGGAATGACCGCCCTATGCGTTTCCTGTTCTCCGGCGATTTGGGTAACGCCGGGTACCATCCCCTCCTGGCCGAACCCACCCTGGTGGAGGAGACGGACTTCCTGTTGATCGAGTCGACCTACGGGGACAGACTGCACCAGGACCACCGGGATCCGGCGGAACTGTTGGAGGATGTCGTCCAAACGGCCTACCGCAGAGGTGGTCCCTTGATCATTCCCGCCTTCGCGGCCGAGCGCACCCAGGACCTCCTCTACTTCCTGCACCGTTTGTGGGAGGGGGGACGCATCCCCCCCCTGCCGGTTTACATCGACAGCCCCATGGCCATCGCGGCTACGGCCGTTTTCGAGAAACACCACGAATGCTACGGGATCCAGGTGCAGGACATGCTCCGGAAGGGGCAGGAACCCCTGGACTTCGCCGGGGTACACTACGCTCGGACAGTGGAGGAGTCGCAGGCTCTGAACAACCTGCAGGGCCCGGCCATCATCATCTCGGCCAGCGGTATGGCCGATGCCGGACGGGTGCGCCACCACTTGAAACACAACCTGTGGCGCAAGGACGCCACGGTTCTCCTGGTGGGTTACCAGGCGGAGGGCACCCTGGGCCGCAGCCTGCTGGAAGGAGCGGCCCGGGTCACCATCTTCGGCGAGGAAATTGTCGTGCGGGCCCGGATAAGGCACCTCGACGTTTTCTCGGCCCACGCCGACCAAAAGGGCCTGCTTACGTGGGCCAGGCATTTCCAGGTGCCACCCCGGCGGACTTTCGTCGTACACGGGGAACCGGCCGCCGCCGAAACGCTGGGCCGGCTCCTGACCAGCGAACTGGGCTGGCCGGTGATCGTGCCCGAATGGCTCGAGGAGTATGACCTAACCGGTCAGGCCGGACCCGGCCTGCGCGAACTCAGGGAGGCGGTGGACCGGAAGCTCAGGGTCCTGGAGGCGGAAAAAGACCGGGGCCTCGTTCCGGAGCTTATGAAGAAACTGGCCGAACTTGACGAATACCTTAACCAGGTGGCGCCGCCGGCAAGTCCGGTCGTCTCCCGTCCCCCCGTCCGGGAGTGCCGCCCGGAGGGGAACCGGTAGGTGGCCCCGGAACTCTTGAGGTTTCCGCTCCTGGCGGAAACCGGCCTGGTCGCCCACGCCTTCACCACGCGCCGGGGCGGCGTCAGCACGGGACCGGCGGCCTCCCTGAACATGGGGTTCGTGGCGCACGACAGTCCGGAGAACGTGCGGGCCAACCGCCGTCTGGTCTGCGAGGCCCTGGGCCTGGATCCCGTTAATATCGTGGCCGGGCGGCAGGTGCACGGTCACAACGCGGCGGTCGTCAACCCGGAGGACCGGGGCAGGGGGGCTTTAACGCCGGAGGAGGCTTTTCCGGACACCGACATTTTGCTCACCCGCGAAAGCGGTATCGTGCTGACATCGTATTACGCCGATTGTGTCCCCCTCATTTTCCTGGACCCGGTCGTCAAGGCTGTGGCCCTGGCCCATGCCGGATGGCGGGGCACGGTGCAGGGGGTTGGGGCAAAGTGTGTCCGGGCCATGGGAGAAGCTTTCGGCAGCAGGCCGGGCGACCTTCTGGCAGTGATAGGCCCTTCGGCGGGGAGTTGCTGCTACGAGGTGGACGAGCCGGTTCAGACGGAATTCGCCCGGGTTTTTCCCCGGTGGGGCGGACTGTTTGTTCCCCGGGGTCCCGGCCGGTGGCTCCTGGACCTCAAGGAGGCCAACCGCCTGCTCCTTGCGGACTGCGGGGTCAGGCAAATCGAAGTGAGCGGCTACTGTACGGTCTGCCGGCCGGATCTGTTCTATTCCTACCGGGCCTCCCGGGAAACGGGACGTATGGCTTCGCTCATCGGCCTGGTTTGAGTTGGGGGGGTGTCAATGTGGCCCGCATCCTGGTCGTCGATGACGAGCCGTCCATCCTGGAGTTGATCAGGGTCAACCTGGAGCGGGAGGGTTACGAGGCCCGGACGGTGGCCGACGGACGGGCGGCCCTGGCAGAGGTTGAGTTCAGGCGGCCGGACCTCGTTCTCCTGGACGTCATGCTGCCGGGCCTGGACGGCTTGTCCGTATGCCGGACGCTCCATCAGAATCCGGCCACCCGCGACATTCCCATCATCATGCTCAGCGCCAGGGGCGAGGAGTTGGACAAGGTCCTGGGACTGGAGATGGGGGCGGACGATTACATCACCAAACCCTTTTCCCCCCGCGAACTTTTGGCCCGCATCAAGGCCAGGCTGAGACGGAAGCCGGAGGAATCCGGCCCGGGACGGCTGCACTCGGGACGCCTGGTGATCGACCAGGACCGCTACACGGTGTTCCTGGACGGGGAAAAGCAGGACCTCACCCGGAAGGAATTCGAACTCTTGCGGTTTCTGGCCCGCTCGCCCGGCCGCGTATTTACCCGGGACTACCTCCTGGAACAGGTCTGGGGCTATGATTTTACCGGGGATTCCCGTACGGTGGACGTCCATATCCGTCATCTGCGCCAGAAGCTGGAGCAGCTGCCGGGATCGCCCCAGTATATCGAGACGGTGCGCGGTGTCGGGTACCGTTTCCGGGAAGGCGAGGTTTAGGCGGAAGCGATGGGCCGGATATACCGGTTTGACCCCCGGCGCGGGCAAGTGGTCATTTTAGTCGTCTTTCTCGCCCTGGGACTATTGTGGCTGGCCGGGAACTGGCCGCGGCTTTTGGCCCGGTTCGCCAGGGTGGACTACCTGTCCACGCGGGAGGTGCGCGCATCCGTGGACATCTCCGGAATCCTGGTCGCCAACGAGCGGGTGCTCGTGGCGCCGGCCGCCGGCCGGATCCAGTGGCTGGCTCCCGCCGGGCTGCGGGTGTCTGTCGGCGAGCCGGTGGCCCGGATCACCAGCCCGGGGGGAGGGACGGCGGCAATCGACGCGCCGGCGGCCGGTCTTTTAAGCTATACCTCCGACGGCCTGGAGTCCGTGCTGCGACCGGGAACCCTGCCCGACATCACCATGCCCTCCCTGGCGGGGATCAAGAGCGTGACCGTCGCCGACGGCCAGGAGGTAAACGCGGGCCAGACCGTTGGCCGGGTTGCCGACAACCTGGACCCGGTATACATCTATGTGGCCAAAGTGCCGCCGGGTATGCCGGACAAATCCTGGCACCTGACCTGGCAGGGACGGGACCTGAGGGCTGTCGTCAGCTATTTGCGGGGACCGGGCGGGGGCTTGTTTCTCAAGCTGGACCGTTATCCGGATAAAATACTGGACGGACGCGTGGTGAATTTCGCCGTGGTCACCCAAACCCTGACCGGTCGCCTGGTGCCTCAAACAGCGTTGGCGGTGCGGGACGGACAAACCGGAATCTACCTGGACCAGTCCGGTCAGGCTCACTGGGTCAAGGTACAGGTCGCCGGGCGCCTTTCGGGCATGGTCAAGCTGGCCGGGTTGCCCCGACGGGACGCGCTTTACGTAGTGAACCCGCTCTGGGTGAGGGAAGGGGTACCGGTATCATGACGGTGGCGGAGAACCTGGCCCGGGTAAGGGAGCGCATCGCCGCGGCCGCCCGCAGGGCGGGCCGGGACCCCTCCCTGGTGCGGCTGGTGGCGGTGACCAAGGGCGTGGACGCGGACGGAGTGCAAAGCTGCCTGGCGGCCGGGGTGCACAGTTGCGGGGAAAACCGGGTGCAGGAATGGCTGGCCAAGAGAAGCCTTCTGCCGGCCGGGGTGGAGTGGCATCTGATCGGCACGGTCCAGTTGAACAAGGTCAAATACCTGGACGACACGGCTTGCCTGATCCATTCCCTGGACCGCCTGGAACTGGCCAGGGCCCTGGACGGCCGGTTCCGGAAACTGGGCCGGGAGGTCCGGGTCCTGGTGCAGGTCAACGTCAGCGGCGAAAAGTCGAAGCACGGTCTTTCGCCTTCGGAGGTGGAACCTTTTCTGCGCGAGGTGGCTCCCCTGACCGCGGTTAAGGTCGAGGGACTGATGACCATGGCGCCCGCGGGCCCCGGGACGGCCGCGCGACAGGTCTTCCGCGCTTTGCGCGAGCTGTCCTGCCGTATCCCCGAAATGGCCACCTTATCAATGGGAATGAGCGATGATTTCGAAGTGGCGGTGGAAGAAGGAGCCAACCTGGTACGGATCGGTCGCGCTATTTTCGCTCCCGGATCAAGCTAACGGCATGTAGTCGCCCGATAAAAGAAAATCAAAGTCCGGTTGCAAAATATTGTTGACAATCCCGTAAAATGGCCATATAATTTTAGGCAGCTTACTCGTAACGGTATATGCAGTCCTGGTAAGAACTAACTGTTGTAGCCATGGTTGGTTTGGGCACTATATGTTGATTTTTCAGTAAAGACCGGCAAAAGGAGGCAGGGGTATTGGCCAGGGCGAAATTGATGGACAAGATGCTCGGTTTCATGGGGTTCGAGGAAGTGCCGGAAGAAGAGGACCGGCTGTCCGAGGGCTTGGAGGAATCTTCACCGAACACCCGTAAGAAGGGTCAGGTCTTGAGCTTACATACCCAGCGCCAGGCCCGGGTAATGGTGGTTGAACCGAGGGTTTTCGACGAGGTCCAGGCGGTTGCCGACAGCTTGAAGAATCACCGCGCTGTCGTCATCAACCTGGAACGGGTCGAGGCGGAACTGGCCAAGAGAGTGATCGACTTTACCATAGGCTGTACCTACGCGCTCAACGGCAGCATGCAGAAGGTAGGCAACGGCATTTTTCTCTCCGTTCCCAGCAACATGGACATCGGCAACGAATTGAAGGATCAGCCTCAATACGATAAGAGCATCTTTTCCTGGATCAAGTAGCGGGCGTTCCACTTCGGAACCGGGAGGGCGCATCCTCAAACGGCGCCCTTTTTCAGTTAGAGTAGTATGGGAGTGATCGTGTGTCCATTGAGAGCGGGAAGATCGGCATAATCGGCGGCGGGGCCATGGGCGAGGCCATGGTGACCGGCCTGGTGCGTTCGCGCCTGGTGGAGCCGGAAAGAATCGTCATCGCCGACGCGAACCAGGCCCGGGTGGCGCTGTTGGCCGGGAAGTTCGGCGTAGGTGCGGCCCCGGACAACCGGGAACTGGTGCGGGCCTGCGATCTGGTGCTGCTGGCGGTGAAGCCGAAAGTGGTGGGCGATGTCCTCCGGGATGTCAAGGGATTGTGGCGTACCGACCAGATCCTGGTTTCCATCGCGGCGGGAATTCCCACGGCTTCCCTGGAAGAGTTGGCCGGTGTCGGGCTCCCGGTGGTGCGGGTCATGCCCAACACGCCCTGCCTGGTGGGGGAAGGGGCCAGCGCCGTCTCTCCGGGGCGCTACGCCGGGGACGAACACGTGGCCGAGGTCAAAACCCTGTTCCGGGCGGTGGGGTTGGCCGTCCAGGTGGAGGAAAGCCTGATGGACGCCGTGACCGGGCTTTCCGGCAGTGGTCCGGCGTACATGTTCCTGATCTGCGAGGCGCTCTGCGACGCCGGCGTGCGCCTCGGGCTCACCCGCCAGGTGGCGCTGAGCCTGGCGGCGCAGACGATGCTGGGCGCGGCCAGGATGATCCTGACCACCGGCGAGCATCCGGCCGAATTGAAGAACCGCGTCACCACTCCGGCGGGAACCACGGCCGAAGGGTTGCTGGCACTGGAAAAGGGCGGCCTCAGGGTGGTCCTGGATACGGCGGTCCACGACGCGGCCGGGCGCTCCCGGGAGATGTCGCGCTCCTGAGGGGGGAGGTTTGAGCATGGTTCAGATCATTGACGCCGTCTTCCGGGTGTATTACATCCTCATCCTGGCACGGGTGGTCCTTTCCTGGGTCAGGCACGACCCCTACCATCCCTTGGTGAAGTTCGTCTACGAGGTGACCGAGCCGGTGCTGGGCTTTTTCCGGCGGGTCATCCCGCCCCTGGGGATGGTGGACCTTTCGCCCCTGGTGGCCCTTCTGGCACTGGAGTTCGCCCACTGGCTGATCGTCAGCTTCATCCTGAGGTAGTCAGGCCGAAAACCGCAGGATGTAGTCCGCGAACACCGGCTCCACGAACCGGTAGGAACCATGTCCGTTCCTGGCGATTATTGATTTTTGAACGAGGTAATCGACCGCCCTTTTGATTTCGGCGGAGTTCTCCTTTTTTGAGTAGATATGCTCTTTTCGGGTGATGCGGTTTAGTACCGTATGTGCCTTGGAGCTATCCCTTATTTCAGTCAGCATCTGGTCAAACATGGGTGAGAGTATGGTCATGGCCCTGTCGTAACCGTTGCGTACAAACTCCAATGCTATTCTGTCCTGTTTGGCCTCTAATAAGGAAAAATAAATATCGGAGCAGACAAACATCGTATCCTGGGGGTGTCCACCGGTCAGGGCGATGATTTCGGCGACTGATCGGATGTCCGCTCCTATGTCCGACTCGTTATATTTGTTGGTAATGTATCCTATCCATGCTTCGTCGGGTATGGGGGGATGGGTAGTACGGTGGCGAACCTGTAGAAAGCCTGTTTCTGGTCACTAAAGATGGTTTTCATGAGTCTGGAAGTAGGAACGCATCACCTTGTATATGCCTGAACGACCGATATGGCCGGCATCCTGGAACTTGTCGAACACGACCACCATTTTCTTTCCGTCGGCTTTGGCCAGCCGGTCGGGTAGCTCGAGGGCGTAGTCGAAGAGGGTGTAGTCGTCCTGTTCGGGGTCCGGGAAGCCTAAACTTATTTCGAGGTCGTGCAGCTTTACAGCCAGCTTGGCGCTGCCGGCAATCCTTTTCAGTCGGTCCTTTAGTGCTTCGGTCGTTCTTAAAAGGCCCGTCCTGTTACGCAGGCAGGCGTCGATTAAGGTCAGGGCCAACTCCCGCTTTTCGGCGATCCTGAACGTGTCGACGAAGGCGGTGTAAAATCCCTTTTCCTCCAGTCTTCTCAGGATCTCAAAAGCTATGGAGGTTTTGCCGGTCCGGCGGGGTCCGGCCAGCATTACGCTGTGGCCATGGGACAGGCGCAGTTGCAGGGAATCCAGAAAGTCCTGGTTTCTGAAACACGCCCAAACCTGCGCAGGCAGGTGTAAACGTATTCCTCTCCCGCTGACTAAGCGGGGTGGCAGCGTCACAGGATTCAGCTGCTGAGCCGCGGACTCCCGTCCGCGC
>JAJYZD010000214.1 GCA_021800315.1 Bacillota bacterium | reverse complement strand
TCGGCGGCGTAGGTGCGCGCGGCCATCCGGGCCAGTTTCTCCTGGATCAGTCCGAACTTGACCAGGGGGGTCTTGAACTGTTCCCGCTGTTGCGCGTAGCGTACGGCGACTTCAAGCGCCCCCTTGGCGGAGCCCATGGCGCCGGCGGCCAGCTTGAAGCGCCCGATGTCCAGGACACCCAGGGCCACGGACGCCCCCCGGCCCGGTTCGTAGAGCACGTTTTCCACCGGCACCGGGGCGTCCTCGAAGATGAGGCTGCGGGTGGAAGAACCCTTGATGCCCAGCTTGTGCTCCTCGGCCCCGGTGGTGAAACCGGGTGTGTCGCGATCCACGATGAAGGCGGTGAACTTCTCGCCGTCGATCTTGGCGAAGACCACGAACACCTCCGCCGTACCCCCGTTGGTGATGAAGATCTTCTCGCCGCTCAAAAGGTAGTGCCGGCCGTCCGGGCTCAAAACGGCCCTGGTCCGGGCGGCCAGGGCGTCCGACCCGGCGCCCGGTTCGGTCAGACCGAAGGCGGCCAGCTTCTTGCCGCTGGCCAGGTCGGGCAGATACTTCGCTTTTTGCTCATCGTTCCCGAAAAACACGATGGGCAGGGTGCCGATGCCGGTATGGGCACCAAAGGCCACGGCGAAGGAACCGCCCAGGGAGACGTTCTCGGCGATGATGGCGCTGACGATCTTGCTCATGTCGCCGCCGCCGTACTCCCCGGGAATGTCGGCGGAAAGAATGCCCAGCCCGCCGGCCTTTTCCATCAGGCTTTGCATGAGACCGCCCGCTTGCGCCTCGATGTCGCCGGTGACCGGCAGGATCTCGTTCCGGGTAAAATCGGCCACCATAGCGGCAACCATCCGGTCCTCTTCGGAGAAATCCTCCGGCGTGAAAACGGACTCGGGATCCGTAGCCCCGGTCAGGTAGGAACCACCCTTGACCATGTCTTGGACGCCCCTTTCAAAGTAAGATTGAAATTTCCGGCTTCAGACCCCCGTTTGAAAACGGGGGCTTTAGGAAGCGGAATTCTTTTCAACTACCCCCGACTAAAGTCGGGGGTTTGTACCTTCCATTCCAACGGGCTCTCAGTTAAGAGCGCTGGTTCACCTTACCCGTTCGAAAACCGCGGCCGCGCCCATACCGCCGCCGATGCACATGCTGACCAGGCCGAAGCGCCCGCCGGTGCGGGCCAGACCGTGGACCAGGGTGGTGGTCAGTTTGGCCCCGGTGCAGCCCAGGGGGTGGCCCAGGGCGATCGCCCCGCCGCAGACGTTGACCCGGTCCGGATCCAGCCCCGTTTCCCGGATAACCGCCAGGGATTGCGAAGCGAAAGCCTCGTTCAACTCCACCAGGTCCAGATCCGACACGGCCAGCCCGGCCATTTGCAGGGCTTTGGGAATGGCCACCACCGGCCCGATACCCATGACCTCCGGCTCCACGCCGCCCACGGCGTAGGAACGGAAGACCGCCAGCGGTTTCACTCCCAGGGCCCGGACCGTCTCCCCGCTCATAATCACCACCGCGGCGGCCCCGTCCGAGGTCTGGGAGGAATTGCCCGCCGTGACCGTACCCCCGGCCTGGAAGACCGGTTTGAGCGCCGCCAGACCCTCCAGGGTGGTCTCCCGCCGCACCCCCTCGTCGGCGGCAAAGACCCGGCTCTTTACTTCAACCCCGGGGTACCCGCCCGACGGGTGGGTCGTCCTTGGAACGGTTTCCTCCACGGTTACCGGCAGGATTTCCCGGTCAAACCAGCCGTTGTCCTGGGCGGCGGCGGCTTTGCGGTGGCTGGCCAGGGCGAAGGCGTCCTGCGCTTCGCGGGTTACCCCGTACCGGGCGGCCACTCTTTCGGCCGTCAGGCCCATGGACATGTACACCGCCGGAAAAGTGTCCACCAGGTAAGGATTGGGAGCGGGCTTGTTGCCGCCCATGGGCACCAGGCTCATGCTCTCCAGACCCCCGGCCGCCTGGATTTCCGCCATCCCGGCCATTACCCGGGTCGCGGCTGTCGCGACCGCCTCCAAACCCGAGGCGCAGAACCGGTTTACCGTCACGCCCGGTACGCTGACCGGCAGACCGGCCCGCAGGGCCACCACGCGGGCCGCGTTCATCCCCTGCTCCGCCTCCGGAAAGGCGCAACCCAGGACGAGGTCCTCCACCCGGGCCGGATCCAGACCGTCCACGCGGCTAATCGCTGCCCTGACCACCGCCGCGGCCAGGTCGTCCGGCCGCGTGTTCCTCAATCCACCCCGTCCCGCCTTGCCCACCGGCGTGCGGACGGCGCTCACCACGTAAGCTTCGCGCATCTCGCTCCCCCCTTAATTCCGCAGCGGCTTGCCCGTTTTCAGCATGTGCCTGATGCGGGCCTGCGTTTTCGGTTCGCCCAGGAGACTGAGGAAGCCCTCCCGCTCCAGGTCGAGGATGTATTGTTCGCCGGCCACCGTGCCGGGGGTTACCGGACCGCCGCAGATGACGTTGGCCACCTGCGATCCGACACGGAAGTCGTGTTCGCTGATGAAACGGCCTTCCCGCATACCGTAGAGGACCGTCTTGACGGCGGCGACACCGGCCGTACCCGTGACCCGGACCGTACCCGGCACGGGCGGGCGGTAACCGGACCGGGCCAGCCCCAGGGCGGTTTGCTTGGCGTCGAAGACGAGGCGGTCCGGGTTTACGGTAACCTGGTCCGACGGCCTCAAGTACCCCAGTTGGACCGCCTCCGGCGCGCTGGTGGATACTTTGGCCGAGGCGATGGTCTCGAAAGCGCGGGCCACGAAGGGCACGGGGTCGACACCCGGGACCACGTGCTCCATGGCCCTAAACAGCATCTCCTTGACCCCGCCGCCCGCCGGCAGAAGACCGACTCCCACTTCCACCAGGCCCAGGTAGCTCTCAGCCAGGGCCTGCACCCGGCCGGAGGCCAGGCATACCTCCAGGCCGCCGCCCAGGGCCATCTGGAAGGGAGCGGCCACCACCGGCCGCAGGCAGTACTTGAGGGCCAGTCCGGCGTTCTGGAACTGCCGCACGGCCGTATCCAGGACGTCCCAGTTGTCGTCCTCCGCCTCCATCAGGATCAGGACCAGGTTGGCGCCCACGGAGAAGTTGCGGCCGTAGTTGGCCAGCACCAGGGCCTCGAAGTTCGCCTCCACCTCTTGCACCGACCGCCTGATCATCTGCTCGATATCGGCGCCGATGGCGTTCTCCTTGGAGTGGAACTCCAGGCAGGCCACACCGTCGCCCAGGTCCACCAGGGAGGCGCCGGAATTCCCGAAGACGGTTTTCGCCTTCAAATCCGGCAGGAAGATGAAGTCCGGCCTGGTCGGAAGAATCCCGCTCTCACCGGCGGCGGGGTCATACACGTAGCGGGTTCCCCCGTCCGTCCGGTAGAAGGACTTTACACCGCCGTCGCGCATGCGTAAAAGGGCGGCCGGCACGGCGATCCCTTCGTCCGTCAGCCGTTTGACGGTGTACTCGACGCCGACCGCGTCCCACAGTTCGAACGGCCCCATGCTCCAGTTGAAGCCCCAGCGCATGGCCTGGTCGACGGAAACGATATCAAAGGCCAGTTCCTCCCACTTTTCCAGGGAATAGAGGAGGACATTGCGCACCAGGCGCCAGACCAACCGGCCGGCCCGGTCCCGCGAATGGAGGAGCGCCTTTACGCGGGCGGCCGGATCGGGCAGTTGGCGCGCCGCCTCCAGGACCGGCAGCTTGACCTTTTCCTTGGGCCGGTACGTCAGGGTAACCGGATCCAGGACGCTGATCCCGTCTTTATCCTTGCGGTAGAAGCCGCCGCCGGTCTTATCGCCAAGCCGTCGGCCGGCCACCATCCGGTCCAGGATCTCCGCCGGCCGGAAGGCTTCCCTTTCCGGGCCGTCCGGCAGGGCGTCGAAGGTGTTTTTGGCCACGTGCCACAGGATATCGACGCCGACCATGTCCAGGGTACGGAAGGAAGCGCTTTTCGGACGGCCCAGGATGGGGCCGGTCAGGGCGTCCACTTCCTCGATGGTAAACCCTTCTTCCACCGTGGCCCGCAGACAGTCCAGCATGCCGTAGGTACCGATCCGGTTGGCGATGAAGTTGGGCGTATCCTTGGCCACGACCACCCCTTTGCCCAGGACGCGGTAGCCGAAATCCTTCATGTAATCGACCACTTCCGGCGCGGTGGTCTGGCCGGGAATTATTTCCAGGAGACGCATGTAGCGGGGCGGGTTGAAAAAGTGGGTCCCCAGGAAATACCGGGCCGTCTCCGGCGGCAGGGCGGCGGCGACGGCGTTCACCGGCAAGCCGGAGGTATTGGTGCTGATAACGGTCTCCGGCCGGACGGACCCGGCCACCCGGGCCAGCAGGTCTTGTTTCACGGCCAGGTTTTCCACCACCGCTTCGATAACCCAGTCCACGTCACGCAGACGTTCCAGGTCGTCCTCCAGGTTGCCCGGCGTGATCAGGGCGGCCCGCCCGCCCAGGTAAAAGGGTGACGGTTTGGCCTTCCCGAGGCGGTCTATCGCCCCGGCGGCCAAGCGGTTACGGTTGCTCCGGCCCTCCTCCCCGGGGGGCACGATGTCCAGGAGCAAGGTGGGGATACCGACGTTGGCCAGGTGGGCCGCTATTTGAGCGCCCATCACCCCGGCCCCCAAAACCGCAGCTTTCCTTATAGGTCTTACAGTCATGGTCCGATCCGGCAATCCGGATCTTACACCTCCGTTTCGTGTGCCTCTTTTTCCGCCTCGCTCCGCAATACCCGCCGCAGGGCCTTGCCTACCACCGTTTTAGGCAGTTCGGGGCGGAACTCCACCTGGCGCGGGACCTTGAAAGCGGCCAGGCGCTCGCGCAGGAAGGCGGTCAATTCGTCCGCGGTCAGGCCTTCGTTGTCCTTCAGTACCACGAAGGCCCTCACCGTCTCGCCCCGGTAGGCGTCGGGAACGCCCACCACCACGGCTTCCCTGACCTTGGGATGTTCGTAGATAACGTCCTCGACCTCCCGCGGGTAGATGTTGAAGCCGCCGGCGATGATCAGGTCCTTCTTGCGGTCCACCACCGTAAAGAAACCATCTTCATCCATGACCGCCAGGTCCCCCGTAAAGAGCCAGCCTTCCCGCAGAACCGCCGCCGTCTCCTCCGGCTTGTTCCAATAACCGCGCATCACCTGGGGACCTTTAACCACCATCTCCCCCACCGCGCCGGGGGCAAGTTCGCTGGCTCCCGTCCCGCCGTCGACGATTTTGGCCACAGTGTCGGGCACCGGCACGCCGATCCTGCCCGCCCGGCGCACTCCTCCCAGGGGGTTCACATGGGTGATCGGCGACGCTTCGGACAGCCCGTACCCTTCCACCAGCACGGCCCCGGTCAACTCCTCGAAGCGGCGCTGCACCTCGGGCGGCAGGGGCGCCGATCCGGACAGACATCCCTTGACCGAGCCCAGATCGACCTGTTCCACGCCGGGAAAGTTGTTCACCGCCACATACATGGTCGGCGCGCCGGGGAAAAAGGTCACGCGGTGTTCGGCGATTGTCCTCAGCACCTCCTTAACCTCGAAGCGGGGCAGGATCACCTGTCTGGCCGCAATCGCCACCGCCAGGTTCATGGCCGCCGTCATGCCGTAAACATGGAACAGGGGCAGGACGGTGAGCATCACCTCCTCCCCCTTGCGGGGGGCGAGCGGCGTCATGACCGCCAGCGCCTGGAAGGTATTGGCCACCAGGTTCGCGTGGGTCAGCATAACCCCCTTGGGTTCTCCGGTGGTCCCTCCGGTGTACTGCAGGACGGCCAGGTCCTCCGGGTCGACCCGGGGCAACTGGCGGTTGGGGCTTTGGGCTATGAGCTGCTCGAAAACCTCCACCCCTCCGTCCCCCGGTTGGAACGCCGGCACGAAGTCGAAGGAGATCACGCGCGTTACGGCGGTGGCCGGTTTGACGGCCAGGACGAGGGGTACGAGGGGTTGGTAGGCCACCACGGTTTGGGCCCCGGAGTCATTGAACAGGGAGGTCAGTTCCCTGTCCCGGTACATGGGGTTGGTCTGCACCACGACCGCGCCCGCCATCAAAACCCCGAACCAGGCGATTTCCCACTGGGGACAGTTCGGGCCCACGAGGGCCACCCGGTCCCCCTGGGCCACGCCCAGGTCGACCAGGGCGGCCGCGAAGCGGGCGGCATAACTGTAAAAGACACTGTAGGTCACCGGGTTGCCGTAGAAGTTCAGGGCCTCGCTCTCCGGATAATCGCGGGCGGCTTGCCGCAACAGGTCCGGACACACGGCCGGCGGATACTCCAGGTGTTCGGGAACGCCCGGGGGATAAAACTTCAGCCAGGGATAATCCACCATTTGATCCTGGTTTCTGAAACATGCTTAAACCCGCATAAACAGGCGTAAACATATCCCTCGCCCACTGACTGAGCGGGGTGGCAGCGTCACAGGATTCAGCTGCTGAGCCGCGGACTCCCGTCCGCGCTCCGGGTGGCTCACCATGGGGATCATCGCCGCCTGGCCGGGGGCACCAGTTCTGCCCGGCAGGGGGGTGTT
>JAJYZD010000213.1 GCA_021800315.1 Bacillota bacterium | reverse complement strand
GTAAAGACGAAAGGGCCGCTGGTCCCCTCTGTTGGGCCCTAACAAGGTTAACAGTTGTTACCATACTTCAATGGCACTACACTAAATTCACGATAAAGATGTCTCAAACCTATTGACACGTTCCGCTCGTTGAGAGCCCATTGGCAACAGGGAAAATAAAAAAATCGCCCTTCGGGCGAACCTGCCCGCATCCTTTCGCCCTGCCTATCCCAAAGCTCTCTGCTTGTCAGGCCATTGTCAATCTCGTGTCGGGTTATTGTCAGCTTTTTGTCACGACGCCGAGGCATAATTTCCTAGACAAGAACGAAATGGCCCTGCAATTAGCACATAACTACGTACCGGCGTACGACAACCTGGACGGCTTGCAGAAGTGGCAGTCGGACATGCTGTGCAGTGCGGTGACCGGCGCAGGAATCAGCAAGAGAGAACTTTACAGCGACCAAGAGGAAGTCATTCTCTCATTTAAGCACTGCCCGGCTATAAACGGGGTGTCTGACCCGGCAGAACGTGAGGACATTGTGGACCGTGTTCTCAAGCTGGAGCTTAAGCGAATCGAAGAAAAAGACCGCAAGGCTGAAGCTAGGTTTTGGGCTGACTTTGGAAAGGTGCGGCCAAAGATACTGGGCGCGTTGAGCGGAGCGTTGAGCGGAGCGTTGAAGATTCGACCGACCGTAGACCTGAGCGACCTCCCACGTATGGCTGACTTTGCGCTTTGGGGATATGCAGTGGCTGAAGCACTTGGTGACGACGGTGACGAGGAAGCCCCTAAAAACGTGATAAGTTTTAATGGAGAAAAGTTTCTGGAAGTCTACAGGAAGAACCGCGAATAGGCAAATGACGGAGTAACGGCTACCAACCTGGTGGCTGCCGCGATCCTGGCATTTATGCAGGGGCGCGACGAGTGGCGCGGTTCGTCGGGTGCCGATTATGTAACGCGTTACATAAGAGGCATACCTTCGGGAGCATGCTGGCCGATATGAACGAAAACCCGGAGAACCTGCGGGCACTCATGGGACACACAAAAACTTCTACCACCATGGACCTGTACTGCCATGCCAACGACGAGGGCAAGCGCCGGGCCGTGAACCGGCTGGCGGAGATACTTGGCGAATAGTTTTGCAGTCAAATTGCAGTCAAACGGTCATGACGAAGGCCCCCCGAACCCGGGAGGCCTTGCTATTCCTGGAGCGGGTGAAGGGGATCGAACCCTCAACCCTCAGCTTGGGAAGCTGATGCTCTACCATTGAGCTACACCCGCTTACACCAGATATTATATCCTGTCCGCGGCAGAAATGCAAGCCCCGTACCAGCACTCAGGAAAAAAGGTCGGGATCGGCCACCAGGGTCTGCTCCCGGGAAGATCCCACGCCGACGATGGAGACGGGGGCCCCGGTCAGTTCGGTGAGCCGGGCCAGGTAGCGCCGGGCGTTGGCCGGCAGGCCGGCGACGGTCCGCACCCCGGTGATATCCTCGTGCCAGCCCGGCATTTCCTCATACTCGACTGAGCAATCGGCCAGCACCTTGAGACTGGGTGGAAACCCGGTCAGAACCTCGTTCCGGTAGCGATAGGCCACCCCTATCCTGAGTTTCGGGATACCGGTCAGAACGTCCAGCTTGACTACGGCCAGGGAGTGCAGGCCGTTAACCCGGACCGCGTAGCGCAGGGCTACCGCGTCCAGCCAGCCGCATCGCCTGGGCCGGCCCGTGGTGGTACCGAACTCGTGCCCGACTTCGCGCAGGTGCTCGCCCATCTCATCATACAACTCGGTGGGGAAGGGCCCGCCCCCGACCCTTGTCGTATAAGCTTTGGCCACGCCGATGACCCGGTCGATCAACGTGGGGCCTATCCCGGCCCCCAGGCAGGCGCCGGCGGCCGTCGGGCTGGAGGAGGTCACGTAGGGGTAGGTGCCGTGGTCGATGTCCAGGAGCGTTCCCTGGGCCCCCTCGAACAAAACCCCCTGACCCCGGTCCAGCGCGGCGGTGACGAGCACCCCGGGGTCGGCCACGTAGGGACGCAGGAAATCGCCGTAGGCCAGGTATTCCTCGACCACGGCGTTGTAGTCCAGGGGTTCGGCGCCGTAAACCCTGGTCAGAATCTCGTTCTTTTCGGCCAGGATATCGGCGAGTCTGGCCGCGAACTCCTCCCGGTCCAGGAGATCGGCTACCCGTATGCCGGTGCGCCTGATCTTGTCGGTGTACGCCGGACCGATACCGCGGGCGGTGGTACCGATCTTACCGGCCCGCATCTCTTCCTCCAGACGGTCCAGCAGGCGGTGGTAGGGCATGATCAGGTGGGCCCGCGGGCTGATGAACAGGTTGCCCGTTACGGAGAGACGGGTGGACAGGTCCGCCAGTTCCGCCATGAGCACCGGCGGGTCTATCACCACCCCGTTGCCGATCACGCAGGATTTGCCCGGATAGAGAATGCCGGACGGCAGAAGGTGGAGCTTGAATTCCTCTCCGTCCACCACCACGGTGTGCCCGGCGTTGTTACCGCCCTGGAAGCGGACTACCACGGCCGCTTTTCCCGCCAGGAAGTCCGTTACCTTCCCCTTGCCTTCGTCTCCCCACTGGGCGCCGACCAATACTACACAAGCCAACCAGTATCACCTTGACCTTTCCATCGCCCGGTTCCCTTGAGCCGGCCCACGACCCGGGAACCCGCTTTCGCAACTATTTTATCCCGCCCGCCGGAGGATTTCGCGGGCCACGACCAGACCGGACGCCGAAGCCTGCACCAGCCCCCTGGTGACACCGGCTCCGTCTCCCGCCGCAAACAGGTTTTCAATGCGCGTTTCCAGGCCGGATCCCAGTTCCAGCCGCGAGGAATAGAACTTTACCTCCACGCCGTAGAGAAGGGTGTACCGGGAAAAAACACCGGGAGCCAGCCCGTCCAGGGCTTTGAGTATTTCCACTATCGAGACCAGGTGCCGGTACGGAAAGACCAGGCTCAGGTCCCCCGGTGTGGCCTCCTTGAGCGTGGGAACGGTGAGGCACTTGCCCATGCGGTCGACCGTGGACCTTTGGCCGGCCAGCAGGTCTCCCAGCCGCTGCACGATTACCCCGCCTCCCAGCAGGTTGGCCAACGAGGCGATATACCGGCCGTAGGCGATGGGATTGTCGAACGGTTCGGTAAAATTCTTGGAGACCAGCACGGCGAAATTGGTATTCTTGGTCTTATGATAGGCGTGTGTGTGCCCGTTCACGGTGATCAGCCCGTCGTTGTTCTCCATGACCACCGCGCCGTATGGGTTCATGCAGAAGGTGCGGACCTTGTCGTCGAAAGCCTTGGAATAATATATCAACTTGGACTCGTAAAAGATCCGGGTCAGGTTCTCCAGGATCGAACCGGGCACCTCCACCCGCACCCCGATGTCCACCGGATTGGCCCTGAGTGCCAGACCCAGCCGCCCGGCCTCCCGTCTCAACCAGTCGGAACCCTCCCGGCCCGGGGCGATGACCACGTAGCGTCCCCGGATCACCTCGCCGCCGGCGGTCAAGACACCCGCCGCCCGGCCGTCCTCCACCAGAATGGATTCCACCTGGCACCCGGTGCGGACTTCGACGCCCTTTCCAGTAAGGTAGCCGTGCATGCGCTCCAATATCTCGCCGCTGCGCCCGGTACCGAGATGCCGGATAGGCACGGGGACCAGCTTGAGCTGGTTCAACTCCGCTTTCTCCACCATCTCCCGCACTTCCTCGGCGTGATCCACGCCGTAGACCTTTTCCGGCGCCCCGTAGCGGCGGTACGTGCCGTCCACGGCCTTGATCAGGGCCGGGAGACCGTCTTCGCCGACATATTGATCGAGACTGCCGCCCACTTCGCCGGTAAGAGTGAGCTTGCCGTCCGAAAAAGCCCCGGCCCCTCCCCAGCCGGAAGTGACCGAACAGGACGGGCAGCGGGCGCAGGCCGACCTGCCCTTCTGCAGGGGACAATTTCGTTTGTCTATCGGGTTGCCCTTTTCCAGGATGACCGTCTTCCGTCCCAGCCCGGCTTCAGCCAGTTCCATGGCCGCAAAAATACCGGCGGGACCGGCCCCCACAATTACCACGTCATAGGTCAAAGTTCCATTCCCCTCCCACGGCAGCCGATTGAGCCCGTCCGGCCCGGACCTGACGGAGGCGGGCCAAAGCGGTCCGGAATACCGGTCCGGCATTCTCCTTAAAAACCGGGCCTAAGTGAAAAGCAGCCGGACGCCCGGGCCGGACCAGGCGAGCGGCAAAAGGCTCTTGGACCACGGTTATCTTAACAGAAGGTCCGCGGGTTGTCAACGCACACCCGGTATCGGAGGTGCGCTACCGTTCCTCTTCCCGTTTCGCCAGATTGACAAAACGGGTGAATTCCCGCAAAAAGGCCAGCTCTACTACCCCGGTGGGTCCATTACGCTGTTTGGCAACGATGATTTCGGCTATGCCCTTTTTCTCGCTCTCCTTGTTGTAATACTCCTCCCGGTAGATGAACATCACGACGTCCGCATCCTGCTCCAGGCTGCCGCTTTCCCTCAGGTCGGCCATCAGGGGCTTGGCACCCTGCCGCTGTTCGGCCTGACGAGACAATTGGGCCAGTGCCAAAACCGGGAGGTTCAATTCCTTGGCCATTCCTTTCAGGGCCCGGGAAATCCCGGCTATTTCCTGCTGCCGGTTTTCCGCCCGTCCATAGCCCTGCATCAACTGAAGGTAGTCGATCACCACCAGGGACAGCCCTTTCTCGAACTGCAACTCCCGGCAACGGGCCCGGATCTGGCGGGCCGTTATCCCGGAAAAATCGTCGATGAACAGCGGGCAGCCGGCCAGTTCCCCGGCTGCCCGGGTCACCCGGGCCAGGTCGTCTTCCTCCAACTGCCCGGTGCGCACCCGGTGCAGGTCCACCATGGCCTCCTGGCAGATGAGGCGTTGCACCAGTTGTTCCTTGGACATTTCCAGGCTGAAGACCGCGACCGGCAGCTTTTTCCTGACCGCAACGTTCTGGGCCACCGTCAGGCCGAGAGCCGTTTTGCCCATACTCGGCCGCCCGGCCAGGATGATCAGGTCGCCGGGCTGCAGACCGCCGGTAATGCGGTCCATTTCGACGAAGCCTGTGGGCACGCCGGTAATCTCATCCCGGTGGAGGCAGGCTTGCTGGATGCGGTCGAGCACCCCGAACACAATCTCCTTGATGGGCACGAAGGCCGTGCCGCCCCGCCGGGAATGCAGGTCCATGATCATGCGCTCGGCACTCTCGAGCAGTTGGCCGGCCCCTTCCGAACCCTCGTACCCCAGGTTGGCGATCCGGGTGGCCAGTTGAATTAACGCCCGCAGCAGGGCCTTTTCCTCGACAATATATGCGTAATACTCCGCATTGGCCGCCACGGGCACCATATTGGCCAGCGAAGCAATATAGGCCACCCCGCCGGCCCGTTCCAGAGACCCGGCCTTGCGCATAAAGCTGGTCACGGTGATCAGGTCGGCCGGCTGACCCATGTCGGCCAGTTCCAGCATGGCGTTGTAAACGAGCCGGTGGGCCTCCTGGTAAAAATCTTCCGGGCACAGGATCTTCATGACCCGGAAAACAGCCTCCCGGTCCAGTAAAATGGAGCCGAGGACGGATTGCTCAGCGTCCAGGTCCTGCGGCGGAACACGCATCTCCTGCATCTCAGGCATCCGCATCCATAAACATCCGGACGATCTCCTCCACGCAGGACACCGGTATGACATCGAGGGCGCCGGCTACGGACGGCAGGTCGCGCGCGTTCTCGGCGGGAATAATCACCCGCCGTATGCCCGCCTGACGGGCCCCGTAAATCTTTTCCGGGATACCGCCGACCGCCCGCACCTTGCCCTGGATGGACAATTCTCCGGTAACCGCCACATCCTGGGGAAAGGGAACGTGCTTCAGCGCGGACCAGACGGCCAGAAGGATGGCGGTACCGGCCGAAGGACCGTCGATACAGCCTCCTCCGACCACATTGACATGCACGTCGAAATCGGCCAGGTCTTCGCCAGTCAACCTTCTGATGACCGAAGCGGCGTTGAAGACGGAATCCTTGGCCATGCTGCCGGCGGTATCGTTGAACCGCATCTGGCCCTTGCCGGCCGCCCGGGCCGGATAGGTCACCGCCTCTATTTCCAGCACCGTGCCGTTAAAACCCTGCACGGCCAGGCCGAACAGCTTGCCGACCTCCTTATCGGCCGAGGCCTTGCGGACCGTGTGGGGAGAGAGCCGGCCGGCCTGGATCACCGTCCGCAGGTCCTCCACCGTCAGCCGTAGGCGCGCGGCCCGCCCCGCCTGGAAGAAGGCCAGGCCGTAGGCATCCGCCAGTATGTTGATGGCCTTGCGCCCTTCCCCGGTGTACTCGGCCACCAAGGCGGGGACCGCCTCTTCAATGTCGACCTCCAGTTTGGCCGCCGCCTGCCGGACGATCTCCTCCACCACGCCCGGGGTCAGCGGTCCGAAATAGACCTCGGCGGTGCGCGAGCGGATGGCCGGGCTTATTTCCCCGGGATCGCGCGTCGTGGCCCCGACGAGGATGAAGTCGGCCGGTGCACCCTCTTCGAACAGCTTCTTGATATATTTGGGCACGCCCGGGTCATGGGGGTCGAAATAGGCGGAATCAAAAAAGACCCTCTTGTCCTCCATGACCTTGAGCAGCTTGTTCTGTAAAAGGTAGTCCA
>JAJYZD010000212.1 GCA_021800315.1 Bacillota bacterium | reverse complement strand
GCAGTTCGTAAACCTTGGCGCCGCCATCGCCGGGAGCCAGATAATAGGCCTTCTCGTAATAGACGGGATCGATGTCCCCCTGATCCACAAAGTCGAGGATTTCGATGTTTCTGCCGCCGTTCACGGCCGTCTTCTCGAAATCCGTCTCGTTCAACACAACGTACTTGCCCTTTTCGTATTCGTAGCCCTTCACGATTTCCTCCGGCGGCACTTCCGTCCCGCAGTAACGGCAGTAGCGCCGGTACTGGACGGGCGTCCGGCACTTCTCATGGAGGTAGTTGAATTTTAAGTCTTTTTGTTCCGTGGCGGCGTAGAGCCTGACCGGAACGTAAACCAGCCCGAAGCTTACGGCGCCCTTCCATATGGCGCGCATGCGGCGTCACCTGTTTTTTTAATATTATTTGATATCATGCCCGGCCGCTTCCGCCGCGATCCGCACCGCGCACCTCCCGGCCCCTCCCCGTTGCCGGGGGGAATGCCCGGCCCGGAAAACAGCCCGTAATTCCAGACCGAAAGAGGAGATAATTCAAGCAAGGGGCTATGCTATCGCGAAACCCCTATGTTTTTACACTATACAGGACAAAAATAGTACACAATGGTTCCTTGCCGGTGTTGCCCCTGTCCACCAACCGATTGTATTATATTGTCACAGTGGGAGATGATCGCTGTTATTTCGAAGAGGAGGGCTGTACGTGAACTACAACCGCCTGCTCGTAGTGTCGGACAATCCCCGGACCAACCGCTCGGTGGCGGCCGATCTGGTCCGGGAAGGTTATGACGTGACCGGTGCCGGCAGCCTGCGGGAAGCCGCCCAGAAACTCGGTTCCTTTCAACCGGGGCTCGTCATCCTGGACCATCCCCTGCCTGGCGGTGAAGCTGACTCGGCCTGCCTGAAGTTGCGGTCCGCCGACCCGGACTTGCCGTTCCTCATCCTCGCCGCCAAAGACTATCCGGTGGACAGGTTGCCCGGGTTTCGCCTGGGCATCGACGAATACCAGGTCAAACCCTGTACTCCCCCGGAACTGGTCCTGCGGGTGAAAGCCGTACTTAGCCGTTTGTCCGTCCTCAAGAGCCTGGCCAGCCAGCAAGCCCGGGAACTGATCGTCTACCCCGATCTGGAGATAGACGCGCTGGGACGGGTGGTGCGGGTGAACATGCGCAAGGTGGAACTCACCAACAAGGAGTTCGACCTGCTGTGGACCCTGGCCTCCAAACCAAACCAGGTATGGTCCCGGCTCCAGTTGTTGAGCCGGGTCTGGAACTCCACCTTCCCCGGCGACGAGAATACGGTCACGGTGCACATCCACCGGTTGAGGGGCAAGCTGGAACGGGATCCGGCCCACCCCGCCTATATAAAGACCGCCCGGGGAAGCGGCTACAAGTTCGAAGTCGCCCGGTAGCGGCAGCAGACAGGAGGCGGGGGGTTGACACCCTCCGCCCCGCTTTCCGGCCCGCTTTTGCCGCGGTCAGCCCGCGTTGCGCATTTCGGCCAGCATGTACCCGTAATTGAACCGTCCTCTGAGAATGTCGTCCTTGAACTTCCGCACGTCCGCATGCTTGCGGATCAGGGCGCCGATCACGCCGGCGCCGCTGATGTCGCCGACCAGGATCATGCCCACGATTACGTTGTCGCGCAGGACCAGTTTCCGGTACACGTTTTGTCCCGGCTGCCCCGCGGTCACAACCTCCAGACCGGGGTCGCCGCCCTGGGTGATACCCATGGCGATGGAGGGTATTTCCCGGAACTCCACGGCGTTTTGCATGCCCAGGGAGCCGGAACACGGACGGGGCTGCCCGGCCATGTTCCAGGCCGCTGTCTTACCCTGGGACACCGCGTTGGGCCAGATGGGGGTCAAACCGACCCGGCCCGTGACCACGTCTTCGGTTTCCGCGACGTCTCCGGCCGCGTACACCCCCGGCACCGAGGTCCGCATAAACTGATCCACGGTTATGCCGCGACCGGTTGAGATGCCGGTATCCTGGACCAGTTCGACGTTGGGCCGGATGCCGGCCGCCACGACGATCAGGTCCGCCTTCAAGCGGTCGCCGTTGTCCAGAAGGACACCTTGGGCGCTCTTGTTGAAGAAGTTCAGGAACCCGGATGGTGTCAGCACTTCCTTAATTCCGGCGCCGAGGATGATCCGCATTCCTTCCGCGTGCATGTCCCGCTGCAGGATGCCGGCGGCCGTGGCATCGAACTGGCCCGGCAGGATCTGCGGCATCTTTTCCACGACGGTCACTTCCAGCCCCCGGTTATACAGGGCGTAGGCCGTCTCCAGACCTACGAACCCCGCCCCGACTACCAGCACCCGGCGCACGTTGCCGGCCAGTTGCACGATCTTCCGGGCGTCGGCCAGGGTCCTGAGCCCGGTAACATTCGGCCCGGACAGGCCGGGGACCGGCGGGAAAGCGCTACGCGCCCCGGTAGCGATGAGCAGCCGGTCGTAATCCAGGCACCCGCCGTTTTCCAGGAGCACCTGCCGGGACCGCGGATCCACCCTGAGCACCCGGCCGGAAACGCGATCGATCCTGTTTCCGGCATAAAAATCCGCCGGCCGGATGCGCAGGTCCGCACCGGTCTTTCGGCCGGCCAGGAAATCGGGCAGAAGGCACCGCGAATAGGCCGGTTCCGCCTCGTCCGAAACCACTGTTATACCGGCCCGCCCGTCGAGCCGGCGCAGGATTTCGGCGGCCGTTATCCCGGCCGCGCTGTTGCCGATGATCAAATGACGTACCATGTTCGTCACCCCCTCCAAAACATCCCGGACGCTTTAGGAAGCCTGCGCCGCGGAACAGGCCGCATCCCGGCTCCTGCCGGCGGCAAAGAACGCCGGTTCCTCGTAGCGCAGGGCCCGGTTGGGGCACGCCGCCACACAGGCCGGCTGCGGCAGGCCGGGACAACCGTCGCACTTGAGGGCCACCCGCTCGCGGGGATGGGCGGTTACAGCCCCGTACGGACAGGCCATGATGCACATCCAGCAGCCTACGCATTTTTGTTCATGACCCTCGTTGCTGACCAGGCCGGTTAAGGAATCCTTCCGCATGGCCCCCGTCATACAAGCCTCCGCGCAGGCCGGCTCTTCGCAGTGACGGCAGGTGACCGGCACCGCCCGGCCATTGACAGCTTCGATGAAAATGCGGGCGGGCGTCTTTTCCTGCATGGCTCCCACAATGCTGCCGGACCGGGAATGGGCCGCGGCACAGGCCAGGGTGCAGGTCAGGCAACCGTTGCACGCATCAAGGTCAATCATGATCGATTTCACGTGCCGAATCCCTCCTTTTTGACGAGGCTCCGGAGTTATTCTCCTTCCGGGTTGGAGAACGGGGAACCCTCCCGGAGCCGAAGGGTTCCCGCGGTATCAACCTGGTTAGATGCCCAGACCCCGGCGTTTTTCCATGATGTGGGCGTAAATGGCTTCCGCGGCCTTGACCGGGTCTTCCTCCACCATAACCCGGCCGCCGGTGAGGCCTTCCACATCCTTGGTGAGAATGGAGGTAACCAGCGGACTCCCCGTTACCGGCGGCACCGGGCCGAGGTGGGTCAGCAGGCCGAAGGCCACGGCGAACACGCCGTCCGCCACCGCCTTCTGTTCCAGGTATTCGGGCGCCGAGGCCGCGACCGGCAGCGCGCTGGGGTCTACCCCCAAGGCGTTGGCGATTGCGGTGACGGCTACGCCGATGCGGCCGATGTCAACGCAGGAGCCGAAGTTCAGGGCGGGCGGAATACCCAGGGCCTGGCAAACCGCTTTGAGACCCGGGCCGGCGTCGTTGGCCGCTTCCGGGGTCATCAGCCCTTCGGCCTGGGTGGCGCTGGAACAGCAGCCGGCGTTGATCACGAGGACATCCCTCTTGATCAGTTCCCGGGTGATGGTAACACTCTTGACGTCATGGCCGTTGCGGTTGTTGGTGCAGCCGACCACGGCGGCGATACCCTTGATGGACCCGTTCTTGACCGCATCCAAGAGCGGATCCAGACTCCCGCCCAGCGCCCCCAGGATGCTTTCGACCGAAAAACCGGCCACCGCGGCGGACTTGGCCTGGGGCACGTGGATGTCCTTCCCGCGCTTCTTATAGGTTTCGACAGCCATTTTAACCAGTTCTTCCGCCTGCCGGGCCGCCTTTTCCGGTTCATAGTCGACATGGTCTTCCACGCCGGCCATCCGGACGATGCGGTCCACGGAAACCAGCCTGGTATGGAAGCGGTCGGCCGCCGCTTTCAAACCCGGAATCGAGCAGTTCATATCCAGCATGACCAGGTCCACGGCGCCGGTCGCCACGTAGAGTTCCTGCACGATCCAGTTGCCCAGTTGCCCGGCGAAGCCTGCGGCCGAACCCGCGGAGCGCTGCATCAATTCCTGGCCGGTGCACATCGAACCGTAGACCTTAATCCCGGCCGCCCCGGCTTCCCGGGCCAGTTTCACCAGTTCGGGCGTTTTCGCCGCCTGGATCACCGCGGTTGCCATAAGGGGAACGTGGCCGTGAGCGACGATGTTCACGCAAGCCGGGTCGATCACCCCCAGATCGGCTTCCGACCTGGTCAGGGCCGGCGTACCCAGAAGAATGTCCTGGGCGGTGACCGTGCCCACGAGGCCCATGTACCCGGTGGCTATGGACAAGCGGATGGTCGTAAGCAGCAGGTCGACCGGGTCGGTATCGATATTGGACATGGTCTTGGTCAGGGCGTCCCGGATTTCGGACAGCACCCCGCCGGGAATGACATTGAGCTTCTCCCAGGCTTCCAGGCGCGTCTTGGGCGCAAACAGTTTTACCAGCGCCAGGGGTTCGTCCGATCCTTTACGCAGTTCGCTCAAAAGCACGTCCGCCAGTTGATCGGCCAGCTCCGCGGCCGGCCTCGCAGCGTCGAGTCCGATTATCCCCGCGATCTGCCGCAGTTTTTCTTCGTCCCCGATAGAGAAAGGCGTTTTCCCCGCCGCCGTCGCCTTGATGGTCCTGGCAAGTTCCTCCAGGTGGTGGGAATAGGCGGCCGCGCCGTGCACGGCCAGCCGCAGGAGGTTGCGTGCCACAATGGTATCCGCGCCGGCCCCGCAGATCCCGTACTGCGCCTTGGGCGTTATCCGGCAGGGACCGTGGCTGCACAACTGGCAGCAGATGCCCTGCATACCGAAGCCGCACTGGGGTTGTTGAAGTTGATAACGGTCGAAAACGGTATCAACTCCCATGGCGCTGGCCCGGTCCTGCATTTCGTTGATGCTGCCGTGGACGGAGACACATGTCCCGGTTCTTTCGCAGTTTCCGCAATTGCTCAACGGTGTTTCCCCCTCACAGATTCTTGCTCTGCCTGGCCGACCGGTGTTGTCTGGTCACCAACCGGATCCCCGGCAGGCTTTTCCCTATTAAACTACACTTTTTTCGTAGGGTTCCTCTGTAACCAGGGTTTTAGGTTGGCTGTGATCTTGGTCACGACAGATCCCGCTCAAGCCCGAAAACGCCGCGAGGGCCCCGGGAAGGGACCCCCGCCGGGCCGGAGAGACCAAGGGCGGCCGTTACGGCCGCCCTCATGAACGAGGATGTTCCCGGTGGTCACATGGAACCGGCTCCCGTTTCTCCTATCGCTTCAAGATGGCGGCCAGGTGATTGACCGGCCGTACCGATCGGCTTGATCGCGAAGTTCTTCACCGGGACATCCAGGACGTTGGGCGTGATGAAGGCCGGAAGGCCGGGTCCGCCTCACTTCTCGAAGAAAAGGGGCCGTTCGAAGGAAAGTCCCGCCCGCCGGACGCCCCGGACAAAGTCCTGGCAGGCGTCGTCCGTATCCAGGCGGTTTATCCGCGCGACATAGTAGTCGGCGGCACCGGCCGAACAGCGGGGGCAGCGGGGCTCCTTGAGCCGGTCGTCCCAGGCGAAAAGAGTGGTCATCGCGCAATACGGGCACCAGACCAGACCGTTCTTGAGGTCCGGACGGAAGGATTCAGGGGGATGGGTAACCCGGGTGTCCACGTCCCTGCGGGCGTCCCGGACACTCTCAAAAATGGTGAGCTGCCGCGGAGCGGATGGTTGACGTCGTTTCATGAAGATGGACCCCTGTTCTTTCTCTGCCCCGTTGACCGACGATCACCGGCGGCCTGATGCCCTTCTCCTTATTCGCCGCCGCCCGCCTTTTTCCTGGCATCCGGGGCAAAATATTCCGGTCCACCGGCCGACGCGGTTCGTCATCGGTTCACCTTCCCGTCCTCCCGCTTGTTCCCCACTGCCGAAGGCGTCACAGCGCGTGTCAGCCGATCGAAACGGCATCCGGAATCCTACGGGCGAGATATGACCGGAGGGAGTGATGAATCTCCCGGATGACCTCCGCGGACGGCAGGGAGACGACTATCCGGTCCAGGTACCGGTTCCGCTCGATCTCCGCCAGGGTGAACCGGAAATAGACGCCGTAGATCCAGGAGAGATGCAGGATCTTGCGGTCGTTGCGGTTTTTTACAAACATCGGGCGGGAAAGCCCACGGCTTTAGCCGTGGGATGAAAGCCCGGAAAATTTCCCTGGCAGGTATTGTCGTGGGTATAGCTATGTGGTAAAATATTCTTGATAGTTTTAATTGAAAGGAGGTGAAAAGAGTTGGCGCGATCAAAAAAGCCAAAAGATCGATCAGCCAGTCAAACCCTAACAGCGGTAGGAAAGGTGGTTAATCTTTCCGATCAAA
>JAJYZD010000211.1 GCA_021800315.1 Bacillota bacterium | reverse complement strand
AGGTGGGACCTACTGGTGGAACTTTAAACCATCTTTCTTCCCAGGCCGAAGCTGATTAGATGGGACAGATATTGATTTGCACTAACCCCTTCCTTTCTGGCGGCTTCAACAACACTTCTGTGCAGGCTTTTGGGAATCCTCAATGAAATACGACCGTTGTACTCCTCGTTACCGCCGGGGGCAGGAATAGGGATGCCATCTTCGAAAGATGCCTTGAGCCACTCGCTTTTAGCGAACATAGCGTCCCTAATCGCCTCTTCGATGGTATCTCCCGTACCCACGCAATAGCGGAGATCGGGAAACTCGACGATAAATCCGCCGTCATCCGTATCGGGCCTTACGGTAAAAGGATAATTGTGGTTCAAATAGAATTCGAGGGTTTTCATTGTTTATCCTCCCGCTCCTTGTCTTTATTGGCAGCCTCGGCTTTCGCCGCCTCTGCCTCCTCCTCTAATCGGCGCAATAAATCATTTAACATTTCTAAATATACACGTTTGACCGGCTTGCCGCTTCTTTTTACAATTACGATTACATGGTGTGCCTTAGTATAAGTATAATGACTCCCACTGCAGCGCCATTTGAAACCGAGAGTCAATAATAAAGCGTGGATGTCCTGAAAGTTTGCGGATTTTGCGTGCTTAAGCCTTTTGATTGTTTTATCCTTACTGGTCATGGATGCACATCTCTTCCCATGTGACATTATATATGATGTCACATGGGAAGTCAAGGTGGGGCTCGGCGGTACATGGACTGGT
Source organism: Bacillota bacterium (assembly GCA_021800315.1). GTDB lineage: Bacteria > Bacillota > Desulfotomaculia > Desulfotomaculales > JAJYZD01 > JAJYZD01. The sequence continues at coordinate 5,914 of JAJYZD010000211.1, read as the reverse complement.
CCAACAATGCCGGGGCGATAACCTTCCGGGAAGTCCTTGCTCCAGCCGCTGCCGGTGGTCGGTAGTATTATGATCGCTGCTCTGGTTGAACGGCCGGCCCCAGGGGGGGCGCTGGGCTGGAGTTTTACCCCAACCCGGTTTGCCCGGTTTCGTCAGCTGTTGTTTTGCGTCGGTTTCGGGTCCGAAGCGTATCTCCCGTCTGTTTCCTGCATAGGAAATTAGTAGCATGCGACGGGGGGGGAAATTGTGGTGCGGGACAGGATCGTCATGGGGATGGCGGGTCTCAGGATGTTGTCGTCGGCCATCGAGTTCAGCGCGGCTTTGCTGATGCTCCACTTCAACCGGGTGGAAGACGCTTTCCGGATCAACGCCGTGCTGGCCATGGTGGGACCGAGCGTGATGCTGACGGTGACCACCCTGGGGCTGATCGGCCTAGCCGGCAAGATCTCGACCCAGGGCATCTTCATCGTCATGACCGGAGTGGCCCTCATTTTCCTGGGGGTCAGCCGGGTTTAGCCGACCGCCCGGAACAGGATGACGAGGGCAAAGACGAGGATGACCAGGCCGGAGGCCTGGTTCAACCGGCGTAAGGCCAGGACCGGAAGCCGGGTGCGCAAGGCGGTCGCGGCCAGGGTGAGCGCCAGCCACCACAGCGCCGAGCCGGCAAAGGCGCCGGCGGCCAGGAGCAGGGGCTGGGATCCGCGGACCGCTGCGAGTCCGGAATAGGCGGCGGTGAAGAACAGGATCGTCAGGGGGTTGGTCATGGTCAGGGCCAGGGTGGAGGAATAGGCGGCGGCCAGGTTGACCGGCACCCGGGTGGGGGGCGGGTCCCCGGGAGGATCGGTCGCCTTCGCGCGGAGGACGGGCCGGGTCCGCAGGGTGGACAGGCCCAGCCAGCCCAGCCAGAGACCGCCGGCCAGGCTGAAATAGACGGCGCCGATGAGGAAGCGGGAGAGGAGGGCGACGCCCGCTCCGGCCAACCCGGCGTAAAAGGCGTCGGCCGTGGCCGCCCCCAGGCCGGAGAGGAAACCGTAGGACCATCCTCCGGCCAGGGTGCGGGACAGGCAGAGAAGCCCTATGGGTCCTATGGGGGCGGCCACCAGGAAGCCGAGGGTCAGTCCCTCCCAAAACAGCACCGGGATTACTCCTTGCCGCGGGGCAGGGGAAGGCGGATGGTCTCCTTGACCGTGGACATGACGATGGTCGTGCGGGTCTTGACCACGCCCGGCAGTCCCTTGAGCTCAGCGCTGACCAGTCGCTCCAACTCCGGCAGGCCGGAGGCCCTGACCTTCAGAAGATAGTCTTCGTCGCCGGCCACGTGGTGGCATTCCTGCACGGCTGAAAGTTCGGCCACCTTTTCCAGGAAAGGCTCCCGGTCGCGGGGCCGGTCCAGGACCACCCCGATGAAGGCGGTCAGGGGGCAGCCGACCGCCGGGGCGTCCACCAGGGCGGTGTAGCCCTTGATGACGCCGCGCTCTTCCAATTTACGGACGCGCTCCGCGGCGGCCGGGGGGGAGAGGTCCAGGAGGGTGCCCAGTTCCGCCCAGGTGGTCCGGCCGTTTTTCATCAGACGGTCCAATACCTTGGTATCAATGGTGTCCATGGTATTTCACTTTCTTTATTAAGATATAATACAAATTATAAATCGATAGCAAGGTAGTGTCAATGGTTTTCTTAATAAAATAAAATTCTGGCGCCGGCCGGATTGCGTTGACGGCCGGGGTAATGGTCTGGTAGAATACTGCACAGGTACAAAGCCTTTAAATCGGTCCCGTGAGGCCGGTAAGGGATCATAGGTACGGTGCTCAAAAGGCCAAACTATGCCTGCTTACCGGGAGTAAGCAGGCTTTTTGCACGAGGGGGGGCGGGGTTTTGGAGACCAAGTGGCGGGAAAAGGCGCGTTTGATGGACGGGGAAGCCATCCGGAGGGCCCTGGAGCGCATCGCCCACGAGGTCGTGGAGCGCAACGCCGGCGTCGAAGACGTGGTGCTGGTGGGGGTGAGAAGGCGGGGGGTGCCGCTGGCCGAGCGGCTGGCCGGACGTATCCGGGCCATCGAGGGCCGCGGGGTGCCGGTCGGCGTGCTGGACATAACCCTCTACCGCGACGACCTGACCATGCTGGACCATCAGCCGCAGGTCCACCAGACCGACATACCCTTCCTGGTCACCGGGAAGAAGGTCGTCCTGGTGGACGATGTTATCTTTACCGGCCGGACGGTGCGGGCGGCCCTGGACGCCGTCATGGACCTGGGCCGGCCCGCGTCGGTCCAGCTGGCGGTCATGCTGGACCGGGGACACCGGGAGTTGCCGGTACGGCCGGACTACGTGGGCAAAAGCGTACCCACCTCCCGGCGCGAGGTGGTCGAGGTCAGGCTGACCGAGACGGACGGCGAGGACGGCGTGGTCATTCTGGAGAAAATCTGACCGGCGGGGAGGGATCAAATGCTGGGCAAAGACTTGCTGGGACTGGAGTACATGTCCCGGGAAACGATCGAAAAGATCTTGGACACGGCCGGACCCATGCGGGAAATCATGCACCGCAGCATCAAGAAGGTACCGGCGTTGCGCGGCCGTACGGTGGTCACCCTGTTTTACGAGGCCAGCACCCGCACCAGGGTGTCGTTCGAACTGGCCGCCAAGTATCTGAGTTGCGACACCATCGGCATAGCTTCCGCCGCCAGCAGCGTGGCCAAGGGAGAAAGCCTCAAGGATACCGCCCGCACGTTGGCGGCCATGCAGCCCGACATAATCGTCCTGCGCCATCCCCTGGCCGGGGCGGCCGCCCTGCTGGCCCGGGAAGTTGGGGCCCACGTGGTCAACGCCGGGGACGGGGCCCACGAGCATCCCACCCAGGCCCTTCTGGACCTCTTCACCGTGCGGGAGAAAAAAGGGCGGATCGAAGGGCTCAAGGTGGCCATCGTGGGCGATATCGCCCATAGCCGGGTGGCCCGCTCCGGTATCTGGGGCTTTTCCCGGCTGGGGGCCCGGGTGTTCCTGGCCGGGCCGGCTACCCTGATGCCGGAGGCGGTGGAGAAAACGGGAGCGGTGGTGGCCTCCCTGGAGGAAGCCCTGCAAGACGCCGACGTGGTGATGATGCTGCGACTGCAGACAGAGAGACAAAAAAGCGGGCTCCTGCCCTCATTGAACGAGTACGCGGTCCTGTTCGGCCTGAACCGGGACCGTCTTGGCTTGGCGCGGCCGGATGCCCTGGTCATGCATCCCGGTCCGATGAACCGGGGCGTAGAGATTACGCCGGAGGTGGCCGACGGGCCCCGGTCGGTGATCGTGGAGCAGGTGGAGAACGGCGTCGCCGTGCGGATGGCCGTCCTCTACCTCATTGCGGGAGGGGGGTCCAGGCATGAAACTCTTGATTAAGGGCGGCCAGGTGGTGGATACAGTAGGATTACGCTTGATCCGTCAGGATGTTCTGATTGAGGACGGACTGGTCGCGGCCCTGGGCAACCTGGACGGAGAGGATGCGGAGGTCTTGGCCGCGGAGGGGCTCCTGGTGGCCCCGGGCCTCATCGACCTGCATACCCACCTGCGGGAGCCCGGCTATGAGGCGAAGGAGACCATTTTTACCGGGGCGCGGGCCGCGGTCAGGGGGGGGTTCACTTGCGTGCAGGCCATGCCCAACACCCGGCCGGTGACCGATTCGGGGGCGGTGGCCGCCTTTGTGCGGCGCCGGGCGATGGAAGCGGGCTGGGCGGAGGTCCTTCCGGCCGGGGCGATCACCGTGGGCCAGGAAGGGCGGGAATTGGCACCCCTGGGCGAGCTGAAGGAAGCCGGCGTTTTGGCCGTTTCGGACGACGGTCACGGTGTGGTCTCCGCCGGGCTTATGTTGAACGCCATGCGCTACGCGCGGATGTGCGGGCTTATGGTGATCAGCCACTGTGAGGACGCGACCCTGTCGGCCGGCGGCGCGATGAACGAAGGCTATACCGCCACCCGGCTGGGGTTGAAAGGAATGCCGGCCCTGGCCGAAGAAGTGATGGTGGCGCGGGATATCCTGCTCGCCGGGGAAACGCTGTGCCGGTTGCACATTGCCCACATCAGCACCGCGGGGTCGGTGCGAGCGGTGCGTGAGGCCAAAGCAAGGGGTGTACCGGTGACGGCCGAGGCTACGCCGCATCACTTCACCCTGACGGAAGAGGCCTGCGAGGGCTACGATACCGACACCAAGGTCAACCCGCCGCTCCGCGGGGCCCGGGACGTGGCGGCGGTGCTGGCGGGACTGGCCGACGGCACCGTCGACGCCGTGGCCACGGACCACGCGCCCCACACCCGGGCCGAGAAGGAAGTGGAGTTCGACCTGGCCCCCTTCGGCATCTGCGGTTTGGAGACGGCGGTGCCCCTGGTCTTTACCGAACTGGTCCACAAGGGTGTCGTGAGCGCCGCCCGGGCCGTGGCCCTCTTGTCCCGGGAACCGGCGCGCATTCTGGGCCTGCCGGCCGGAGTGATCACGTTGGGGGCGCCGGCCGACCTGACCCTGATTGATCCCGGCCTGGAGCGGACGGTGGATCCGGCTTCTTTCGAGAGCAAGGGGCGCAACACGCCGTTTTCCGGGCGCCGTCTTACGGGCTGGCCCGTGGCGGTGGTAAAGGGCGGCCGAGTGCTCATGCGGGACGGAAAACTTACGGCGGGAGCTAATTAGTGGGGGGCGCAGCTATGGCAAAGCGGGGTTACCTGGCCCTGGAAGACGGGACCGTCCTTTCCGGGGAGGCTCTCGGCAGCAATGGGGAGAGAACCGGGGAGGTGGTTTTCAACACCGGGATGACCGGTTACCAGGAGGTGTTGACCGATCCTTCCTACGCCGGGCAGATTGTGGTCATGACCTATCCCCTGATCGGCAACTACGGGGTGAACGCGGCTGATTGCGAAGCCAGGCGGTCGTTTGTGCGCGGTTTCGTGGTGCACGAGGCCTGCGCGGTTCCCAGTAACTGGCGCCGGGAAAAGACCCTGGACGAGTTTTTGACCGACGAGGGCGTCATCGGCCTGGCGGGCGTGGACACCCGTCTTTTGACCCGCCGCCTGCGCAAACAGGGAACCATGCGGGGTGTGATCACGACGTCGGACGCCGAGCCGGGGGAACTGGTGAGCCGGGCCAGGAACTGCCCGCCCCTGTCGGGTCAGGAACTGGTACCGCAGGTGGCGGTCCGCGAGCCCTTCACCGTGCCCGGGGAAGGGCCCCGGGTGGTCCTGCTGGACTTCGGGGCCAAGGAGAACATTATCAGGAGCCTTTCCGCGCGCGGTTTGGAGGTGGTGGTGATGCCGCCCCGCGCGTCCGCCCGGGAGGTGTTGGCCGTGTCACCCGCCGGAGTGGTTCTTTCCAACGGCCCGGGCGACCCGGTCGATGTACCCTACGCCGTGGTGGCCGCCCGGGAACTGCTGGGCCGGCTGCCGGTCTTCGGGATCTGCCTTGGCCACCAGATCATGGGCCTGGCGCTTAACGGCACCACTTACAAGCTCAAATTCGGCCATCGCGGGGCCAACCACCCGGTGCAGGACCTGGAAAACGGCCGGGTTTACATCACCTCCCAAAACCACGGATTCGCCGTGGCGGCCGACAGCCTGAAGGATCCGGTTTTTGTGACCCATCTCAACCTGAACGACAATACCGTGGAGGGGCTGGCCCACCGTCACTTTCCGGCTTTCTCCGTCCAGTACCACCCGGAGGCCTCCCCGGGACCGCACGATTCGGACTATCTTTTCGACCGCTTCAAGAGCCTCGTGGGTGGTGGTAACCATCACTGACCATTATCCCGCCTTACCCGTCGGGAAAGAGATGCTGGCCGGCGGGCTCTGGCTGTTCACCCTGGAGGCCCCCCGCCTCGCGCAACTGGCCCGACCGGGGCAGTTCGTCCATGTGCGGGCGGGGCGGACCGCCGATCCTTTGCTGCGCCGGCCCTTTTCC
>JAJYZD010000210.1 GCA_021800315.1 Bacillota bacterium | reverse complement strand
GTTCATGGGAAGACACGCGCCCGTACACGGCCAGCACCCGTGCGGACGAAGACCCGGCGTTCCCTAAAATCCGTTCGATCTCCGTTGCGGGAATACGTCTTTTCCCTCCGATGGTCCGTACCACCCGGAGTTTTCCCTCGCGATCCCATCGCTGGATGGTGGTAAGATGCACATCCATCCGCCTGGCTGCCTCTCCTGCGCTGAACATCTTTTCCATGATGGTCAATTATATCAGAAAATAGGCCACCGGTCAATACCTACACATATTACTGATTGACAAATACACTTGCTGCTACTAACCCCGACGGTCGTTGCGCATGTTCCGCCAGCCAAATTGAACTTGGGGAGGAAGCTGTGGTTGTTCGAACCCTCGATGCTCAAGAATGCCTCGACCTTAGCCGGCGCGTGATGGGGCCGGAGCAGGGTGGGCAGGTGCAGTGGGAGGACTCCAGGACCAGATGCGACAAAGAACAAGCGCTCGCCGTTGCGCCGGTTGATCAAGTTCCAAGCTTAATGGTTGCGTCGATTGAGTGTCCAGGAAATTATTCGCCCGTCACATCTACGATCAGGTCCGTCATTAATTAGATAAGGCGGGGCGAGTTAAGCGGATAACCGGCCCTCTCGTAACGATGATGTAGAAAATATTGTACTGGAGTACAGGGACGGAGTTGTCGGTGCATGGTATGATTAGGGCCGCCAGGGCCGGGGCGGCAGAGGGGGTGTTACGGGAATGGTAAAGTGGGACTCGCGCGGAAAACCGGGGTGAGATTCTAGTGGACCTTCGAAACCTGCCAAGCTTCGTAATTTTAATGTATAAGCTGATAATGGAAAATAGTCTAATATGTTTCCATCCCAATCGGATATAAAGAATAGGGGGTAATGCGGCATGGGGGAAGAAGGCACAAATGTCTGGGACAGTTGGCGGCAGTATCAGGAAAGGCTGATGGATACCTGGAATAGTTCCGTTTCCGCTCTTTGGTCCGACGGGTCCGACGGAGAGAAGGGAACCAAAACCGAAAAGGACCGGGAGATGTGGCAACAGTGGTGGAAAGTACAGGAGAATTATTACAAAGCGTGGCAGGACAGCATCAAAAACTTTCAAGCTGACAAGAGTCTTTTAAATCCTTTGGCGGACTCGTCGAAAATACCCGTCCAGATGTATCAAGACTGGTTAAAGGCGATTCAGAACAGTTTGGGTCTTTACACCTCCCTGGTTCCCGATCCGGTTGCCCGGGACGCGATGGACAAGATGGCGCGGTCATTCAATATGTATTCCAGTCTCGCCCTGTTATGGGAGAATTTTTTCAACGACGGGACTGTTGGCGGCGAAAAGGAAAACGGCCCTGCCGCCACCATTAAGAAATGGCAGGAAAATTACTTCAAGGTTTTGACCGAATACTTCACTTTCGGCCTGCCGGAAGGGTTTGCCGACATCGTCAAAAAGAGCGGTGAAATAGCCGTTATCTATCAGCAGAACCTGACAGACCTTTTCAAACCCTGGATCGCTTCTTCCCCGGACCTGCAGGAACAGTTCTTTCACGTGCTGAGCGGCGACCGGGAAGCCTGGCTGACCTTCCTGAAGAACTGGCAAAAAATCTACCAACAGTCCTACGGGAAGTTGTTAAATATTCCCGGTATCGGACCGACCGGCAATCTGGCCGGGAAAATGCTGGCCAGTTTCGATTCGTACGTTCAATATGTCTCGTCACTCAACGGTTTCCTGGCTGGTATTTACAAGACGGGTTTCGATGCCATGGAAGGGCTATCGAGGAAAATGGACGAACTGCGGGCCCAAAGCAAAGCCCCGGCTTCTTTTAAGGAATTCTACGACTTGTGGTGGCGAAATAATGAAGAAACATATCTTCAGTTGTTTAAGACCGAATCATTCGGGCGGATGTTCTCCGAAATGGTGGATGCGGGAGCCAGGCTCAAGAAGAGGTTTAATGATGTCATGGCCAGCGTCCTGAGTTTGTGGCCGATAGCCACACAAAAGGACATGGATAGCGTTTATAAATCGATCTACCAGCTGAAGAAAGATCACCGCAGCGAAGCCCGTAAAACGGAAGAACTGCTGGATCGCTTGAAACGCCTGGAGGAAAAGCTGAATGGCAGGGAGGTTGGCTAATTTGATGCTGGACGCAGGAGCGGTTAAACCGCAATACTGGTTAGACGAAGCGTTGACTATGCAAAAAAAACTGCTGCAGGGTATCGGCACCATGATTTCTTTGCAGGATGTTGACGTTGACCTTACCCCTAAAGAACTCGTCTTTCAGCTAGACAAGATGCGGTTATTCCACTATAAGCCCATGGTAGCCAACCCGGTTCCGGTACCCCTGCTGATCGTCTACGCCTTGGTCAACCGCCAATACATGATGGACTTACATCAGGAACGCAGCGTGATCCGCACATTTCTGGAACAGGGGTTGGACGTTTACCTTATCGACTGGGGATATCCCGACCAGTCTGACAAATATCTTGCCATGGAAGACTATATCGATGGTTATCTCAACGATGCGGTGGATGCGATACGCAAATCGAGTGGACTCGACAAGATAAACCTGCTGGGCGTCTGCCAGGGCGGCACTTTCAGCGTCATTTACTCGGCCCTGTATCCCGGGAAGATACGGAATCTGGTTACTATGGTCGCACCCATTGATTTCTCTACTAATGACGGCCTCCTCTACTCTTGGAGCAAGTATCTCAAGATCGATAACCTGGTCGATGCCTTCGGAGTAATACCCGGTGATTTCATGAATCTAGGCTTTCTCATGCTTAAGCCTTTTCAGCTGTCTCTGGACAAATACGTAGGAATCATTGACAATCTGGATAATCCGGACGCGGTCAGAGATTTTCTTTCCATGGAGAAATGGATTTTCGACAGCCCCGGCCAGGCCGGCGAAGCCTTCCGCAAGTTCATCAAGGACCTGTTCCAGGAAAACCTTCTCGTTCAGAACAAGATGGAACTGGGCGGCCGGGTGGTTGACTTGCAAAAAATCGACATGCCGCTCCTCAACGTGTTCGCCGAGCAGGACCATCTGGTGCCGCCGGCCTCCAGCCGGCCGCTGAACGATCTGGTAGCCAGCAAGGATAAGGAAATCATTCATTTCCCCGGTGGTCACATCGGTATCTTCGTCAGTTCCTCGGCCCAGAAAAAGGTCGCCCCGGCCATCGCCCGCTGGCTGGCGGACCGGTCGGCGCCGGAAGAAAAAAAAGTCCCGGGAAAAAAGGAAAGCACGAGGAGCAAAAGCTCCCCGGTCAGCCAGACCGGCGACGGAGTTGGGAGGGATGGCCGATCAGACTGAAAGATAGGGTTGCCGTCATTACAGGCGCAAGTAGCGGCATCGGCAGGGAAACGGCCCTCTTGTTCGCCGCGGAGGGAGCCCGGGTAACCGTAACAGGCTGCAACTGCGGCGCCGGAAGCAAAACGGCGGAAGATATCCGGGAGGCCGGCGGCGAGGCGCTCTTCCTGCCGATGGACGTCACCGACGAGGAACAGGTTCTCCGGGTCAGGGAAGAAACCCTGGCCCGGTACGGACGGATTGATATCCTGGTCAATAACGCCGGCATCGTCAGCGACGGTTTTCTGACCAAGCTGACCAGGCAGGCCTGGGACAAGGTCATCGACGTCAACCTGACCGGGATGTTCAACTGCACCAGGGCGATGGTCCCGGCCATGATCGGTCAGGGCTTCGGCCGCGTCATCAACGCGGCGTCCGTGGTCGGCATCTATGGCAACCTGGGTCAGAGCAACTATGCGGCGACCAAGGCCGCGATCATCGGCTTGACGAAGGTGTGGGCCCGGGAACTCGGCCCGAAGGGCATCACCGTGAACGCCGTAGCCCCCGGCTTCGTGGTGACCGGCATGACCGCCGGTCTTCCCGAAAAAGTGCTGAACCGGGTGAAGGAAAGAACCCCGCTCGGCCGGCTCGGACAGCCCCGCGAGATAGCATACGCCTACCTGTTTCTGGTCTCTGACGAAGCTTCCTTCGTCAACGGCGCGATCCTGAGCGTCGATGGTGGTCTGGTGCTCTGAAAAAACGGCGGGATACGCTGAGGCATTGGCGGCGCATTCGCCCCATCGGGGAAATGCGCCGCGGCGGTCCGTCGCCGCTTATATTCGGCCCGGTCCACCGTCGCGGTTTCGGATCCGGCCGGACGGTCAATCACCATAACCGGAAAACCGGCTGTTTCCACTGCGGTGGAGGGAAATCCGGGGGAGCGGTTCAGCGGTGTGCCGTTTTGTCGAAGACCATGAGTACGAAGCGTTTCTCCGGCGCAACACCTACCACACCCCGCGCATCAGGTCCTGGGTCAGGCTGGCGGAGAAGGCGAAGAAGGTTGTCAAGCCTTGCGGGTGCGGCGGGACGTGCGGGTGCCGGTAGACCGCCACTTCTACCGGATGACGCCACCGCACCGGGCCGGTGTCCGGTACGGTCGGACGCCTACCCGGGCTTACCGCACACCGGGCAGTCCGGGTCCCGGGATACCGCCACTTCGGCGAACCTCATCCGCAAAGCGTCAAAGGAAAGAAGGCGGCCCACCAGCAGTTCCCCGAGGCCCAGCAGCAATTTCAACGCTTCGTTGGCCTGGATCGCTCCGATAACCCCGGCCACCGCGCCCAGAATACCGGCCTGCGCACAGGTGGGAAGCGACCCGGGCGGTTCGGGGAAAATACAGGCCAGGCACGGTCCCCGCCCCGGGAGGATGGTCAGCGCCTGGCCCACGAACTGCAGCACCCCGCCGTGGACCAGAGGTTTCCCCTGCCTGACACAGACCTCGTTGATCAGACGGCGACTGGGAAAATTGTCCGTACCGTCCACGATCACCTGGTAGGCGGCGGTTATCCCGGCAATGTTGTCGGCCGTGAGCCTGAGATGGTGCGTTACCACGTCGCAGTCCGGATTCAGGCTTTTCAATTTCTCCCCGGCGGACACCGCCTTGGGTCTGCCTATATCCCGGGTGGCGTGGAGAATCTGCCGCTGCAGATTGGATATTTCCACCGCGTCGTCGTCGACGATGCCGATGGTGCCTACGCCGGCGGCGGCCAGATAATAGGCCGCGGGGGACCCCAGGCCGCCGGCGCCGATGACGAGCACCCTGCTCCGGGCCAACCTCTCCTGTCCGGCACCGCCGACGCCGGGCAGAAGAATATTCCGGGCATAGCGCTCAACCTGGTCTTCAGTGAACACGAAAATCCCCCCGGCTCCTTCTCAGGACTGCTCCCCTTTCTGGATGAACAGGTGGTAACAGGCTCCCTCATGCTTCACCGCCAAGACCCGGTGGCCCTCCTCCTTGGCGCTGCGGGGCACGTTCTGCAAGGGCTCGGGGCCCTGGAGCCTGACCTCCAGCACGTCGCCCGGCGCCAACTCCTCCAGCCGGAGCTTGGTCTTGACGAAAGTGAGCGGACACACGTCGCCCGTTATATCCAGAAAGGCTTTGGGAATCGGAATCACACCGCCCATTCGTTTCCGCCCCCTTCGCTGTCTTTGAGAGCGGCGTCCCAGGCGCTCCCCAGCCGGGCCATCACGTCGCCGATGCGTTCGGAGCCGCGCGCCCGGGCACTGTACACCGCCAGCACCTGTTCGACGATCTCCGGAATCTCCCCGGCGGTGAGGAACGACGCGACTTTGCGGCCGGGGGCGGGGAAACGTCCCACTTTTCCGCCCAGGTACAGATGGTAGCCTACCCGGCCGGCCCGCCAGGCATCCGTCGGGCAGCCCGCGATGCAGTCGCCCTCGTTCAGGCAGCGCTCCCGGTCGATCCGCGGCCTGCCGCCGGCCAGCACCAGCGCCCCGGTGGGACAAACCTCGACGCAGAGCCCGCAACCGGCGCACCGGCCGGACTCGAACTGCGGCTCGACCGCTCCGACCAGGCCGATATCGTTTTCCTGGGGCTTGGAACAGGAATTCGGGCAGCCGCTTACACCGATCTTCACCTTGTTCGGCGCTTCCCGGGCGAAAAACCGGGCGTCGAGGCTTTCGACCAGCGGCCGGACCCCGGTGAGGGCATGACCGCAGGTGTCCGGGCCGGCGCAGGCCAGCACCGCCCGGACGCGGGGGCCGCAGGTGCCGGGCAGAAGATCGAGCTTTTTCAGTTCGCGGCTTATGTCCCGGTAGTCCTGAAAAGCCACCCCGGGGATTTCCATTCCCTGCCGGGTGGTCAGGTGCACCTGGCCCTGCCCGTACTTCCCGGCCAGCTCAATGATGCCCGCCAGTTGTTCGACGGAGAGATTACCGCCGATCGTCCGGAGACGCATGCAATAGCGGTCTTTTTGTTTCTGCTTGATAAATCCGCCTTTTTCCAGTTCATGGTAGGCGGTAGTCACTTCCCGTCCCCTCCCTTCCGCCGTTCAGGCCCCGGCGGCGCAGCCCTGCTCATAAGCGGTAAGTTCCCGGATGACCGGCTCCGTACCGCAGACCGGGCAGGCGGGATCCCGCCGCACCCGGACCTCACGGAAAGAGAGATCCAGGGCGTCATAGACCAGCAACCGGCCGGAAAGCAGCCGCCCCCGGCCCAGAATGTACTTGAGCGTTTCGGTGGCCTGGATAACCCCGATGGTTCCCGCCAACACCCCCAGCACCCCGGCTTCCTGGCAACTGGGCACCAGGCCGGGCGGCGGCGGATCCGGATAAAGGCACCGGTAACAAGGGCCTCCCTCCGCGACCAGGGTGGTGGCCTGGCCTTCAAACCGGAAGATGCTGCCGTGGATGAGCGGCCTGCCGGTAAACAC
>JAJYZD010000209.1:3099-6736 GCA_021800315.1 Bacillota bacterium | reverse complement strand
ATTTACGTTCTTAATCTGTGTTATGCCGGGAGTGCCGAGGAGATCGTCTACGGGCGCCTGTTGACCCGGCTGGCCAATGCCGCCGGGGTTGTCGGCCGGCAGCAGGTATCCCTTTTACCGGTTCTTCCGGATGAATTCGAGGAGTTGGCGGAAGGGAAGCTGACTCCCGGACAATTGGAAGACAGGGTCCGGGAACGCATCGAATTACAGCGCCGGCGGACGGACAGTATGGAGATTCCCCCCGGGGTTCTCTATGATATCTATAGGCGTCAGAACGACCTTACCAGGGCCCCGGTGAACCTTGAGGGAATCTGGCGGACCTTGAGCGCATCAAGGTATCTTCGGGATCTGGGTTGCGTTTCTTCCGCCGACCCCGGGAAACCCGTGCTGACTTTGTACGGGGTGGAGGAAGTGCCGGAAGGGAGCCTTCTTACGGTCTCACGCCGGTTGTACGAGGAGGGCCTGGGAGACGGGTCCACGCGGGTCCATTTTGCTTCGTACGGAGAACCCTTCTTCGATGCCGTCCTGGATACCTTCACCCGGTTCGGTCTCCCTGCCTGCATCCGGCGTCTGGCCGTTGCGCTTCCCGGTTCGGCTGACGGGGAGATGGCAGCATATGCCGCGCTTTGCCGTTCCTCCGACGGTACGCGGAACGTTCGTCTGATAAAGTCGTTGGACGACCTGAAGGATTTGGAACTCGCGGAAACGGAGATTTTGACCGATTGCGCAAGCGAAAGCCTGCGGGCGCAATTGGAACGGATCGCGGAGGAAGAGACCGTTCCTTTACGGGCGGGCCGGCGGATCGAAAAGGAAAATGTGCGGGCCGCCCTGGCTCAGGAAATGCTGAATTTCCTGGTTGGCCGGAGTCTGCTGGTTGCCCGCGCGCGGTACGGTGGGAAGAACCCTCTTTTCGGGTCTGTTTTGCGACAGGTGGAATCCCTTTTCGAAGACCGGCATTTCATTGCGGTGAAGGATCTGCCGGCGGCGGCTCTGCGACCCGTTGAGGGCGATTTGCTGTTTCCCGTCCAGGTGCCTGCCGTAGGTGATAATGCCGGGTTATCGGTTCCTCGATTGTTGGCTCAGACCGCAATGGATGCCGCCGTCCGGGAGGCGGATGCCATGAATGTTCGTAAAAGTCAATTAACGGCCAATACTGTAATTGCCCGCCTGTTACGAAACGCCAACAATCGTTGGCGCGAAATCGTCGATTGAGTGCCGACAAGGAGCTTTGGCCAGCCGGAGCAAACCGCAAAACGTGCCCAAAGGCGGTTACCGGCCCGCCACCGCCTTTGGTCAGGTGAAATACCTTCCCTTTGGGGGAGCCGGGGTGGTCTCCCGCCAAAGCTCCTTCTTCCGCTGCAGCAGGTCCACGAAGGCCTCCAGCCGGGTGGTCATGCCCGCCTTGGCCGTCTGCTCGTCGAGGAAAAAGGTCAGCACGGGGATGTTCCAGTCGCTGCTCACCCGCGGCAGGATGGTGCGGGCCACGATTTCCGGTATGCAGGAGAAGGGGGCCAACTGGATCACTCCGTCGAAGCCCCGTTTGGCGTAGAGGACGGTGTGGCCCAGGGAGTCCCGCCCGTGGCCGCCGATCAACTCCGGCAGGTAGGGTATGGCCGCCTCCCGGACGGTGAGGCCGTGGGTGGTTTCGGTCCAGGTGTTGTCGCGGGTCCAGCCGGTGAGGAACATGGATCGTTCCACCTCCACCCCCAGGTGGCCGAGGGTCTCCTCAATCTCCAGGTTGGCGGCGGGCTCTAAAAGGACGTAGATCTCGCCGACGATGCCGACTTTAACCGTCGGCCGGACCGGGTCCTGGGGTACGGCCCGGAGCAGTGCGGCGGCGGCCGCCTCCGCCTCCAGGATGGCCGCGGGGGTATAGGCTTCGCTCATCATGGACACGGCGCGGGCGTACGCGCGGTTGGTGTCGCCCTGCCGGATCTCGCGGGGCCTGACCTGGTGGGAGAGCTTCTCCAGGTTGTCCAGGGCCCTCAGTTTGCCCCAGCCCTTTTTGATCACCTCCCAGTAGGCGCGCAGCGAGAGGTGGGCCTGGTTCAGGAGGCGCAACTGGCGGATGAATTCCAGGGGACGCCAACGGGGCGGCTCCAGGACGATCATCCTCATCCGGTAACCCAGGTCGGCCAGGATCCTTTCGTGCAGGCCGGCGTAGAGACCGGCCCGGCAGGGACCGATCCCCCCGGTCGTCACCACGGTGTCCGCGCCCGCGCCAAGGGCCTCCAGGTAGGTGCCCAGGAGGATCTTCAGGGGGAGGCAGGCGAATTCCGGCGCGTAGCGCACCCCCAGGTCGAGGGTCTGCTTGGATGGACGGGGCGGTAGGACCACCTCGTGACCCAGATCGTTCATCAGCATCTGGAAGGCCAGGTAGCTTTGTCCCATGCGGGGAAAAGTCACCTTGAACATGGTACGGTCTCCTTACGCCGGCGGACCATGTCCGCGAAGGCTTCCAGACGGGTGGTCAGGCCGGCTTCACCGGTATGCTCGTCGATGATCAGGGTCATGAAGGGAACGGCCCGGTGCAGCTTGGCCTTCAGTTCCATCATCTTGTCGGTGATGGAATCTGGTCCGCAGCCGAATACGCTGACGTGGATGATGCCGTCCACCTTTCCTTCCTCGAAGAGCAAGTGGGTGGCCCGCAGCACCTGGTCGCTGAAAGTCCAGAAAAGCCGCTTGGAATAATCGTAGGTCTGGGCGGCCAGCCGCCCGGGGGCCAGGTTCTCCGCCGTCAACGCCCGCACCTTCAGACGTTTCAGCTTCTCCAGGAGTCCGGCGTTGAGAAAGTCGTCGTAGACGGCGTAGGGATAGCCGAGTACGCCGAAGGTCAGATCGGGTTTCCGGCCCTCCTTGGGCATGGCCGGCACGGCCGTCATGGCCTCGGGAGGCCGCCAGCCGTCCAGGAGAAGGCTGTGATAGCGGGCGTCGGCCCGGCGGGCCCGGGCCAGGGCGCGCACGACCAGCAGCGGGCCGACGCCCAGGGAGGAGCCGATCCGGCGGTAGGCGCGGAACAGCGCGGCACGTCCGGCCCGGACGTCCATCCGTTCGTCGATGATCGGCGGCAACCCGGGCAGGGAGTGCCGGATCATGTCGGGCAGCCCGAGAAACTTGGGACAATACACGGTGCGCCGGTTTAAGCAGACCACGCGCGGTATAAACAGGTAGTCGACCTTGTCTTTGAGGGCCATGACGTGGCCGAAAAAGACCTTTACGGGTACGCAGGCGTCGGCCAGGGCTTCGCGTACGCCGTGATCCAGCAGGACCCTGGTCGTGCGCCCGGAAGTCACCACTTCCGCGCCCAGTTCGTTGAAAAAGACCTGCCAGAGGGGAAAATACAGGTAGTACATGAGAGCGCCCGGAATACCCACGCGGATTTTGGCCAAAAGCCGTCACCTCCGGGAAGCCGTTGGTACATCTTACGCGCTAATGAGGCAATATATGGCAACAGATGCCCTTTGGAATTGAAATTCTCTGGCCGGTGGGAAATTCCTGCCGCTGGTGAGGCTGTCACGGTATTGTTGCGGCACGGCAGGGGCGGGAAAAGAAAAAGCCGGGTGGTCACCCGGCTTTTCAGGGCCTGATCCTGGCCGGCCTGTCCGCCGGGAGGCTTTTGACCGGGGAGCGCGGGGGA
>JAJYZD010000209.1:0-3089 GCA_021800315.1 Bacillota bacterium | reverse complement strand
TCCGGTTCCAACGCGTCGTGACGGCACCCTCTTGAAGGAAGGCCGGCGATATGGTATATAGATAGTGGCGGACCGGTTGTCTTAGGGCAAGGACAGGCTGGGATGCTCGAAAAATGGCAGGAACTTACTTTTGAGGCCCGGTCAACTAGCCAGCCTACGCCAAGCGGACTTGTAACTTTAAGCCGCTCTCTATCCAGGTCAGCGCTTTAACCTCGCAATGGGGTGAAATAAGCGCGTGCGAAGCACCATATCGGCGACTTGCCGTAACGGCTTTTACTTCTACGGGACAGGTCTAAAATCCTTTTTGGTTCCGGCTTGTCCGGGTTAGGGGGAATGGGATTGGTTAAAGCCAAGGTTCTCGCCGGTGCGTGCGGGTTTACCAGCGTTGTCCGCGTGCAAAAGATAGAGAAAATGAAGGTTATGGTGGAAATAATAAGCGCTTGCCAAGATCTTCGAATGCTCAACCAGGAAATGGAATGCATTGATTGCAGCCACGGCGTGTTCGGGAAAATGAATGAATCACTGATCTACGTTATCGCCAGCCGGAAATTGAAACATCCGGACTGTCCCGTACCGTGCGCCATCATAAAGGCTATTCAGGTTGAACTAGGGGGCGCCATACCGAAAGACGTGGTCATTACTTTTAAATAGGAAGGATATTCGATCAAATTCGCTTGATTGTGACTTGGACCCAGGGCCGCCTGGTGGCGGCAGGGTGTCCTCGTCCGGGAAATCCCGTTGATCCATGCTCGGAAAATGTCGACGGCGGCAAGTTTGTTTTCATAATATCTAACTGTATTGTATAATTATAGCTATAAATTCCACTTGCAAATTTGCCTCGTTTGCCTTATGGTTACTTTACGAAGATACAGCGGTAGCGTTACGCCGGCCGATAAGCCGGGTCGCCGCGCAGCCGGCATGGCCGGGCGGGGACAGGAAAGAACAGCGCCGGCGGCTTGCTCCGGAAACCGGCTTTCAGCCTTGGCGGGAGGTGGGACCGATACAACTCGGGCAAAGGATTCGGGACTTTCGCAAGGAGCGGGGGATCAGGCTTACCGATCTGGCCGGCCGCCTGGATATATCCCCTTCCTTTCTGAGCGCGGTGGAAAGGAATATTCGCAACCCCTCCGTTTCTATGCTGAAAAAGATCAGTGAGGAACTGAATATTTCGGTCGCCTACCTGGTGGGTGACACGGACGATGCGGTCACCGGCGAAAAGCTCCGTCTCATTCGGGAGAGCAGGGGTCTGTCGGCCGAGGACCTGGCTGAAATCAGTGATCTTCCGATGGTCACGTTGCGAAAGTTCGAGAATGGCGAGGCTGCTCCCGGGCTCGATGAACTCAAGAAACTTTCCGCCGCTTTGAATGTTACCATCGGTTATTTCTTGGCAGGGGAAAACGCGAACCAGCTTGGTCGCCGGGTACATCAGTTGCGCACCATGCAGGGGTTGACCGCGACCGCCCTGGCCGACCGGGCCGGCGTCACCTCCGGTCTGGTCAGCCAGATCGAAAACGGCCAGACGATGCCCTCCCTGGAGACGCTGGAGTCTCTGGCCAGGGAGTTATGCACGTCGGTAGGCTACCTGCTGATGGAACGGCAAAACGTGGAGGACCTGGTTGCCGGTCTCAGCAGCGATGTTTTGGAAACCCTGGGCGATCCGAAAGTGCAATCGGTCTTACGGGCGGCCCGTGAGTTTAGCGACGCGGATTTCAGATTCATTATCAGTTTTATCGAATTATTCAAACAAAACCGGTTAATCCAGCAATAGCCGTTTCGCCGGAAACGGCGGTAGGGCTCGTCTGCAAGGGATTTGGCTTAAATGGAGGGAAAAGCATGTCCTTATGGGAAAAAGAGGACGAACGCCTTCTCCACCGGTTGAGAAATGCCGTCATCTATTTTGACGGCGACGAAATGTTGAATACGGCCAAGGAATGCCTTGCCAGCGGTTTTGACGTAAACAGTGCCATTTTCGACGGTCTCTTACCGGGAATCCAGGAAGTCGGCCGCTTGTACGAGGAGCAGGTTTACTTTATCCCCGAAATGCTCCTGTGCTCGGAGGTGCTGTATCTTGGGCTGGATCTCTTTCGACCTCATGTTCAAAAAAGGGATGTGGGACTTCGCGCCAAGGTGATAATCGGGGTGGTATGCGGCGATATTCACGATATCGGTAAGAATATTGTAAAGATGATGCTGGAGACTTCCGGTTTTGACGTTTATGATTTAGGTCGCGATGTACCTGTGGAGAAATTCCTTATTCAGTCGAGAGTGATTGAGCCTGACATCATCTGCCTGTCGACAATGATGACAACCACTCTGATGAATATGAAGGAGACAATCAGGCATATAAAGGATGCTAAACCGGATACTAAAATAATGGTAGGGGGCTGCACGGTTACCAGCAATATTTCCAACCGTTTGGGAGCGACCGGTTATGCTCCCAATGCCTATCAAGCCCTGAAAACCGCGATTCATATTCTGTCGGCGGGCAAGAGGATGGCAAACGGTGTCCCCGCACGGGGGGCCGGCCGGTCGGATTGGGCCTGAAGGGAGGTTGCCACGTCGGCGGTTCCTCCCTCTTTTTTTCTCTCCGTCCGCGATTCACCCTCCCGGTTCGCAGGGCTGCGGGCGGGTTGGCGGCGCGGTCGTCTTCCAGAGCGGCCACGCCCCGGGTGCCTCTCTTTGCTCGTTCCACCCGGGAAACTGCCAGCTATATGCCGTTCAAACATCTTTTGCCACCATTAGCCGGTATAAATTAGCAAGTCACGGCGAACCGGTTTACAGCAGGGGAATGGCTGATTACAATCGGGTCAACCGGAGAAGTGTCTGTTCAAATAATGTTTAGTACAAGTGTAATGTTTGTGCACTTAAGGAGTATTACCGGGCCTTGGTTTTCAGGTACGGGTTGGGAGGGGGGTGAAGGCTTTGCCGGGTTGAGATGTCGCGCGTGGCACGGGCCGGGTCTGAGTATCTCAAACAGGAGGTAGGATGATGGCGAAACAATTACTGATTGATGCCATCCACGGCAAGCGGACTCCCAAAGCTCCATGGGTTCCTTACGCCGGTGTACACTGCGCCTTTCTGATCAATGA
>JAJYZD010000208.1 GCA_021800315.1 Bacillota bacterium | reverse complement strand
ACGATTCTGCCTCAATTACCCAGCCTGCAAGTCCAGGCCCCTCAAGGCTCTCAACGGTGGTACATCGTCGCTGAGCGCAAAGCCTCCAAGACCGACCGCTCCCCGGCCCTCATTCCGGTGAGCGCCGCCATTCTAAGTCCCCTTTTACTTTCTCCGGCCCATGCAAAGGAGGAGACACACGGGTTCCGGGCCTGCCCCGTAAGCGTGCTCCTCGCTCGCCAACGGGCCTTTGCCGTTGGTTAGATGTTACCAGATTTCCTCGCCAACGGCAACAATTTTTTCCGCCGCCCGATACCTCGATCCTCCTTTCGTAAAAATTAAAACGAACCCGGGCGGTACGGGTGAAACTCCTTCGTCGTTACCGCCCACGTTATCATTAACGGAGCGTTGCCTAAAATGTGGCAGATCAGGATGTCATTGTAATGAGCCCGGTGCACAAGGCCATGGCCCCTACTGGCATTTAACTTTGATGTTCCAGATCCACGGAGCCCCGTCGTCCATAAAAATCTGCCGCTTCCCGAGAAAGAAGCCGCGCCTGGTGAGTTCGCGTACCACGCGTTGGGCGAAGGGAGGTATCTCGTCGGAGGTGTCCTTCCACACACAGCTTTCTATGGCTGCGGAATATGTAGCCGACCCTTTGTCTTTGACCGGGCGGCCTTTAGGGTCGCGGGAATCAGCCGTCCAAACGACATTCTTTTCCTTCCCTGGTTTCGGCGGTTCCGTCGGCTTGTTTGCCGGGTCGTCCGGCCAATTCGTTTGGACGCATGGGAATACCTGTTCCGTCGACGCCCGCAATGATAGCTCCCGATGCTGGCCAAATTATTGACGTGTACCACGCCAAAGAGCACCTCAGCGACCTCGCCGCTGTCATCTATCGACCCGGAACCGACCTGGCTAAAAAATGGGCTGCCGATCGTCACGACGATCTGGAAGCCGGCCTCCTCGACGCCGTCCTGGATTCGATCCGTCCCTACATCGCCAGGTCCGGAGATGTCGGCACCCATGCATCCAACGAATTCAATTATTTCAATAATAACCGACACCGCATGGCATACGCCGATTTTCGATCCAGGGGCCTATGCGTGGCTTCAGGGGTGGTTGAAGCTGGATGCAAGTCGGTCATCGGACACCGCCTCAAACAGTCAGGCATGTTCTGGAGCACCACTGGCGCTGACGCCATTATCGCCCTGCGATGCAACGTGCTCAGCGGTAGATTCGACGATTTCTGGCGCCGCTACCGGACCAACAACTATGAGCTCCCTCAAAAGGCTCTTTGATCATTATCTGTCATTTGCTTGCTCACAAAATTGGCGTGCCCCCCCGTGCCGGGATGGCGAAATCAACCTCAACCTTCCATGCCGGGTAAGGTGTTCCCCGCGTTGGCCACCAAGCTCGCATTGGCGTTGGCATGTCTCAGAAATATGTTGACGGTCCCGGCCAGCGGGAGCGGATAGCCCCACCGTGCCAAGGGCCTGTCCAGGGGTCGCGAAATGCCCAAGCCCGGGAAGTTCGGCTAGAGGCGGACCCCCTCCAGATCGGGATCACGGTCTGACGGTCACCTGTCAACTAATTTTCGAGCCCACATGAGACATGCCTTGGCGTTGGCCATGAATTGGACCGTTGCGTTCCCGTGGTTGGTTGCCACGACGTGGACCCGGGTCGACGTTTTCCGGAAGTCAACCTCGTTCACGGAGACTCTTCCCCGGCCGACTCCGCGCACGGCTATTCCTTTTTCAGCAGTTCCAGGAGCTCCCGGTGGTAAACCCGGTATTTTTCCATCTTGTGTTCCCAGAACTCCCGCAGTTTATTGATGCTCTGAACCTTTTCATCCACCAGTTGCAAAAGAGCCTGCGCGTCCCGCATGGCCCCGTTAAGTTGTTCCAGACGCTGGCCGGGCGGCATCTCCCGGCAATGTTCCCGCAAATAGTCGACGATCCGCTCCAACTCCAGGATCTGTCTTACCTCGCCCAGGTTGAAGCCCATGGTCTCCCGCAGTTCCTTGATGCGGTTGACCATCACCACGTCTTCCTCGCTGTAAAGGCGAAAGCCACCGCTGCTCCGGACCGGCGGGGCCAACAGGCCCTGGTCCTCATAATACCTGAGGGTTCGCCTGGTCATCCCCGTGCGCTTGGCGATCTCCTCTATCCGGTACTGCAACAAGACCACCCCCCCCATCTGCCGCTTTCCAGGACCAGGCTTTCGCTCCCGGCCGGTTCGGGCCGGAAAACGCCGATACCCTTTTCCGCGTGCCGCCGTCTTTGCCCCTGGACGCAAGACCAGTCACCAGGGAACCCGGTTCTTCGCCGACCGGCTGGCCTTCGGAAGGACGGCGACAGTCGCGCCCGGCTGAAACCGCCCTGACGGAGGTAGCCACCGGCGACCGGTCTTCCCCCCGCTATTCCATTATTCCGCCGGCAGGGTAAAGCCCGCCCCCGCCGGGGCGAAACGGAAAACCGGCCCGAAGAGGGAGGCCAGCCGGACTATCATGGCCAGTCCCGTACAATGGTTGGCAGCGATGAATTGCGGGGATAGATTCCGGAGATAGGCGATGGTGTTTTCCTGTTGCGCGGGCGGCACCATACCCAGATGGGTCCCTCCCAGGACGCCGTACACCTTGGCCAGGCCCGTAACTTCCCGCCCGTGCTCGATGATGTTGACCAGCCCGGCGTGGGCGCAGCCCACGACTACCAGCAGGCCCAGCGGCGTGACGCAATAGATGCTCATGTCGTCCCGGAAGGGATCGGCCATCCTTTCCTCCCCCCTCAGGGTGTACAGGCGGCTGTCCCCGGGTTCGAAATCCGTCTTGCGGGGCACCTCGCCGCTGACCCAGACACCGGGCCTGATTTCGGCCGGCTCCTGCGTAAAAACGAAATCCGCCCCCGAACTCACCAGTTCTTCGCGGCAAAACGGCACGCCGATGTACGGGTTTTTGCCCGCAGCGTTAAAGCGGGGAGCGAAAAAATCAGGGTGGGCGTAAACCGGCAGCCGGCCCCTCAAGCGCAGAAAAGCCTGCATGCCTCCGCTGTGGTCGAAATGGCCGTGGCTCATGACCAGGGCGTCAACCGTCTTGAGATCGATGCCCAGGGCCAGGGCGTTGTTGACGAGCCAGCCTCTGCCCCCGGTATCGAACAGTATCTTTCCACCCTCTGTTTCAATGAGCAGACACTGCCCGAACTCCCCGATCAGTCCGGCGGCGACGCCGACGGTGTTTTCGACGAGGACGGTTATCCTGTACCCGCTCCCGCCCATGGAACATCCCCCCCGGTTCGCGGGCCCGACGGTCCGCGCATTTTCCCGCCTATCCGTTCGACAGAAGCCAAAGAAATTCCTTCCAACACCGGCCTGCCTTTCGGGTGCCGTAACCCCGCCAAAGATTTTCCCGGATAACGTTGACGTTAACGTAAAGCATGGTGTATAATACGTATAACCTTAACGTTAACGTAAAAGAGGTGGGGAAGATGGACTCCCCGCGCGGCTACCGGAGAGACTTCGTGCTGATCTCGCTGATCACCTTCCTGGCGTACACCAGCAACTTTTTCTTCATTCCCTTCCTGCCGGTCTACATGAAGGACGCCGGGTATACCCAGGTGGCCATCGGCGTGGCCGTCGGCGCCTTTTCCGTCACCTCCGTGTTCCTGCGGCCCCTGGTGGGCGGGCTCATGGACTGCTGGTCCCGGCGCGTTTTCGTCGTCGCCGGCTCCCTGGTCCTGGCCGCGCTGCCGCTGGCCTACCCGTTCGCCCACTCGTTGACCGGACTGGTTCTCCTGCGCATGGTGCATGGCATCGGCATATCCTTCGTCGTGACCGCCGGTATGGTGGTTATTGCCGATATCGCGCCGCCGGGCCGTCTTTCCCAGAGCACCGGGAACTACATGAGTTCCATCAGCCTGGCCCTGATCCTGGCGCCCATGCTCGCGGAGCGGGTCATGGGCACCCGGCCGTCATCCTTGTGGCCCTTCGTTCTCTGGCCGGCCGCGATAGCCCTCCCCGCCCTGGGCCTCTCCCTGCTCATCCGGGAGACCAGGTGTTCCCCGGCCCCGGCCGCAACCAAGACCCTGCGCGCGTCCCTGTCCAGTTTCGGCGATCACAGGGTTTGGGTGCCGACGGTCACCTTTTTTTCCTGCCAGATAACCCAGGGGGCCATTTTCGCCTTCCTGCCGCTGTTCACCCTCTCCTGGCCCGACCCGGCCGTGGCGGGCGTCTACTTCGCCCTTTACGCGGCCGCCATCATCAGTGTGCGCCTCGCCTTCGGGCACCTGGCCGACCGCTACGGGCGCCACCGGATCATCATTCCCGCCCTGGTGCTGTCCTCCCTCGCCGTGGGGCTGGTTTTCGAAAGCCGCGGCCCCGGGCTTTTGCTGACCGCCGCCGTAGTCTACGGGATCGGTTACGGCCTCGCTTACCCCAGCCTGAACGCCTTTGTGGTCGACCACGTGGACGACCGTCTCCGGGGTTCGGCTCTCGGCCTGTTCGGCACGGCCCTGGGCGGGGGAACCCTGCTGGGACCCGTCATTGGTGGATTCCTGGTCCAGTCCGCCGGCCTGGCGACCATGTTCCTCTGGCTGGCCCTGGCTCCCCTGGCCGGCGCCCTGCTGTTCGTCCTCACCTTTTTGTACCGGAAACCGTCCTTACCGGAGCGGCCCCGCTACCGGGCCCATACGGAGCCCCGGGGCTAGGGACTCCCCCGGAAGGATCCCCCGGCGGGGCGGCCGGGGGCCGAAATACTGGTAGAGGTTGCACTGGATGCGGCCGTTGTAGAGCTTTCTTTTTTTGTCGGCGCGGCGGCCGAAAAGCATCTCGAATTCCGGGTGAGCGGTCAGGATGTAATACGACCAGGTATCCAGGCGGCCGAAGACTCCCCCCATTTCCCGGTACAGCCGCTCCACCCGGGACGCGTCTTCCAGCCGGACGCCGTAGGGCGGGTTGCAGACCAGGCAGCCGTACCGGTGCCGGGAGCCCAACTGCGACACAGGTCTTTCCTGGAAGGTGACCACGCCCTCCAGGCCGGCCTGCCCGGCGTGGTACCGGGCCAGACTCAAGACTTCACCGTCGATGTCGTACCGTTCCTAAGCACATGGACAAGCATGTACAATACTGTGTTTTGCTACGAATAGACTACAACGGCACGTAACGGCCAAAGGTTTGCCACGAATAGACTATCTTTGACCGACGCGGGGCGAACGGTTTTCCCCGCGATTCGCAGACGGGAGTTACACCCGCCGTTGGAACCGACTCATCCGCACTGCCCGCAGACTTGCACCCGCAAGCAGGCTTCAACGAATCGGTCACATCCAGGGCCGTACTTCCCCGGACGAAGGATCCACCCGGTTCATCCAGCCGGTGCCTGAAAGGATGGGAAACGTCTCTTGTCCGGCAATACGCCGTCTCCCGCCCCAACCGCCCTGTTTGAGCGTGCTGCGTTCTTGCGCCGGTTACTTCCGGACCGATAGTTGCACGTGGTTCCGGTCATACTCGCGGTTGTCCGGACGGGGTACCCACCGTAGGTGGGTCGTGCCGCTACCGTTGCCCGGATTCACCGGCGCAGAAAGGAGAAGGATCAAATATCAGAAACTGTCGGCATAAAATAAGCTTATTCTGTCTCCGAACCGTACTGTCTTAAGACGCCTGCATACCTGGAGCCAATAGACTCCGCGCTTTACGCGCAGGCGGTCCGGCAGGATCATGGCGCCGCTTGCGGCGGGACCTTCCAGATTGAAACCCAGCCCCCGCCGGGCAATCACGCAGGCCGCGGCGCCGTGCGAACCGAGACCGTACCGGCGCATGAATTTCACCTGACCAGCCGCCGACGTGGCGAACGGATTCTTCGGAATCAGTTCCACCGCCGCCCGGCCCGCCGCCGATTCGGCCATCTTGTGGTAATTTGCGTAAACCAGTCCCGAGAGCATCCGGGAATAACGGCCGCCCTTCTCACCGAGGGAACGTTTCTTCTTATCGAAGTCCAGGGATTCCATCACCACCGGCTGGTTCCAGGCGACAGCCAACTCCATGACTTCTTTCAACGCGTCGCCCAGGGCGGCGTTGATCTGGTTCGCCGTGCGGTCGCGCATCGGCACGGGAATATTCCATTCAGCCAGGGGATTGCCGAAGCGGTCCACTTCAGCCACCGCCAGGAAACCGTAGTTCAGGTCCATACCGAGCGCTCCGTTATCCCGTCTCGTTGCCGGGGCGGGGTCATTGCGCTCCAGACTCGCGTGAACGTACCAGCGGCCTGCCCGTTTCACAAACCGGTACGAGATCGCCCGGTCGTAAACCTTGCGGGACAGACCGTTTTTACCACGGATGATTGCGAATTCACGGGCGTCATCCAACTGCTCCTGGCCATAGGGGAAAACAACGCCCGGGATCGTGATGTAAACACCATACCTGTCTGTCATTTGATTAACCACGCGCACCCGCAAGCTGCCATCAGTACTATACGTGCAACTCTGGTTACCGTAGGATTCGTCCCTGGAACCGATGATGAAAAAACCGCTCGACCGGGTTTCCCGCCAGTCGCGGACCCACGCTTCGTGATTGGCGTATCCGTTGCCTTCCAGGTTGTACTGCGCTTTGAACAGCTTGCGTCCACCGAAACAGATCCGGTATTTGTTCGCCTTTATATCCCGTTCCACGGCAGCCAGCTTGTGCCGCAGGTTTCTTAAACGCCGTTTCTTTTGATGAAGCACAAACTTAAGCCGGGACAACTTCTTGATAGTCTCCTGCCATTGGGCGTTGCCC
>JAJYZD010000207.1 GCA_021800315.1 Bacillota bacterium | reverse complement strand
GCGCGGTCCTCCGGCGGAAATTACCGCGACCTCGCCGGAACCCGTCTTCTCCTTGATCCGCAGGGCCTCTTCCAGGGCGAATTCGTCGTAGGGGTTCATGATCAGGTTAACGCCCTGGGATTCGATGCCCCCGTCGCCGGTCAGGGTGATTTTGGCCTCGGTGTCAAAGGTTTGCTTCAATAGTACCGCGATGTTCACCATGTTTCTTCTCCTTTCCCGCTATCGAGTACGGCGCCCGGCCGGTCCGCGACTTTCGCCCCGCCTTACCAGGAATGCCGGATGGCTCCGGCTGCGCAGGCCTCCTGACACGGCGGCCGGCTACCCCGGTATCCCGGCTTGCAGGGGGCACAGGAGTACCTGACCTTTCGGCGGTGTTCCTCGCGCACCGAGGCCGCCATGTCCCCGTAATCGTCCTCGCCGACCTCCAGCACCCCGGCCGGGCAGGCCGCCTGGCACCCTTTGGCCGCGCAGGCCGCGCACCAGCCGGTGTCGATGGTGATGAAGAATTCCCCCGAGCCGTCCTGATACCCGTAGTTGGCCAGCATCGCCTTTCCCCCCGCCTACTTGCCTTTTTGGGCCAGGGCCCGGGCAAACAGGGCCGCCCCCAGCGCTCCGGCTATCTGGGTATCGTAGCTGGTGCGGGCCGCCTTCACACCCAGTTCCTTTTCGATGCGCCGCACCACTCCGGCGTTCTTGGCGATGCCGCCGGTGACGGCGAATTCCGGTTCCACCCCGATCCTTTCCAGAAGGGCGACCACCCGGTGGGCCATGGCCGAAGAGTAGGCGGCCAGGACCCGCTCGCGGGACCAGCCCGCCCGCAGGAGCCCGATGGCCTCCGTCTTGGCGAAGACGACGCAGGTGCTGGAAACCGGCTCCGGCTCCGAATCCACCCGCAGGGACATCTCCCCGGCGTCCTCGATGGAAACGCCCAGCAGGTCGGCGAATACCTCCATGCCCCGGCCGGTGCCGGCGGCGCACTTATCGTTCATCAGGAAGGACGTCACCCTGCCCTTCTCGTCGCAGCGGATGGCCTTGCAATCCTGGCCGCCCATGTCCAGCACGGTCTTTACCGCGGGTCCGTAGATAAAGTTGGCCCCCCGGGCGTGGCAGGCGATCTCGGTGACGGTCTTGTGGGCGAACGGTACGTTGACCCGTCCGTAGCCGGTACCGACGGTGCAATGGACGTCGGGAAGGGTCAGGCCGGTGCCGGCGATCGCCCAGTTAAAGGCGTTTTCGGCGCTGGCCGGGCTGTCCGGGCCGGTGCGCATGCTGGCGAAAGCATAGAGTTCGCCGTCGGCCATGATTACAGCCTGGGAACTGACCGAGCCCACGTCCACGCCCGCCGCAACGATTTCGGCCGAACGCCAGTCGAGATCGGGATTATGCCAGTTGTATTCCTTCCAACGCCAGAATTCCTTCTCCGCCGCCTCAGCCATTGCCCTTCCCTCCCGCCCTTTCCCGGGCCACGCAGGCCGCCCCCAGGGCCGTCACGTACTCCGGTGCCTCCGGAATAACGACCTTCAATTCCAGGTCTTCCTCCAGGGCCTTGACAAAACCGGCGTTCCTGGCCACGCCGCCGGCAAGCACCACTTCTTTTTCCACGCCCACCCGCCTGGTTTGAGCGGCAATGCGGCCGGCCATGGCGTCGTTGACGGCGCGTGCGATATCCTCCCTGGCGGTGCGGGCGTGGATCAGGGAGACCACTTCCGACTCGGCGAACACCGCGCACTGGGCGTTCATGGGCACGAGCCTGGTAGACTTGAGGGACAGCGGACCCATTTCGTCCACCCCGACGCCCAGGGCCCGGGCCATGGATTCGGTAAAGGAACCGGTCCCGGCCGCGCATTTTTCGTTCATGGCGAAGTCGACCACCCGGCCGCCCGCGTCCAGGCGGATGGCGCGGCCCTCTTCGGCGCCCACATCCACCACCGTACGGGCTCCCGGCACCAGGCACAGGGCTCCCCGGGCGTCCGCCCCCACTTCGGTGATCCGGCTGTCGGCGAACCAAACCTCGCTCTTGCCGGCCCCGGTGGCTACCACGGCGGCCACCCGCTCCCTGGGTACGCCGGCGTCACCCAGGGCGGCGGCCAGGGCCGCTTCCGCGGCCTCCTTCTGCTCGAAGCCGGTCAACCGGCAGTGCCGGGCCAGGACCCGCTCCCCGTCCCAGACAACCACCTTGGTGTACTTGTGGCCCACGTCGATGCCCGCCGTTATCATCTCTTCCCAAGCCTCTCTTCCCAAGCCTCCCCGGCCCCCGGGGACCGTCTTGCGCCCACGCGATCCTGGATTGTCCGCCGCAATGGCGCCAAAACAGCCCGGCACCTTTCGCCGGAGATTGCCGTTGGGCCGCCCGCAACAGTCGCCCCGCAGGCTCCGGCTCATCCTCTTCCGGCTCGCCGGGGCAGAACTCCACCTCCTAATGATTATACAGAGGTTGAGGCGGCCCGTATATAGCCATATTGGGTCGAAAACGGTTTGTAGCCACGGCGGGACGGGCTAACCCATCAGGGTGACGGTCCACACCAGGGGCCAAAGATTTTGGCTGCAATTGTGCAGGGAAAGCGGTTTCGATGTCAAATAGTAAGAAATATTAAATTTCGAGGATCCCGGTGGAGGGAGGGGCCTGGTCATCTACAACGCGGACAGGTCCGGTGCGGCCGAACTCATTCTTTTTTGCCGGGTCGGCCAGTCGCTCAAATCGGTCAAGCGCCTGGAAGGGGCCATCATGGGCGTCTTGCGTTCGGCGGTGGACAACCTCCAGTTTGCGCACGCCGCCCTGGTCCTCTCCCGTCCGGGCCGCGAACCGGCCTGCTGGCAGGTCGACCGGGGCCTGGGCCGGGTGAACGGGGGCACCTACCGGCTCCTGCTGTCATCCCTGAAGCACGGCGACCCCCGGAACCCCCTGTCCCTCCTGGGACCGGCCGCCCATGCCAGCATCCCCGTCATCCTGAGGGCGGGCGACCCCATCGGCACCATGGAGATCGGCATTTTCCACACCGGAGAGGAGACGGCCCGCCGCCTGTTGAACCAGGCCGCATCCCTGGCCAGGCACATCGCCGACACCATCCAGGAATCGCTGTTCGCGCGGCAAAAGGACCGGAACCTGCGCAAACTCTCCGTCTGGCTGGAGACGGTCTGCACCATCAGCTCCACCATGAACATCGGCCAGATCCTGCACGTGGTGGCCCAACTCACCGCGGACCTGTTTTCCGCCCGCTGCTGCTTTTTCCTCCTGAACGAGGAGGACCGCCGGCTGGACCTGGGAGCGGCGGTGGGCACCTACGACCAACTCCTGAAAAAGCGGTTGAAAGCCCTGAAGGGACAACCGCCCTTCAACGCGATCACCCAGGTGGTGCGTTCGGGTCAGCCGCTGGTGATCACCCCGGATAATATCGACCAGTACGTGCCGCCGGAGATCATCGCCGATTTCGATTACAGCTACATGGTCCTGGTGCCGGTGATGGTGCAGGGCTTGCCCCGGGGCGTGATGCAGGTCGACCGCTCCTTTGATCGCGGCGGGTTCAACCAGGAGGAAATCTCCATCATCCTGGCCATGGCCAGGGAGACGGCCATAGCGATGGAAAACGCCCGCCTGATCGAGACCCTGGCCCAGAAGGAGGAACTCCTGCACCAATTGGTGACCAAGCTCATAACCGCCCAGGAAGACGAGCGCAATCGCATCGCTTCCGAGATTCACGACGGCGCCATCCAGGCCCTGATCGGCATCTGGTACCGCATGCAGCGCCTGACCGTAGACGCCCGGGAAAGGCCGGCCGGTCTGGAAGAAGAGTTAACCCTGGTGCGGGACTCCCTCTACCAGCAGATCCAGGATATCCGCCTGGCCGTCTACAACCTGCGCCCGGTGATCCTGGACAACCACGGCCTGGGCCCGGCCATCCGCTCCCTGCTCCATTCCTACGAGGAAGAGCACCACGTCCAGTTCGAACTGGCCCTGGAAGGGGCCGGCCAACGCCTGCCGGCCCCTTTCGAGATAACCGTGTACCGGATCCTGCAGGAGGCCCTGGCCAACGTGGTCAAACACGCTTCGGCCTCCCGCGTCCAGGTGATCCTGATCGTCGGCCGGGAACAGACCGTCCTGGTGGTACGGGACAACGGCGTCGGCTTCGACGTGGCCGAGCAGGCCGGGGAAAGACGTCCCCAGTTGGGGCTGGCCAGCATCCGGGAGAGGGTTCTCCTGCTGGGCGGCCAGGTGCGGATAGAATCCCAGCCGGGTGTGGGCACCACCCTGACGGTGACCGTGCCCACACCCAGAGTGCAGGAGGTGACCCGGGGTGGGTGACATAAGGCTTCTCATCGTCGACGACCACGCCATGATCCGGGAAGGGTTAGTAGTCATGCTCAAACCCTACCAGGACATTGAGGTGGTCGGCACCTGTACCGGCGGCGCCGAGGCCGCCGAGGCCGCCGGGCACTACCAGCCCGATGTGATCCTGATGGACATCAAGATGGGCGAGGTGAGCGGCATCGAAGCCTGCGCCCGCATCGTGGCCGGCTTCCCGCGCATAAAGGTCATCTGCCTGACTATTTACGAGGATGCGGAATCGGTGCGCATGGCCCTGCAGGCCGGAGCCACCGGTTACATGCTCAAGCAGGCCAGCCAGGAAAAACTGGTCGAATGCATCCACCGCGTGTACCATGGGGACATCGTGATCGATCCATCCCTGATGGGGCAGTTGGTCAACGACTACACCCGCCTGGCCCAGGGAGTCGTCAAGGGCCGTCCCTCCCCGCTGGCCGACGGCCAGGAACTCACGCCGCGGGAAGAGGAAGTCCTGAACTACCTCTCCCTGGGTCTGACCAACAAGGAGATTTCCTCCCGCACCCACCTGGCCGTGGACACCGTTAAGACCCACCTGCGCAACATCTACCGCAAAATGGGCGTAAAAAACCGCTCCCAGGCCATCACGGAGATCATGAGGCAGAGGGGGCGGATGGTGTAAGGGACCGCACCTACCCGGAAGGAAGCGGTCCCTCACCCCTATAGGACATTACGCTTTCCAGGCCGGCAGCCTGGCCATCATGTCCCTGGCCGCGTCAACCGCCGCTCCCGTATCCAGCCCCTGAGTCCTGACCAGGAAGCCGGACAGGGAATCCAGTTTTTCCCCGTAGGACTGCATCGTTCCATCCGGCCGGGCACAATGCCGGCAATAGGCCTTCGTGATGTCACCCATCGCAAAATCAGCCGGTTCCGTCATCGGCATGCCGCAAGCGATGCACGTTTTCATACCGCTCACCTCCTCTCTCCTCAATAATCCTTCAGCATCGTTTGACCCCGGTCAATCCCACATAGTGGTTGAGCAATTCCTCGCCATAGCGTTCAAGGACCGATCCTTCCGGAGCGAAAAGATCGCCGTTGGCCAAATAATAGTGGAGCAACCCGACCCAGGTGTTGAAAAGAAGGTGGATCGGCCAAGGGTGAATAGTCCCTTCTTCCATCTCCTTCCCGGCTGCCTGGCTGATGTGAAAAGAGATGGACGATTGAATTAAGGTGAATGTGCTTTGGGCACTTTCCGGCAGCAGGCGACGCTCAATCACCAATCGCGCGTAGAAGGCCTCGAACTCCTTCAAGCCCTGAAGGTGCGCCGCCAGCACATCCCGCAACCCGGTGCTGCCGGCGGCCAGTTCATGGAGCCTTGTGGAGACCCGGGCGCCGAATTCCTCTATCACGGCGGTGACCAAGACCTCCTGGGTTGGGAAATGGGCAAATACCGTCCCGTGGGATACCCCGGCGGCATTGGCGATATCGGCGGTTCTGGTAGTCGTCAAGCCTTCTTGGGCAAACTGCTCCAAGGCAACTTCTATAAGATGTCTTCTCGTTTGATCCTTCTGCGTCCGACGCCGGGTCCCGGCCATATAATTGACTCCCAACTCATTGACTACATACTCATTGACCTTGCCATCATAACACCCTACCCGAAGCAGCATGTCAAGTACTTGGGGTAGATATCTTTTCAGAAATACTCTGGGCAAGGGGTATGCCGGCGGTCACAGGATCCCCGGAGGAAGGGCGAAGTTTGAATAAGAGTTCTCGGAACTCGTTACAAAGCTTGCATAATTACTGTCTGATTTATGACACAACGAACTTCTTCACATACGCTGATACTATATCGGACAGCAAATTGCCACAGCGAGGGCACAGCAAGGAGAAACGATTCGACTTAAAAATAGTTTGGTTGGCCATGATGGTATCACCAGATTTCAATATTCCTCTTTTCCATGAGGTATATCCAGGCAATGACCCAGACTCAAAGGAGTTTGGCGTAGTTATGGAGCGGCTAAATCTGAAGGGGCAGATGCAAGGAATAACCTACAACATTGCGAAGTGTACACTTAACCACCACCTACTAAAGCAGGTGGGTTGGCTGCCGACTGAAAGTCGGCTAAAGGGGGGTACCCGCCCGAAGGGTTGGTCGGGGCCAGAGGAACAGATGCTAAAGCTGTCCGGCTGAAAGCCGGAGGTTTTAAACCTGGCGGTCGGAAAATAAAAGTCCATGCATTCTATTGCGTGTTAGCGATGAGGCTGTGTTCTCTGTTAAACCGAATACTTGATAAGCAAGGTGTTCATCTCAGTATCGATAACATGCCGTCGGCCTTATCGGACATACAGCAGGTTATTACTGTCTACCCCAAGAGGAATGACTCAAAGAAAGACAGAGAGGTTTTGTCCCTCACCAAGGTCGGACTTCAAGAACGGATGATAATGGAAATTTTGGATACCATGAAATATGCCCTGGGCGGGTAATACATTTCGAAGGCTTCCAATGCCCCGATT
>JAJYZD010000206.1 GCA_021800315.1 Bacillota bacterium | reverse complement strand
GGCGGCCTACCGCATCGAACACCAGCGCCAGCGCCTCGGGAAGCCGGGCCGGGTCGCGCCCGCCGGCTTGGGCCATCTCCGGCCGCCCGCCGCCGCTGCCGCCTACCCGCGCGGCCACTTCCTTGATCAGTTTGTTGGCCTGCACACCCCGCTTGACCAGGTCCGGGGACACGAAAGCCACCAGGTTGACCCTCCCGGCCGCGGCGCTGCCCAGAACTATAACCGCGCTGACCAGCCGGTCCTTCAAAAGGTCGCCCATCGCCCGCAAACCATCCATGTCCCGCACGGCCACCCTGGCGGCCAGCACCTTCATACCCCCGACTTCCCGGACCCCGGCCAGAAGACCGTCCACCTCGTGCCGCAAAAGCTGCGCGCGCAGTCCCTCGGCTTCCTTCTCCAGGTCCCGGGCGCTTTGCAGCAGGGACTCGACCCTGGCGGCGACATCCCGCGGTCTGGTGCCCAGGAGACCGGCCAGGCGGGTCAGGACACCGTCCCCTTCCTGCCACAACTGCAGGGCGCCTTCCCCGGTCGCCGCCTCGATACGACGCAAACCCGCCCCGACGCCGGTTTCGTCGACCAGCTTGAAAACCCCCGCGTGAGCCGTATTGCGGAGGTGCGTACCGCCGCATAACTCCACGCTGTAATCGCCGATCGACACCAGGCGGACCTTCTCTCCGTATTTTTCCCCGAACAGGGCCCGGGCGCCCCGGGCCTTGGCCTCCTCCACCGTGGTTTCTACGGTGTCCACCGGAAGGCCGGCGAGAATCACCCGGTTGACCGCGTCCTGAACGGCCGCCAACTGTTCTCCCGTCAGTTGGGCGTGGTGCACGAAGTCAAAACGCAGCCGGTTGGCTTCCACCAGGGAACCGGCCTGCCGCACGTGTTCGCCCAGCAGGTCGGTGAGCGCGCGGTGCAGGATGTGGGTGGCCGTGTGGTTGCGGGCGATGTTGCGGCGGCGGCCTTCGTCCACCCGCACGGTGACGGTCCCGCCGGTCTTCAGGACCCCGGTTTCGACGGTGCCCCGGTGCACGAAGAAGTTCTCCACCGGCCGGAAGGCCCCGGTAACCGCGACGGCCAAGTCCGGCCCGGTCACGGATCCATGGTCGCCGGCCTGCCCGCCGCTCTCGGCGTAGCACGGCGTTACGTCGAGGACGAACTCGATTTCCTCGCCGGGTCCGGCGGAACCGATATCCTCGCCCAGGTTGTTCAACACGGCCAGCACGCGGGCATCACCGGAAAGGCTGTCGTAGCCGGTGAAGACGGTATCGCCCAGGCGCTCCTGCAGCCGACGGTAACGGTCCTGCGCCGAAGACAGGTAGTCGGTGCGGTCCCGCCTGCTGCGCGACCGTTCCCGCTGCCCGGCCAGGGCGGCCGCGAAACCCTCCTCGTCCAGGGTGAAACCCTTTTCCTCCGCCATTTCCCTGGTCAGTTCGAGGGGAAAGCCGTAGGTGTCGTAGAGCTTGAAGGTGTCCGCCCCGGACAGAACCGCCGAGCCCCGCTCCCGCGCGTCGTCCATCATTTTCTCCAGGATCTCGGTACCCTGGGCCAGGGTCTCGGAAAAACGCCTCTCCTCGTTTTCGATAACCTCCAGGACGTAGTTCCGCCGCTTCCCCAGTTCGGGGTAGACCTCGCCCATCTGGCGGATGACCGCCCCGCCCACCAGGTGCAGGAAGGGGTCCACGCGTCCCAAAAGACGCCCGTAGCGGACGGCCCGGCGCGCCAGGCGCCGTAGGACGTAGCCCCTTCCTTCGTTGGACGGAAAGGCTCCGTCGGCGATGGCGAAGGTGACCGCCCGCGCGTGATCGGCTATGACCTTCAAAGCTACGTCGGTCCGCGGATCAACCCCGTACGAGAGACCCATCTCCCCCGCCGTATAGTCCATGATCTCCCGGAAAAGGTCGGTGTCGAAGTTGGAGGATACGCCCTGGAGGACAGAGGCCACCCGCTCCAGTCCCATCCCCGTATCGATGCCTTTGGTGGCCAGAGGGGTATAATCGCCCTGCTCGTCGCGGAAGAACTGGATGAAGACCAGGTTCCATATCTCCAGGAAGCGGTCGCAGTCGCAGCCCACCGAACAGTCCGCGCGTCCGCAGCCCCGGTCCTCCCCCAGGTCGACATATATCTCCGAACACGGGCCGCAGGGACCCACGCCGATTTCCCAATAGTTGGTGTCCTTGCCCAGCCGTACGATGCGGGAAGGATCCACGCCGACCACCCGGTGCCAGATATCGTAGGCCTCGTCGTCATCCAGGTAGATGGTTATCCATAGCCTGGCCGGGGCAAGCCCGAGGCGTCCGGTGACGAATTCCCAGGCCCAGGGGATGGCCTTTTCCTTGAAGTAGTCGCCGAAGGAGAAGTTGCCCAGCATTTCAAAAAAGGTGTGGTGCCGGGCGGTGCGGCCCACCGACTCGATGTCGGGTGTGCGCAGGCACTTCTGGCAGGTGGTGACCCGTTTGACCGGCGGCGTGGCCACACCGGTGAAGTAAGGCTTAAAGGGAACCATGCCCGCGGCCGTCCAGAGAATGCTGGGATCGTTTTCCGGGATCAGGGAAGCGCTGGGAAGAACCCGGTGCCCCTTTTCGGTGAAAAAGTCCAAATATTTCTGTCTAATCTCCCTGCCTTGCAATGCGTCTCTCCCCCAAACCGTCTGTAAATGTTGAAGCTTCCTATCCTGGTTCCGGCCCCCGTTTGAAAAGACCCGCCCGGGGCCGGCATTACCGCCTTTAGTCGGCCTTCTGTCGACAACGAACCCACGCGATTTAGCGACGTTTTGTCAGTTTATTATACAAAATATGCCTCCGGGGGTCAAGCGGTACCGCGCCGGCCAACGTCGGCCAGAAAGCGGAGCAGTTCGGTCAGGAAGGCCAGAACCGGCACGGCCAGCAGGAGCCCGGCCAGTCCGAAGCCGCCCCCGGCCACCAGGGCGGTAATGATGGCCAGGGGATGCAGACCCAACCGGTCGCCCATGAGCTTCGGCGAGATAATGTTACCTTCCAGTTGTTGGATGAGCAAGAAGGCGATGACCACCTTCAGGGCCGGCCAGGGACCGGAAAGCAGCGCGAGTGCCACCGCCGGACCGGCCCCGATGAGAGGTCCGAAGTAAGGGATAAGTTCGGTCAGACCGGCGAACAGACCCAGGACAGCGGCCCACTCCACGCCCAGGAGGGCGAGCGCCCCCCAACTCAGGAGAGCCACCACGCCGCAGATCAGCAGCTGACCGCGCAGGAAAGCGCTGACCAGCGCATCCATCCGGACGAGCAGGAAAGCCGCTTCCCCTTGCCACGCCGGGGGCAGGAAGCCGACGGCGAGTTCTTTCCAGCGGGCCCCGTCACGCAGCAAATAGTAGGCGATAACCGGCACAAGCGCCAGCCACAGGACCATTTTGACCATCTGCAGCAGGCCGTCCAGCAGATGCCGGACGATGGCCAGCACGGCTTCCTCCGAAGCAAAGATGCGTTGGTCGAGATACTTGGTCAACACGGCCGGAATCATGCGTAAATACGTGGATTCCAGGTAATTGGCCGCGCGGTCGGCCCGCACGGCGTAGGTGGGCAACGATGCCGTAAGCAGGCTCAGTTGGGCGGTCAGGGCCGGGAGGAGGGACAGAACAAGGGCCGCGCCCACAAGGGCAAAAGCCGCGAAAGACAGCCAGATCGCGAAGCTCCGGCCGTGCCCCCTCCTCTCCAGGGCCGTCACCAGCGGATGGACCAGGTAGGCGAGGGCGGCGGCCAGCACGAAGGAGAGAAAAAGAGCCCGGGCCAGGTACGCTACGGTCAGAAACAAAACCAGCAGGGCCGCCCTGAATCCGGACGGATACCATTTCCCCCAGGAAATTGCCGACAATACCAACCACCATCTTATGTGAAAACGAAGACGGCGTCTCCGGGTTCAACCCGCAAGACGCCATACCCCCAGGCCGGGACTTTCATCAAGGGCGCACGAAGTCGTTGACGGTCCGGCTCACTCCCCTGATGACCCGTTGCGCCCTGGACCTGACCCGCCGGCCGGACCATTGGCCGGCGTCATGCCTCTGGTATAAGGCCAGCCCGATCATGGTGCCGATGACGCCCCCGGTAACCATGCCCCGCCAGAATTCCGAACGCATCCCTACCACCTCCGCGGCCTACCCTACAGGATAAATTCGTTCTTCGGATCCAACGCCACCAGGCTGCCGTCTTCAGCTACCTCGTATATGCGAACGCCCTCTTTATCGATCCGGTATTCCACACAACAGTCCCAGCAGTAGTACTGATCCACACCTACCTTGCCGATGGCCTTACCCCCGCAAACAGGGCAGTTCAATAACTTCGCCTCCAACCGGGAAACATTCGAGTACGGCACCGTTTCTCACCCTCATTATGCCCGGAGCGGCACTAAAAAATGCGCCGGCTCAAAGGATACGGGCCTTGATGCGGCCCCCGCCCCAGACGTAGTCTCCCCGGTAAAAAACCGCGGCCTGACCGGGCGCTATGCCGCGCTGGCCGGCTGCAAACCCTATCTTCAACTCGTCGGCCCCCGCCGGAAGCAGGACGGCCCGCGACGGTGCGGCCCGGTAGCGGACCTGCACCAAGGCGCCAGCCGAATCCCGCGGCGGCGGAAAGGATACGAAGTTTAAACCGTCCGCCACCAGGCACCGGCCCAGGATCTCCTCTTCCGGACCCACCAGCACGGCGTTTCTCGCCGGATCCAGACCCGTCACGTACAGCCTTTCCTTGCCGGGCAGGCCCAGTCCCCGCCTCTGCCCCACCGTGTAGTAAGGGATGCCGCGGTGCCGCCCCAGGACCCGGCCTTCCCGGTCCAGAAACGGTCCCGTCGCCACGGGGCCGTTGAGGCGTCCCCGGATAAACTCGCGATAGTCACCTCCGCCCACAAAACAGATGTCCTGGCTTTCCGCCTTATCCGCCACCGGCAGGCCCCACTCCCGGGCCAGTCCCCGTACCGTCTCCTTGGTCAGGTCCCCAAGGGGGCACACCAGTCGCGCCATCTGCTCCTGGGTCAGCGTGTAGAGAACGTAACTCTGGTCCTTACCCCGGTCGGCCCCGCGGCGCAAGGTGTACCGCCCGCCGTCGAAGCCCACCCGGACGTAGTGCCCGGTCGCCAGGAACTCCAACCCGGCCCCGGCCAGCCTTCGCCACAACACGTCGAACTTGATGTGGCGGTTGCACTCCAGGCACGGGTTGGGCGTAAAACCGGCCAGGTATTCGGTTACAAAATGATCGACCACCAGACGCCCGAACTCGCTCGCCAAATTAAACACATAATGGGGTATGTCCAGGGTGCGGCACACCCGCCGCGCGTCTTCGGCCGCTTCCACCGAACAGCAGACGCCGGCCGCGTCCTTCCCCTCCCAGAGCCGCATGGTCACCCCGATCACCGAGTGGCCTTGCCGGACCAGCAGGGCGGCCGCCACCGAACTGTCCACGCCGCCGCTCATGGCCACCGCTACGCGCATGGTCCCGCCCCGCCGGCTAACAGGCCCCGGCCAGCGGCGACATGGAACGGAGCCGTGCCACGAGCGGGCCGATTTCCCGCAGGCATGCTTCGATCTCATCCCCGGTGTTCCCCAGTCCCAGGGTCAGCCGCAGGGCCCCCCGGGCAAGCCGGGCGTCGATGCCCATGGCCGTGAGCACGTAGGACGGTTCCATCGCCCCGGAGGTGCAGGCCGAACCGCTGGAGGCGGCGATACCCTTCATGTCCAGTCCCAGCAGAACAGCCTCGCCTTCCACGCCGGCCAGGCAAAAGCTGGCGTGCATGGGCAGCCGCCGCACCGGGTGACCGGTGAGCACGACGTCCGGCAGACCCAACATACCCTCGATCAGCCGGTCGCGCAAAACCCGGCACCGCGCCGACTCCCCTTCCATGTCCCGCCCGGCCAGTTCGGCGGCCCGGCCCATACCCACGATGCCGGCCACGTTTTCCGTCCCCGCCCGGCGGGCCCTCTCCTGGGAGCCCCCGTGCAGCAAGGGCTTCCACGGCGTCCCCTTGCGCACGTAAAGTGCGCCGGTGCCCTTGGGTCCGTTGAACTTGTGGGCCGACAGCGACAGAAGATCGACATTTAGACGGTCAACGGAAAGGGGCAGCTTGCCGGCGGTCTGCACGGCGTCGCAATGGAAGACGATGCCCTTTTCCCTGGTCAGTGCCCCTATTTCCTCCACCGGCATAACGGTGCCCACTTCGTTGTTGGCGTGCATGATATTGACCAGGATGGTCCCGCCGGTCAGCGCTTCCCGTACCTGGTCCGGATGCACCAGGCCGTATCCGTCCACCGGCAGCACCGTAACCTCAAAACCTTCTTCGGCCAGGGCCCGGGCACTATCCAGCGAGGCGTGGTGTTCCACACCGCTGGTGATGATGTGCCGCCCCCGGTCGGCCAGGGAACGGGCCACCCCGATGACGGCCGTGTTGACGGCCTCGGTGCCGCCCGAGGTGAAGACGATTCCGTCCGGAGAGGCGTCGATCAGGGCGGCCGTTTTTTCCCGGGCCTCCTCCAGAGCCTGCCGCGCCGTCCGTCCGAAGGCGTGAAAGCTGGACGGATTGCCGAAACGCTCCCGCAAAAAAGGCGCCATGGCCTCCCAAACCTCCGGCCTCACCGGCGTGGTGGCACTGTGATCGAAATAGGGCATCCGCAAGACACCTTCCCAGTCCATAAAACTTCAATTTACGGCCGCCCGACTTACCGGTTACCGCGATCCCGGAATGTTGCGGCGCTTCCAGTCGAACTGCAACCAGACCATTTTGCTGGAGTAAACCGGCTTATGCGCTTACCATTGGCGTCCATTACCCCAACCATGCCGGTACCTTTCGCAGATAATCCACACACCCAACCTTTATAGGTGTT
>JAJYZD010000205.1 GCA_021800315.1 Bacillota bacterium | reverse complement strand
GAAGAACCGGTAAAAGGGATACCTGCTGCCGGCCGACAACCCCGGCGGCATTGGCCAGCCGGGTCAACAGGCGCCCGTAGACGATCTCCTCGGCACTCCCGGCATAACACAGATTAAGAACGTAAATATCGGCGTGTTTCTGCCCGATGCGGTCAATCCGGCCAATACGCTGCTCGATCTTCATCGGGTTCCAACCGAGGTCGAAGTTGACCAGCAGGTCGGCCGTTTGCAGGTTCAAACCTTCGGCGGCGGCGTCGGTACAGACCAGGACGTCGATCTCACCGCGCAAAAAGCGTTCTTTGACCTCTTCGCGGTCGACGGCAACCATCCGGCCGCCGGCGGCGTCGAAAAGCTCCGCTCCCCGGCCGGAGTACGACCCGAGCAGCATCCCGGGGTCGGCCCGACGCAGGCGGGTGACTATGTCGGCCAGGGTATCGTAAAAGCGGGTAAACACAACGGTCTGCCGGATCCGCCGGCTCCGGCGGTCGCGACGTGAATCCAGCTTCTGCAACAAAATCTCCATTTTGGACGAAGGATGGGTCAGGTCCGTGAGTCCGTCCAGCATTTCCCGCAGGCACCCGCGTTCCCATTCCAGGTCGGGCCCCGACCGGTTCTTCAACAACGAAACGGCCACCCTCGCGTCGTCCTCGTCCTCGTCATCGAAATAGTCCTCCAGCGAAGACCCTGACCAAACCCCACCCGGCTCCGTTTCCTGGCGGAGGGTGGCTTCCACCTTGGCGAGCCGGCGCCGGAGCGTCTCTTTGAGCGCGTAAAGACTCGAGGCGAAGCGTAACCGGAGCAAGCTCAGGAGGAAGCTGATCATCTGCCGGGTCCGGCTGCTCCGGTCCCGGCTCAACAACCGGGACAACCCCTCGCAATAAGCCTGCAGGCGGTCATAGGCGAACTGTTCCGTCGGGCTGAACGTGACCGACTCCAGGGGCAGGATGTGGCGGTGGGCGAGGTTTTGCCGGAGTTCGCCCCGCCCGCGGTAGACGTCCAATAGACCCCTGGTATGGCGCAACATGACCCGGGACAGCGGCGATACGCCGAAAATCAAACGGCTTATCGAGCTGCGGTCCCGTCCCCTGGGCGTTTCCCCGTACTCCAGCCATCTGCGCACCGTGGTACGCAGGCGCCCGTCTATGACCTGTTTCTCGATGAAATCCCACAACAGAAGGTCCTGGGATCTCAACGAGTTTGCCGCCCGCCGCAGGAAATCCCACTCGGACTCGTGGGGATTCTCTTCGCCCACCAGCTTGGCTAAAATATCGTAGTACCGCAACGTCAACCCGGGGTCGAACTGGAAGGCCCCCACGCGGTTGGTCAGTGCCAGCAGATCACATACCTCCACGGGGTCGATCTGCATGGGAGTAGCCGTGGCCAACCACAGGGCGCGAGCCCGGGGACGCAGGCGATCGCGGATGGTCGTGTAGAGCTGCCCGAATTCGGGGTTGACCCGTACCCCCTGGGTAGGATTGCGCCGGCGCGCGGCGTGCGCTTCGTCCACCAGTGCCACGTCGAACCCGGGAGCATCCTTCAGACCTTCGGAACGTTCATCCCGCGCCAAAAGCCCGGTCGACAGGATGACCAGGTCCGGCGCGAAGAGAGAAGCCGCCGTTATCCTTTCCGCGGCGGGTAACAGGTATTCGTGGCCGACCGTGGGCGCGGTGTGGGCCCGGCCGAAAGAAAGCAAAAGCTTGCTGGCCATCTGGCGGTGCCATTGACCGGTAATACCGGCCGGGGCCGCTATAAGGATGCGTTTTACGAAACCCGACAGATAGAGCGACCGGAACGCCAGTCCGGCCTCGATGGTCTTGCCCAGACCCACTTCGTCGCACAGGAGGTAGGAATAGGGCCAGGTGGCCACCAGTCGGCGCGCTACCACCGCCTGGTGGGGCCAGGGTTCCACCGGCGCTGTTTCCAGTCCGACAAACCGGCCTCCCGGCAAGCGCGGACCGTCGCGCAGGATGGCGAAAGCGAGCCGCTCCAGGGCCGAAGGGGCCCCGGCAACCACAGGTACCGCGCTCGAACCGTCGACCTCCACGGGGTAATCAACTCCCTCCGCCAACCGGATCAGTCCGCGCCGCTTCGGGCAAGGGCATTACGGGGAGAAGAGGGACGTCGCCCGCCCACCGCCTCCCCGTCCGCTCACGCGTCTCCTACCGCAGGCCGAACAGCAACGCCTTGGCCTCTTTACCCATTTCCTCGCCGGTCACGTGCGATGCCCAGACGGAGAGCACGTCCATCACAACCTGCTTCTTCGCCTCGGCATGCCGGTTCAGGTAGGCCCGCGCCACCGGAACGTCCCCGTCCCGGTAGGCCAGGACCAGGCCCTGCACAACGTCCCACTCCGTCTGTGGATTCTCCATCCGCCGGCGATCGCGCTCTCCGGGGAGCGCCAGGCGCAATTTCGAACCACGGCGCACGAGGGGCGCCAGGTAACCGCCGTTCGCGGCCGGGCCGGCGCGGGTAGTACCCCTGGCCGCGTCGTTGATGCCGACCATGCGTCCTTCCACGCGGTAGCCGCCCGGCCGGTTCTCCAGACTGATGTTCAGGGAACGGGAAAGGTTCAACGCGGCGTCAAAGGAGAATTCATTCAGACCGAAGATCCCGAAGAGGGTCAAGGCCATGGCGGCTTCCGGATTGAGGTCGTCGACCTGCAGGCGCCCTTCGGTCAAACGGGAGATCCGGTGCTGTGCCACCACGGCGCTGGCCTCGTTCATGGCCCGGACGGGGCTGACCGGCTCGTCGCCGTCCAAAACCGGCCATTGTTGCGAAAGTACGTGGAGGGCCCGCCCGTAGGCGGCCACCATTTCGTCGACCGGATTGAGGTTCAGCGGCTCGAACTCATCGAGACCCTCCCGAACGGCAACCCGGACCTGCCGGGCGACGCCGGTACCACCGAAGCCTTTCCAGGTAACGGGCACCTGGCTGTTACCGATGTCCCGCTTCCGGCAGGTCAGGAAAATGGAGCTGGCCGCGGCCGCCATACCCTTCTGGTGGGTGGAATCGCCTGATTCTGATTCTACAGGCATAGAAGACGTTATCATCCAGCCGCTTTCTATGAGGGAGCGGGTTAAGGCCGCCCATGCCTCCTGGGTCTTGTGGGTAAACATGACGGTCATCATACCGCTTTCATTCAACACCCGGCGGCACTCGGCGAAAATCTCGCCCATCAGCCGCTCGTACCGGCGGGCCGCCTGGCGCGCGGACCCGTCCCGGGCGGGATTGGCCACCGCCTCGTCTGTCTTGTTGGTCAGCCGGCGCCGGAACAGGTC
The DNA here is from genome assembly GCA_021800315.1 of Bacillota bacterium. Lineage (GTDB taxonomy): Bacteria > Bacillota > Desulfotomaculia > Desulfotomaculales > JAJYZD01 > JAJYZD01. The sequence goes on along the minus strand of JAJYZD010000205.1, from coordinate 3,670 downwards.
GGGATAGAGATCGTCCAGGGTGCGTCGCTGCCAGACGTAGAAATAATCGGATAGTTCGGCATACTGTACATTGTTGTAGTAGGGGGGATCGATGCAGACCAGGTCAACGGAACGGTCGGGCACGTCCATATGGGCGGCGGTTCCGCACAGAATTCTCACAGGCGGGGGGCCGCCCTGCAATTTGTTGTGCAACGGAGCCATCAGTTCCGCAATACCGGCATAAGCATCGGTAACCTGGGAAAGGGCCCAGGCCGCCCCCGAATTCGGCCCGGAGAAAATCATTTCCCCGAAGGTCCATTTTAAGGAAAAATCATGTCTACCGAAGGTACCTTTGACAATGCCCCGCGTGTACTCCCACCTCGTCTGTCTGCTGTTATAATCCACGCCTTTATCTATGACAAACTGGAGGTAGGTCACCACGGCCCGGCCCCGTTCGGGACCCAACTCTCGAAGGATTTGCGGTTTCAGCCGGTTCAGCTCCTCCACCATCGTAAGATGACCCAGAAGCTGGCGCGGGGTGAACATGTCACACCAGCGGGTCATGCCGTAAATGGCGGGACGCATGTCGTTGCCCTCGGGTATCGCTTCCGTGGGAATGAAACCCTGTCTCTCCCATTCCGGCCACTTTTCCCGAAGTCGCCGCTCCGCCTCCGCCAACGCTTCCAGATCACGCTCGTTGGGCGGGCGGAAGAAACGAACCTTCCCGGTTTTGATATCACCCGCCCGTTCGCCGCTCCGGTAATACTCCGGCCTGCCGTTGGGGTCCAGCTTCGGTTGACGGCGTACGGCCACGACGCAGTACAGGCGGTCCCGCCATTTGCCCCAAGGCGACTCTCCCCGCGCCTGAGCCTTGATTTCCTCGCCGGGAATGGCCTGACGGCAATGAACACAGGTGCCTGCGCCGTCGTTGACCGTGGCGAAGCCGGGATCTTCACCGCGCGGTCCGCGGCTGCCCTTGATCCGGTATGTTTCAAACCGCACCCGGCCGCCTTGGGGACGGCCGTCCGTAACCAGCCTGACCCCCCACTTCTCTCCCTCCTTGGAAAGCCAGCAAGTGTTGAGAAGGGGGGCTTCGCCCCCGCAGTGGGGACAGGTTACCTGGCGGCAATAAATAAGGCCCGTGTGGTCATATTCATCCTGATTAAAGATTGGAATGACTTCAGGGCAATTTGCGCAATGGTTTCCCAGTTCATCGCGTTCAGATTCCGTCAAAGGGGAAAACGGCGTCACACTTGCCATATTTTCTTCAACATGGGACACAAGCACACTTCCCCAACCCGCCAAATCTTCCAAAAGCGAGGGGCCGAATCGCGCGGGAAAATCAAGCGTCCCATGCAGAATGACGACCGCCACCGGGTTTAAGTCGTTGGCGACCACTCTGTGACCTAAACGCATGGCTTCAAACAGAATCGCTCCTCCGCCCGCTGTGGGATCATGGACAGTTAAAGAGTCGGTTGCCACAACCGGGTGGTGACTATAGGCCCTGGCATAACCATAAAGGTCCTCGGCATCCCACTTAAGAGTGCATCCCAAAACATTTCTAACCTGCTCCAACCTGGCAAACTCAATCCGTTCATTCACATGTGCCGGGTCGGCACACAGTCTTTGAACAGGAATTTTCCGGCCGGTTTCAGGGCAGGGAACAGGCAGTGACTGAGAGTCCCGCGCCCAGCGAATAACCACTGGATCATTTTGAAAACTTGGATCCACCTCATAAAGCCGATGAATTATCTGACGATTCCCTTTGCGCCGTGCTTCCTCTTTTTCCAAGGCGCGCCGAACTACATCATCGACCGGTAACCACTCTTGCCCGTTACCATCTTTGGTAACCCGGTCTAAAATCCGCCCGACCAGCGTCCACGGCTCCCCGTTAACGATCGCCTGCACCTTCTCGATCCCCAACTGCCGCAGGAACCAATCCGGGGCGGTTCCGGCCGGCAGCAGGGAGGCCAGAACAGCGGCCCGGCTGGGGGTCAAAGGCCGGCGCGCCCACCAAACATGGAGGTAGTAAAGCGGTGGCAGAGCGGAACTGGCTCCCCTTTCCCGTTGCGTCTCGGCGCCCACCTGGTGACAGGGAAAACCAGCCTCAATGAGACGAAGGTCTGTCCTATCCGTGTTACCCGTCATAAAGCCCTTGTCATCTCCTATTGGCGCAACTTCTCCAACATAGCCACCACCGTCTTGTCCCCCGCCTGGCCGCCGAGCATCGTGCGCATACCCGCCTGCGCCCACCGGTTGGCCGCTTCCCCGAACTGCCTGGTACGGCTCAGCCAGTAGACCGCTTCCTCCCGGCTGAAGCGCTCCACCCGCCAGGCCATGAGTTCCACCCGGTCCATATCGCCGACTCTTTCCTGAAGCTTGAACAGGAGGGCGAGTTTGGCCCCCGCCTCTTCGTCCAAAGGGAGATTACCCCGGAAGACGATGCGTCCGTTGGGGAAAAACCGCGGCAGGTCAAGGGGAACGCCGGCTCCATCGGTCACATTGCCGGCTACAAGCCGGATTACAGGCAAACAACGCCGCAGGGCCGGCCCATACAGGAAACCCCGGTCCCGCAGCACCTTTTGGCCTCGGGATAGAGCACCCTGGCCGGCATCAGCCGCGCCGGCCGTTAGCTCTTTGACGATTAAAACGGGAACAGGTTTGTCCTTGTGTTCCGTGACGCGCAACGCCCAGGGATAGGGCCCGCTCAACGGCCCGATACGTTGCAGCAGGTCACACTCCGGGGACCATTCCTTACCCTTCTTATTGGACGCCATCAGATAATCCTCACCGAAAAGCCGCGCGGAAGCCCACGGCTTTAGCCGTGGGAGGAAGCGCGGGGTGTTTCCTTTCTTTCGTGTTGCCAACCATTCGCTCTTTACAGCAAATGGAAGAACCTTACCGCAATTCCCTGGCAACTTCGCTTGCCGATACCATTTTTGATGTCAAAGTAGCCCGTTGCCCTGACAGCCACCCGCCCCTGCCGGATGCCCTTGTACTTGCCCTTCGGGACGTCGGCGGTAACGATGTCCCCGGTTTGGAAACCGTGATGAACCTTTTTACGTTCTCGCCATCGAAAAGGAAAACCGTATTCGTCCACCCCGGCTATCTGCCGGTTCCCCCGGCCGACTGCCGTATGACACTCGACGAACGGCACATCTACGGTCTTTGGAAGGCTGGTCCCGACGCAGACAGCATCGTAATACTGGGTTTTAGGCAGCTTCAAAACCTGGCTCCGGTTGTACTTCGTCAATCCTCCGCTGCCGGTCTCCAAAGGCAGACCAAGATCCTTCAGTCGCCGATACAGCGTCCACCGGGTCGCGTTCATCATCGCCGCATCCTTCAGAGGCTCCTTTAACTGCTTAAGAGCCTTTGGAAAATTCTCCGCCCGGATCTTGTCGATCCAGGACATGGTTTCATCGACCCGGGCTTGGAGCGACGGCGGAAGCCGCGTTTCCCTGTGTCCGGTGTCAACGAAATTTCGTGCCCCGGCGCAAGGACGGCAGTAACGGCTCCCGTGCCTGGCGTTCTTCCCGCAAGCGGCGCACTTCGCCGGGTGCCGGTTGTTGAACCTCGGTTCCCGGTACCGCGTTTTGCGGCCCCGCCTGCTCCGTCGCTGTGCACGCCGGGCGTCTATCTTGTCCTTAATGTCCGTCCGATGGTGACACTCGTGCAGGCCAATGGTGTTCTC
>JAJYZD010000204.1 GCA_021800315.1 Bacillota bacterium | reverse complement strand
CCCTCTTCGAACAGCTTCTTGATATATTTGGGCACGCCCGGGTCATGGGGGTCGAAATAGGCGGAATCAAAAAAGACCCTCTTGTCCTCCATGACCTTGAGCAGCTTGTTCTGTAAAAGGTAGTCCATTTCACCGATCTCGTCGATAAAGAGCACACCGCCGTGCGCATCCGTCACCAGGCCCGGTTTGGGCTCCGGAACCCCGGTTTCGGCCAGGTCCCGCCGGGCACCCTGGTAGATGGGGTCGTGGACCGACCCGAGCAGCGGATTGGTAACTTCCCGCGGATCCCAGCGCAAGGTGGCCCCGTTTACCTCAATGAAGGGCGCGTCGCCGGCAAACGCGGTGCCGGCGACTTTCTTGGCCGCCGCCAGTGCCAGCCGGGCGGCCGTAGTCTTACCGACGCCGGGTGGACCGTAGAGAATGACATGCTGCGGAAAGGGAGAGGACAGTTTGGCCAAAAGGGCGGTCAGGGCGTCTTTCTGACCCAGCAGTTCGTCGAAGGAGGTGGGGCGCAGAACCTCGAGGGCGCTCCTGGTCAGCCGTTTGGAGTCCGCTTTTTCCAAAAGAGCCAGTCTTTTGAGGGTTTGAGCGTTTTCCGGGCCGGTGTTTTCCTTCAGAACCATGTCCCTGATCTCGCGTACGTACTCTTCATGCCTTTTCTGCATACGCTCGCCGACCTTCTTCTCCAGTTGGTCCTCGACCGTGCGCCGCGCCAGGAAATTGGCAATCTCGTCCTCCACCTGCTCCAGAATCCCCGGGACCGCTTCGAGCCCGGGCAGGGCGTCGAAGGTCGGGTCTTCGAAAACCAGCCGCTGCAGGGCCAGGACCCTCTCCGACAGGCGTTCCGAACGCAGGAGCGCCAGGGCGTCGAGTTTAACCGCCCGCAGCACCACTTTGTCCGAACCATAGATGTCGGAAAGCATGCCGAAGAGCACCGTTACCTGCCGGTGCAACTGGTCCTCCGTCTGAGCCTTTCCCGCAACCCCGGCACCGCGTCCCGACTTCCAGTTCTGAGCCAACATGTTAAGGAAATACCCCCTGTCAAAATCCGCCGGCGTCCGGAACGGCTACCCTTTTGTCACTTCCACTGTCACTTCGGTCGATACCGCGTGATGGAGGCGGATTACCGCCTTGTATTCACCCAGTGAACGGATCGGCTCCTTCAGGACGATCTTTTTCTTGTCCACCTGCAGGCCGTGTTCTGCCTGCAGGGCCTCGGAGACGTCCTGGTTGCCCACCGACCCGAAGAGCTTTCCCTTTTCCCCCGTCCGGGCCTTAATGTGCACCGTCAGCCCGGCCAAACGCTCCGCCAGGCCCGCGGCGGCGGCCGCAGCCCGTTTCTCCTTTTCCCTGGCGGCCTCCTTCTGCCGGTCAATGTCTTTCATCCGGCCGGCCGTGGCCTCCTGGGCCAGGCCCCGCGGCAGGAGATAGTTGCGCGCGTGGCCGTCGGCCACCCGGGCCACTTCTCCCCGCTTACCCAGACCAGGCACATCCTGCAACAGGATAACATTCACGGAGTTCACCTGCGCCTTAAGAAGTTTTCCCGGGTTTACGCCTCAGATTGACGATGGAATCCAGAACCCCGGCCACGATCAGTAGCGGGGCACCCACCTGCGGGTCGATAACCAGTGCCAGCACGAGCAGGACTTTCAAGACCTTCATACCCGGCAACCGCCGCAAGTGGAACACGAGCACGGATATCCCCACTACCAGGTACACCTGCGCCACTACGTAGAGCAAGTTGCCCCCTAACCGGTAAGCCGCGGGCCAACCGAATTGGGGACCGGCGAGCACAAGGCCCAGGCCGGCGATAAGGCTCCAGATACTGTACCAGGGCAGGTGCCATTGGCCAAACGGCAGCATCACGGGCACCGGACCGCCGGTCCGGGCCAGCCGATAGCGGGTCCAAAGGTAGGCGGCCCCGATCTGCGCAGCCAAGCCGGCAACCTGGATGCCCGGCCAGAGAAACACCATCAAATGGCTGAAATTGTTCAGCGTCGGCGTGAGCGCCGAGCCTGTGTTGAGGTAGGAGCCCAAGGCCTGGTTCAGCGCGGTCTGCAGGCCGGCCGAAGACAATGGGTTGTACCCCGAAATTCCCCAGTACCAGGTCCAGGCCGCCCCGGTGAACAAGAACTGCCCGGCCAGGACCGTCAACATCCCCCGGGTGGCACCCAGGCGGTTTTTGAAAACCAGGCCCAGCAGCAGACCGGAAAGTCCCGCCGGCATCATCAGCAGCAACTCCGCCTGCCAGACCATGCCCGCGCCTTGCGGAGCCACAACCAGTCCCACCAGGATCGCGGCCGCAATCAGGGCGGTGAGCGCCGTCAAAACATTGCGCCGGACCGTCAGGAGGGCCGGAAAGGACGGCAGGACGATGGATACCGGCAGAGACAAAGGCGGCAGGTATATGGCGACAATACCGCAAGCAGCGGTCCACAAGGCGCAAAGAACGTAGTCCCTTAGTTTTTCCGCCTCCCCCGACACCAGCGACCATCCCTTCACAGGCGCGCCGAAAGACCGCATCTTGCGCGACGCGGCCCCTCAAACCCGTTTTCTTTCCGTGCGGTAACGGAGAAGGGAGGACAGGTCCCCAAACCACTCCTCCATTTCGTGCCCCGTGTCCACACCCTGTTTCAGCTTGGCTTCCACTTTGAGATCCAGGCGGGAAAACCCGAAGCCCAGCCTGCGGCCCAGAAGGTACGCCGTTATCACCAGCCCGGCCAGGGAGTCCAGCATAACATCCTCGCTGCCCTGGACAAAAGCCTTGTACAACGCCGTGACGGCGGCCAGGATGTCCGCCTTCAACCACTCAATGACCTTCACGTTTTTCGTGATCGGGGCGTCGCCGACCGTGCCCACCGTCAATCACCTCTCCCCCTGGAGAAGCAGTTCGTCACCGGCCGGATCAATTCCTGCCGTAATTTTATGGGTCGCCGGCCCGCGCCGGGTCCCGGGTTCACACCGGATCCAGGGTGTCAGTCGGTTGAAAACGGTACCAGAGCCATCACCCGCGACCTTTTGATGGCCACGGTCAGGGAGCGCTGGTGTTTGGCGCAGTTGCCCGAGATGCGGCGGGGTAGGATCTTCCCCCGCTCGGTAATGTATTTCCTTAAGCGCGGCACGTCCTTGTAGTCGATGATGGTCATCTTGTCGACACAAAAACTACAGACTTTCTTCTTGCCGCGCCGTCCACGTTCCCGCTTCATAATGCGCCCGGCTGTACGCCGGGTCCTTCACCTCCCCGTGCTTTGGCTCAAAAGGGCACCTCGTCATCCAGGTAGGGGGGGTCGTCATCACCGGCACCCATGGGCGGACCACCGGCGGCCGCCTCGCGCGGGCGATCGAGAAACTGCACGCCATCGGCCACGACTTCCGCCGACCGGTGTTTTACCCCGTCTTTTTCCCAGGGACGGATTTGCAGACGGCCTTCAACGGCTACCAGCCGACCCTTGCCCAGATGGTTCGCACACAATTCCGCGAGTTTCCGCCAGGCGACGATGTCGATAAAGTCGGTTTCCTTCTCACCGGCGGCGTTCCGGAAATCCCTCTCCACCGCCAGCGACATGCGGGCCACGGCCGTCCCGCTCTGGGTATAGCGCAACTCCGGGTCGCGGGTAAGCCGGCCGATCAGAATGATCCGGTTGAGCATGGGACAGACCCCCTTAAATCACCGTCAATCCTCTTCCAATACGATGATGTTGCGGATGACGCCGTCGGTGATCCTGTACACCCGGGTCAGTTCCTTTTCCAACTCCGTATCACCGGTGAACTTGATCACCACGTAGTACCCTTCCCGCAGTTTATCGATCTCGTACGTCAACCGCCGTTTACCCCATCGGTCCACCTTGACGATTTCGCCGCCGTTTTCCGTAATGAGGTTCGAAAAGCGGTCGATCAGGGCTGTCTGCTGGGGCTCCTCCAGTTCGGGGCGCAATATAAACATGGTTTCGTACTTACGCGTGGCCAATTTCTCACCTCCTCCCCACGGACTAAACGGCCCTACCACTGAGGTAGAGCAGGGCGGACAGGCGTGGATAACACGCCTCGGCGATTATAGCACAGGCCCGGGGAAAAAACAAGCAAAACAACGGGACCGGCCGGAGTGGATCCGGACGGCCCCAAGACTCTTTCAGCCCTCCGGGCGATCGATCTCCGCCTGGCTCACCAACTGGCGGACGGAACGCTCAAACTGCGGGCGGGGCAACAAAAGCACCCGGCCGCACTTGACGCAACGCACCCGGAAGTCGATGCCGGTGCGCATTACGGACCACAGGTCACCGCCGCACGGATGGGTTTTTTTCAACCTGACCACATCCCCCACCCGGTACTTTGCCGGTGGGCTTACACCCATGTCTCGAAGAAGGCCTGGTAAGCCCGGTAGCAGGACCAGACATCCACCACGCTCGTTACCTCGAAAGGAGAGTGCATGCCGAGGACCGGTGCGCCGCAGTCCAAAACGTCCATACCGTGGTTGGCCAGGAGGTAGGCTATGGTCCCGCCGCCCCCCAGGTCGACCTTGCCCAGTTCCCCGGTCTGCCAGGAGATGTTGCGACTGTTGAAAAGCCCCCGCACCCGGCCCACGAATTCGGCGGATGCCTCGCTGGCCCCCGATTTGCCCCTGGATCCGGTATACTTGGTGACGGCCACGCCGGCCCCGATCCGGGCCACGTTGCGCTTGTCGAACGCGTCGGCATAGTTGGGATCGTAACCGGCCGTTACGTCGGCGGAAAGAGCGGCCGATCCGGCCAGGGAGCGCCGCAGGTCCAGTTCCCGGAAACCGGGAACGCACCGGGCGTAAATTTCCGCCGCCGTATCCTGGAAGAAGGCGGCGGCCATACCCGTATTGCCCACGGAGCCGATTTCCTCCTTGTCGCAAAATACAGCCAGAGCGGTCCGGGCAGGCGGGGCACCCAGGCCCAGGACCGCCTCCAGAGCGGTATACACCGAAACCCGGTCGTCCTGCCCGTATCCCCCTATGCAGGCGGCGTCCAGGCCCACGGAGCGCGCCGGCCAGGCGGGCACCAGGGACAGGTCGGCCGAAATGAAGTCCTCCTCGGAAAACCCGTATTTTTCCGATAACAGCTTGAGAATATTGAGTTTGACCTTTTCTTTTTCCTCGCCCTCCCCGGGGAGCCGTTCCCCGCCGACCAGGGCGTTCAAAGCCTCCCCGCTCACGGCGTCGGCCATCTTCTTGTCCATCTGTTCCTTGGCCAGGTGGGGCAGGAGGTCGGTAATGGTCAACACCGGATCGCCCAGGTCCTCCCCGAGGACCAGTTCGACCTCGCCGAGGCCGCCGAGGGAGACCATTCCGTGCAGGGCGAGGGGAACGGCCAGCCACTGGTATTTCTTGATGCCCCCGTAGTAATGGGTCTTTAAGAGCGCCAGGCCTTCCTCCTCGTAGAGCGGCTGCGGTTTCAGGTCCAGGCGCGGTGCATCGACGTGGGCGCCGACGATGTTAAAGCCCGCCTGCGGCCCGTTTTGGCCGATTACGGCCAGGATGACCGCCCGGCCCCGGTTGGTGAAGAAGACCCGGTCGCCCGGATGCAGTTCCCGGTCCGCCAGCGGGACGAACCCGGCCGCCGTGGCCCTCCGGATCAATTCCTTGACCGACTCGCGCTCCGTTTTGGCGCGGTTGAGGAATTGCATGTATTCGCCGGCCATCTTCCGGGCCGCCGCCCGGTCTTCCCCGCTTAAACCATCCCAGCCCCACCGGGTCCTGAATTTCAGTTCCTGATGGCGGGAGCCCTCTTTCTTGCCGTTTTCCTTCTGCACAGCCCATACACACTCCTTCGATCATACAGTCCGCGATATAAATTATAATATGTCCGCTTTTTCTATAGCACCAACGGCCAGGGCATATGGAAGGTCCTGGTCGTTGCCACGAGATAGGGCAGGATGACCGAACCCTGCCAGTCGGCGGCTGGTAACAGGCGGGTGGCCACCACGGTCAGCACCAGCACCCATACCCCGCCCCAGAGAACGCCGAAAACCAGGCCGCCCAGCCGGTCGGCCACCACCAGGGGAGTGACCGCGATCAGGGAGGCCAGGGAGCGGGCCAGGGCCTGGATGATCACCTCCACCGCCAGCAGGATCAGCACAAAAGCGATGGCCTGCACCGCCCCGGTGGCCAGGGCGAAGGACGAGGGAAGAGCCGGGGCGGCCACGAGGCCGGCGGTCCGGACCCCCGGGCCGGACAGGAAGGGCAGGTGCCGCTCAATGAACTGCTGAATCACCGTGACCAGGTTCCATTTGTCAGCCAGATAGGTACTGAGGGGATAGTAATAGCGCGATGCGGCCAAAAAACCGGCCACCCAGGCGAACAGCCCGGCCAGCGATGTCAGGAGGCCCGCCCGATAGCCCTTCCAAGCCGACAGTGCCAGGATAACCAGTATCACCCAATCCACCCAGTTCACCAAAGTTCCCCCCGCAAAAAATGCTGCCGATCCTATTTCGCCGTCGGTTAAGAGAATCCCTCTTCCATACCTTGCCTGGGAAGGGGTCGATCGAGGCGTGCGGAAACCCCGCCTGCCAGGAAAAACCTGGTTCCCCAAGGAGCAAGTATAATCGGTGACCGGAACTGGATATAAATAGATTAGTTATCCGTGTTCGGAGGGATATTTATGCAGGCCGTTCAAGAAAAAACTTTTCCGACCGCTCCCAAATTCAAAATACACATGGAAGATACCGAGGCCCCGTCCAAACTGGCACGGGAACTCATAGCCCGAATAAACGCCTCCAATCTGCGGAACCGGGAAATCGTCCTCCTTTGCATCGGCACCGACCGCTCCACCGGGGACGCCCTGGGGCCGCTGGTCGGAAGCCGGCTGGCCGGGACCCGGCAGCAACTGTTCACCGTTTACGGCTCGCTGGACCAGCCCGTGCACGCGTCCAACCTGCGGGAGAAACTGGCGGAGATCGAGCGTTGCCACCGCAACCCCTTCATCGTGGCCGTGGA
>JAJYZD010000203.1 GCA_021800315.1 Bacillota bacterium | reverse complement strand
TTCGTATTCCGCGGCCAGCACCTGGTAGTCATCCCCGCCCAGGGCGTAGGGGGCATCGGGTGACGCCACGACCGGTTCCAGGGAAACGGTACCGAAGCCCATCGCGGCGAGATGGCGGAAATCCGCGCTGAAATCGGTATTATACCGGGTATAAGTGCCCCGCACGTAGCAATTGCGTCCGTCTCTTGATTCCACAAACCCCTTGATGCGGGGGGCCACTTCGGCGTAGGACCCCCGGCCCGAAGCCAGGCTCCGCATCCGGTCGTGCACCCCGGGCCGCCCGTCCAGGCTCAGCACCGCCTGCAGGCCCTGCGCGTTGAGAAACGCGGTCACCTCGTCATTCAGAAGCAAGCCGTTCGTGGTAACGGTAAAATTGACCCGCTTGCCGAAACCGGCCTCCAATTCCCTCGCGTAGAGGACCAGGTCCCGCAGGACGGGGAAATTCAGGAGCGGTTCCCCGCCGAAGAAGTCCACTTCCACTTCCTTATAAGCGCCCGAGGCGGAAAACAGGTAATCGATGGCGCGCCGGCCTACGGCCGGGGGCATCAGGGCGGCCCCGCCGCCGAATCGGCCCTGCCCGGCGAAACAATAGGCGCACCGCAGGTTGCAGTCGTGGGCCAAATGCAGGCACAGCGCCCGGAGGGGTTTGGGGGGCGGCAGGTAATCGGGACCGCACGGGTCGGGGGCCAGGAGACGGCCTTCGGCCGCCAGTTCCCTGATCTCGCCCGTGGCACCGTCAACGGCCAGCGGATCCAGTCCCGCGGCCAGGGCTCCGGAGACGGCCTCCGCCAGGCTGCGGCCCTCACTCAAACACCTCAGCAAAAACCACGCCGGTTCATCCACAACGTGCACCGCGCCGCTGTTGACGTCCAGCACCAGGCGCATCCCGTCCAACGAAAAGCAGTGAAGCAAGAACCGTACCTCCAAAAAAAGGACCCCGCCGCGGGGGTCAGACTTTTTTTTCTTTTTTCTCCCGGGGACAAACCTGGTTGCCCACGGTGCAGGAAGTCTTACAGGCCGACTGGCAGGACGTCTGGCAGCCCTCGCACTCCCGGTGCGCATCCCTGGTAGCGCCCAGGGCGGCCCTGTTCAGGGTTACAATATGTTTTCCCATGGTCCGTCGCCCGGCTCTCCGGCCGGGCCGACCCCCCTTTCCCTTAGCGGCCCCGGGGTACCCGCCCTGATCCAACCGGCGGTTGGGTCAGGGTGGGGCGGGGGCCTTTCTCCTGCGGAACATTATACCGGAAGAGGAGTCACCCTGGCAAGAGGCGCTGTCAGTCCGTCCCGGCGGTCTGATCTCCCGGGTCCGGCCCAAGGGCCCCGGCGGTCGCCGCGCCGGTCAGGGGAATACGGAAATAAAAGCGGGAACCCGCCCCGGGTTTACTTTCCACGCCCACGCACCCGTGGTGCAGTTCAACCAGTTTCTTGACGATGGACAAGCCCAGGCCGCTTTCCTGGTGTTGCCTGGCGCGGGCCTTGTCCACCTTGAAAAACCTGGTCCAGATGTAGGACATGGCTTCCTCCTCCATGCCGATCCCGGTATCCGTGACCGAGACCGTCAAGTCTTCTCCCTCCACCCCGGCCCTTACGGTGATCGTCCCCCCGCTGGTGAACTGGATGGCGTTGTTGACGAGATTCGTGACGATCTGCCGGAAATGGTCGCGGTCGCCAAGGATCCGCGGGACCGGTCCACCGGCCGCGAGCAGGAGGCGGTCGCCCTTCGCCCGGGCGGCCGGCAGGCGGTTGTTGACCACGCCGCGGATCACTTCGAGGGGATCGAAGGCAGCCATCTCCACCACCAGGTGGCCGGACTCGATCCGGGCCAGCTGCAGCAGGTCGGAAGTCAACCGCTTCAAATGCATGGTCTCTTCGTAGAGTGCCCCGACATATTGGCGCTTTTTGGCCTCGTCCTCCACCATGCCGTCCTTGAGGGCCTCCGTAAAGGCCTCCAGCGTCGTTAGCGGAGTCCTCAGCTCATGGGAAAGATCGGAGAGAAAATTGCTCTTTAAAATATCCAGCTTCTTTTGCTCCTCGTCAATGCGGGAAAGCCGCCGGATCATGTTGTTGAAAGACACCGAGAACTCCTGTAACTCGTTGTTGGTATTCAGAACCTCTATTTCCTCGTAATTTCCCACTCCCACCTGCTCCGTGCCGCGGATGAGCGTGTTTATAGGCATGGTGAGCTTGCGGGTAAAGTAGAAGGCCACCAGGACGGAGGCGATCGCCACCAGCACGCCTCCCAGGAAGAGTTGCTTTTCCACATCCCGCACGGCGGAGTTAATCCCGGAAATCGGGGTGTTCACCGCCAGCACCAGGGAACCCCCCCGAACCGTGACCGGGCGGGCCACCGTAAGAAAAGACTCCAGGCGGGAATTCGTGGTCACGGTGAGGTTGGCCGCGCCCGCCAACGCCTGCCGGAGGGAAGCCCGGGAGATGTTGCTGCCGGCTATCGGCCTGGTATCGAAAACTACGGCGCCGTTACTGTTTATGAGCCAAATGCGGTAGTCCAGGGGTTGGGCAAGGGTCTTGAGGAAAGACTCATCCTCTGCCAGCGTCCTCTGGTTGTTCGCCATATCAGTAGCCATCACCAGGGATTCGCGCATGATATTGCGGGATTCGATATTATAAACATAGGACTTGATCACGGAAACCATATAGAAATACAGACCGACATTAGCCGCCAACATCACAACCAGAAAGCCCAGGAACAGCTGCCAGAAGAAGCTGCGCTTCCTTATCCTCATCCGGGATGCACCTCGAATTTGTAGCCTATCTTGTGAACCGTATGCAGATAGGCATACTCATTGTTATTACAGCGCAACTTTTCCCTGAGCCATTTAATATGGACATCAACCGTGCGGTCATTGACATAGCGATCATAGCCCCATATCACGTTCAATATCTTTTCGCGGGAAAATACCCGCCCGGGTTCCCTGGCCAGAAGGTAAAGGAGATCGAATTCCTTGGGTGTAATCTTCACGTTGTCTCCGCACACCAAAATCGATCTGGAAGTAACATCGATGGTCAGACACGAAAATTCGAGTTTCTCATGATTATACCGGTTCTTGTCAAACTCTACCCGCCTCATCAGCGAATTAACCCGGGAGACCAGTTCGGACGGAGAAAACGGTTTGGTAATATAGTCGTCCGCCCCCAGGTCAAGGCCGAGAATGCGGTCGTACTCGCTGGCCTTGGCCGTCAGCATGATTATGGGAACGGTGCTCCCCTTTCTTATCTCCCGGCACATGGTCAACCCGTCCATGCCCGGCATCATCAAGTCCAGGATCACCAGGTCGGCGCTGGAGTTCATCAAATAATCGAGAGCTTCCGCTCCATTGGACATGGGTATCACTTCGGCCTGTTGCTTCTCCAGGTAAAGTTTGGCTATCTCGCAGACGTTGGGATCGTCATCCACCACGAGAACCCTCAGGGACACGACACCCGCCTCCTCGCCATATGCGCCGGCCCCGGCGCCCAACCGACTTGAAAGAGCCTTCTCCCGGGATAGCCTCCGCCAGCGATTGCGCTTTTTTTCTCAACCCTTTGGCTTCATTGTAAACCACTATTATTAAGAAGAGATTAAGAAATGGTTTAATTTCGGTTAAGAACGACTGCGGCCTGTGGTGTTTCCGTTTATCCAGATAATCCACCGGTGCTTTCCCAACTTGTAACCCGCCGCTCCCGTGGCGGTCGACCGCCGGAGCGGGGGCAGGGAAGGCAATGGGGCCGACCCGGGACGATGATCCCTTAACAGCAGAATATTAAATTTCCAGGTCGCTGAAAAAAACAAACCGCGTCCTCCATTCCATCCAACCGGGAAGGAAGGACGGCCGGACGCGGGATCTTTGCCGGAAACCGGGGAGCAAAAACGCCTGTCCCCGCGGGATCACCGGCGCTTGAAGATGAAGAGGTCGCGGGAAAAGTCCTTGAGGATGGTGATCTGGTGGATCGGCGCGCCGATGGGCAAATGGTGCACCCGGAGATAAACCAACGCGGCGATGGAGAGACCGAGAAAAATCCCCCCGGCTATGATATCTTTCCGGGCGTCACGCAACCCACCGGTCGACTTGGATTCTCCATGCGGCTTCATGTCGCCCGCCTCCCCCCGGCCCTTCCCGCCGCCTGCCCGCCCGGGTCGTCCCCGGTGCCATACCGCAACGGGAACCGGCCGGAAGAACGCCTTTCTTTCTCCGGACCGGCTCCCGGGGTGACGGGAACCAGACGCCCAGGCCGTCGCCTGGGCGGACAAACCGGGCGGGTGAAAACCACCGGATGACCCAACAGTCCGCGGCGGCCTCAACCGCCGGCCCGGCCCAGGAAAAGGCTGGACATCAGGATACCGAAGACGAAGACACTGATAAACGTAAACTTGAAATTGCGTTTGAATGCAAAAACCACGCCGGACAACAGCACCTGGAACACCCGCAGGGCCACCAGCAACAGCAGTCCCACGGCGATCACGGCGGAGGAGGAGAAACGCCCGATCCCCGCCGCCAGAGCACCCACCGAATGCGGAAAGGCGGGGTTGGCACTGTACTGGATAATCGCGCCGAGGCTGCCGCCCAGCCCGTGCTGGACAAAGTACAGAAGCGATCCCAGCGCACTTATGGCTACGCTGAAGAATACCCCGTACTTCAGGAGGTTCCCCACAAAGGCCTCTTCCTTGGACACTTCCTGCGGTTTTGTTTCCGCATACCCTTTGGACCCGTGAGCATATCCGGCGCCGAACGCCGTCTGGTCCAATGCTACAGCCCTGCTCTCCAATTCCAACGCCATTTCCAAACACCTCCGAATTTTTTATGGTCGCTATTCCTAATAGAACGTCACCCCGGCGCCCTTCAACAGCATCTGCAACGAAACCACCACCAGGATTACTACGAAAAACGTCCTGATGCCGGAGGAAGTGAAGTTGTGGAGAAAATGGGTTCCCATCATCGCCCCCGTCAGCACGCCTATGGCCACCGGAGCCGCGATGAAAGGATTGATGTCGCCCCGCAGGAAATACACCGCCGCGCTGGCGGCCGCCGTGATGCCGATCATGAAATTACTCGTCGCCGAGGAGACCTTCATCGGCAAGCGCATGACCAGGTCCATGGCCGGCACCTTCAGGATCCCGCTGCCGATACCGAGCAGCCCCGAGGCGGCCCCGGCGACGTACATGAGACCGAGGCCGGGAAGTGCGCCGCTTACGCCGTAATCAACTTCACGGTTCAACGCCGGATCATGATAGGAGTCGTTCAAACAGAGGTAATCGCTGATGGCACAGTTTTTCACCCCGACCGGCAGTTCGGTCTTGCGTTTGCGGAACATGGCCAGGGCCGAATACGCCAGCACCACGCCGAAGATGATGAACAGGACCCTGGTCGGGATAACCCCGGCCAGATAGGCTCCGGAAATGGCCCCGACCGTCGTCGCCATCGACAGAAACAGGCCGATCTTGAGATTGGAGATTTTGCTACGCACGTACGTAGCCGCGGCACCGGAAGACGTGGCGATAACCGAGACCAGACTGGCCCCGATGGCGTAGTGAATGTTCAGCCCCATGACCAGGGTGAGGAAGGGCACCAGAATGACCCCGCCACCCAGCCCCAGAATGGCGCCCATTACGCCCGCCGCCACCGAGAAGAGAAGAACGACTGCAAAGAAGACCGCTGGTAGCATGCTGTAGACCTCCCCTTGTGATAGTGCTTATATTCACTAACTCCTGGGTTCAGTTTAGCACGTCTCTATAAACGAATTATTAACATTTTATTAAATAATCAGAGGTTGATGTTAAGTTTATACCATCGAGCAGGCTGAAAATAAACCGAATGATCACAAAGTCCCCTGCCGCTTTGCCGCCGTTCCGGGCTCCGGCCCCCTGTGTGCCAGGAAGGTGACGCCGGGCCGGACAAACCGTGAAATAGTGCGCAAGGCGTAGGCCGAAATTATTTGCCGCGGGCAAACAATCGAAGGGGGATGCACGGACTTACGGTAACGTCACCGGGCCGGCGGGGGGAAAAGACAGGGAAGGGGGAATCGCCGCGAGGGAGAGCGGGCCATGACGGCGTCAGGCCTTTAACGCCCAAAAGCCGGCCTGAAGGTGGGAAGCCCACAACAGTTCCCCGCAGGCGAACCCGGCCTCCCGTAGCAGGTCCAGGTGGGCGCCGATGGTCAGCGGAAAGTATTCCCGGTCGAACCGGGCCAGGTGATGGTCCACTGCGGCCGGACCCCTCCCTTCCCGCAACTGGAAAGCCCGGCAACGATCCAGGCCGGCGGCAAGGCCCGTTGGCGAAAAGGGCCGGATGTTCTCGAACGTCACAAACAGGCCGCCGCTTCTTAACATGCGCAGGCAGTTGGCCGTGGCCGCCCGCCTGGCCGGCGGGTCCAGGTAGTGATGCGACAGGATGGCCGTGATAACGTCGAAGGAGGCGGCGTGAAAGGATAGGGCCTGGCTCTCCGCCGGTTCGGCGAATTCCACCGCGGGGTCGGCTCCGGCCAGCTTGGCCCCGGCCAGCGCCAGCATGGGCGCCGAGGGGTCCGCCAGGACAAAGGAGGTGCGGGGGAAAAGGACCTTCGCCCGCAAGACCAGGCTGCCGGTGCCGCAGCCGGTATCCAGCCACCGCGTGGGGGAAGACCCACGCCAGTGGGTCCGTTGCAAAGTCCGGACCAAGTCGATGGTTTCCTCGTGAAAGCAGCCATAGTAGGGAATGGCGGCCTCGATTTGAGCGTCGAATTCTTCGGCCCTGGGCGCGCTCCCGTTGTCGTTCACCGGCTGGTCTCCCTTCCTGATTTCCCTCTCCCGAATTATTGTACCATGCGGGCGGGCTCCCGGCAGAGACGGGTTTTTCCCGGCCCCAAGCGCCCGCACACCGCCTGGACCCACCCCGGGCTATTTGACACGCCCGGCCCCGGAAAATAAAATAGCGGTATGAACACCCTGGCGCGGGGATAGGGGGAGAGAATGTGCCGATCTACGAGTTCCGCTGCCTCGATTGCGGACGGGC
>JAJYZD010000202.1 GCA_021800315.1 Bacillota bacterium | reverse complement strand
CATTGATGAGCGGGATTTGCTGCGAATGGAGCTGGAGCGGCAGAGGGAGGACCTGGAACAAAGGCGTCGGAGCGTTACGGCCGCCTTGGAACAACAGGCCGGGCGTGTGAGCGGGTTGATGGTGGAGATCTCCACGGTCGCCGCGCGCCTGGCCCAGACGGGCCGGGAGAGCGGCGAAAAGCAGCAGGAAGTGGCCCTTGTCACCGGCGGGCAACCGGCGGGCCGACTCCTGGAGGAAACGAAAAAGGTTCTGGCCGAGTTGGCGGGGATGGAGGTCGCGACCGGGGAAGCGGCCGGGGAGGTCGCGGCGAGAAGGGAAACCGTGGAAAAGGATCTGGCGGTAGCGGAAAACTCCTTTCACCTCGCCGCCGGGCGATCAGCGAAAAGCCTGTCGGAACTGCAAGCCGCTTTGGACGAGGAAGGTTTTATCAGCGGCCAGGAAGTACGCGAAGCGCTCTTGCCGGCTGTGGAACAGGAAGAAGAACAGAAAAACCTGGCTGCTTATGAAAGGGAATGGGACAGGCAGAGCAACCGGTTGCGCGAACTCCGGACGAAGCTGGCGGGGCGGGAACTGGCGGCGGCCGGGTGGGAGGCCTGCCAGGACGCCGTGGTCCAGGCCGCCGGGGCCAGGGACCGGGCCCTGGAGGACAAGGGGGCCCGGGGCAAAGAATATGAGAAGATCCAACAAAACAACATCCGCTGGAAGGAACTCAGGGGAACAGCGGACCGGGCGGCGGCCCGCAAGGGCCAGCTGGAGCTTTTGCGGGGTCTTTTCCGGGGCAAGGCCTTTGTCGATTTCCTGGCCGAAGAACAATTGGTGAGCATGGCCTCGGACGCCTCCCACCGCCTGGGTGTTCTTACTAACTACCGGTATGCCCTGGAAGTGGACTCGGAAGGCAACTTCGTCATCCGGGACGATGCCAACGGCGGGGTGCGCCGGCCGGTCTCCACCCTCTCCGGCGGGGAGACCTTCGTGGTCTCCCTGGCCCTGGCCCTGGCGCTCTCGCTGCAGATCCAGATGAAGGGCCGTTATCCCCTGGAGTTCTTCTTTCTTGACGAAGGCTTCGGCACGCTGGATCCCGGCCTGCTGGAAACGGTGGTCTCCACCCTGGAAAGGCTCCGCCTGGAACATTTAACCATAGGAATCATCAGCCACGTGCCGGAGTTGCGCAACCGCTTTCCCCGCCAGTTGGTCGTCTGCCCGGCCGAAGCCTCCGGGGCGGGGAGCCGCCTTACGCTGGAGAGCAACTGAGGGAGCGGGACACGGCCGGTGGGTCCAACACGGGAAAACCGCCGGCTCCGCCCATCAGGGCAGGGGAGATATGGAGATGGTTTCCCGCCGGTTCGACCTGGTTACCAAAGACGGTCTCACTCTCTACGGCCGGGTCTGGGAGCCCGTTGACGTCAGGGCCGTGCTGGCCCTGGTGCACGGGCTGGGTGAACACAGCGGGCGCTACGGGCAGTTCGCCGGCCGCCTGGGGGAAAAGGGCTTCGCCGTCGCAGCAATCGATCAGCGGGGCTTCGGCCGCTCGCCGGGCGGACGCGGCCGGATCAACTCCTACGCCGATTTGTTGGACGACATCGGCCTGTTGCTGCGTGCAACCGAACAATTATTTCCGGATAAGCGACGATTTCTCTACGGCCACAGTATGGGCGGGGGCCTGGTCCTCAATTATGCCCTGCGCCGCCGGGCCGCTTTGGCCGGGGTCGTGGCCACCAGCCCCTGGCTTAGGCTCACGCGGGAACCGGGCCCGCTGACGACGGCCCTGGCCCGGGCCCTGGGCGCCGTTTGGCCCGGGTTCGTTCTGGGTAACGGCCTGGATCCCGCGTCTCTTAGCCGGGACCCCGCAGTGGTGCTGACCTATATCCGCGATCCCCTGGTGCACGACCGGATAGCGGCCAGGCTCTTTACCGCCTGTCAGCGGGCGGGGAGCAATGCCCTGGCCAACGGGGCGCGGTTCCCCGTGCCGCTTTTGCTCATGCACGGGAGCGCCGACCGCATCACTTCCCCCGCGGCCAGCCGGGAATTCGCCGGGCGGGTGCAAGGGGACTGTACCTTCCGGATTTGGGAAGGATACTACCATGAACTGCACAACGAACCGGAAAACGGGGAGTTCTATGACTTCCTGGTGCGGTGGCTGGCGGAGCGCGCCGGGTCGTAGCGGGGGGGGCACTTGGGCCGAAAACGGCGGGGTCGCGCGCGGCGCGCTTGACGACCATTCCCCTCCGGCAGTATTATTACTTAGGTTGCCGACCTATACGGCCACCTAAGGGGGTGCGGCTTTGGATTGCCAACTGGAACAATTCGAAGAGGGCCTGGACCGGGTGAACAGGGCTCTCACCTATCTCACCGGGGTTTTCCTGGGCCGGCGGGGCATCTCCATGTCCCGTTACCGGATCCTCCGTTATCTCCATTCCAGGGAAGAGGTCAACATGAGCCGGATGCAGGCTCACCTGCTGGTGTCGGGACCCACGCTGACCGAACTGGTGGACGGCCTGGTCCAGGACGGCCTGGTGCAGCGGGTGCGCGACCGCGGGGACCGGCGGATGGTTTTCCTGCGCCTGACCGGCACCGGACGGGAAGTGTACCGGGATGTGCTCGCTTTCCGTTGCTCCTGCCTGAGGGAGGCCCTGGAGGACGGAGGCGGCCTGAACGACGTAAACGGCCTGTTGAACGGTGTTTACGCCCGGCTGAAACGACAGATTGAAGAACCGGCCGGTTACAGGGGGCCGGACGCGGAGAGGTGCGACAAGGATCTTGGCTGTTAGCACGGTGGCACACAAGGGTAATCCGTCGCCGGGCGGCGCGGTCGGGGGGGAAGCCGCCTACAAGTGGGTGGCCCTTTCCAATACCTCCCTTGGTATGATGATGGCTTCCTTGAATACCAATATAATCCTGATTTCCCTCCCGGCCATCTTTCGGGGCATCAGGGTCAATCCGTTGGCACCGGACGAAGTGACCTACCTGCTCTGGATCCTCATGGGTTACATGGTGGTGACGGCCACCCTGCTGGTCTCCTTCGGCCGGCTGTCCGACATCTTCGGCCGGGTACGCCTTTACAATCTCGGTTTCGCCGTCTTCACCGCCGGTTCCATCCTGCTCTACCTTACCCCGGGCACGGGTAACACAGCCGCCCTGGAGTTGATAGTCTTCCGCCTGGTCCAGGGAGTCGGGGCGGGGTTCTTGTTTTCCAACAGCGCGGCCATCCTGACCGACGCCTTTGGCCCTTCCGAACGGGGCCTGGCCATGGGTTTGAATTCCATAGCCTTTGTGGGCGGCTCCCTGCTCGGCCTGATCCTGGGCGGTTTTCTGGCCGTCTTCGACTTTCGCCTCGTGTTCCTGATCAGCGTACCGGTCGGTCTGGCGGGGACGGTCTGGGCCTATCTCAAACTGCGGGAAACCAGCGTCCGATTGAGGAAGCAGAAGCTCGACCTGCTCGGCAACACCACCTTCGCCGCCGGCCTGACCGTTCTCCTGATCGCCCTGACTTACGGCCTCCTGCCTTACGGATCTTCGTCCACGGGGTGGGGAAACCCGCTGGTCGAAGCCGGCATCGGAGCCGGACTGCTCCTGTTGGTCGCCTTTGTTTTTATCGAACTGCGGGTGGCCGAACCCATGTTCCGCCTGCGTCTTTTCCGCATTCGGGTTTTCGCGGCGGGAAACCTCAGTGCCTTCCTCTATTCCGTGGCGAGAGGCGGCCTGACATTCATGCTCATCATCTGGCTGCAGGGCATCTGGCTGCCGCTGCACGGTTACAACTTCGTGGACACCCCGCTCTGGGCCGGCATCTACATGGCCCCCATGACCGGTGGTTTCTTCCTCATGGGACCGGTCAGCGGCTGGTTGTCCGACCGTTTCGGTTCCCGGGGCCTGGTGACCGGCGGGATGCTGGTGTCGGCGGCCGGCTTTCTGCTTTTGGCGGCCCTGCCGGCCAATTTCGCCTACCGGCCGTTTGTGCTCATCCTGGTGCTTCTGGGCTTCGGCATCGGTATGTTCGCCGCGCCCAACGGAGCGGCCGTTATGAACTCGGTACCCCCGGAACACCGCGGGGTGGCTTCCGGTATGCTGTCCACCATTCAGAACTCCGGGTTCGTGCTGAGCATGGCCGTCTTTTTCAGCCTGCTCGTGGTCGGTCTGGCCGGACGACTGCCGGCGTCGATGTATGCGGGCCTGGTCACGGCCGGGATACCGCCGGCGGCAGCCGCTCAAACCGCCCATCTGCCGCCAACCGGGGCGCTGTTCGCCGCCTTTTTGGGCTACAACCCCCTGGGCCGGTTGATCCCGCACCAGGTGCTGACCGGCCTGCCGGCGGTCACCCGCAACCTGGTCCTCGGCAGGGAGTTTTTCCCTTCGCTGATCGCGCCGTCCTTTATGGCCAGCCTCCGCCTGACCTTCTACCTGTCCGCTGGTTTGTGCCTGGTGGCGGCCGTGGCCTCCTTCCTGAGGGGCGGCCGGTACATCCACGGGGCGGTGGAAGAGGGGGAGTTAACCGGTTGTTCATCCCGGGTCGCCCGGGCGGAAAGGGCGTGTGAAGACGGTGGGTGTTAGTGCGACATCGGACGGCAAACCTTTGGCCGGGACCGGCTCGCACTCCGGGGCCCCGGGCAGGGCGGACGGTTACAAGTGGATAGCCCTTTCCAATACCACCCTGGGTATGTTGATGGCCTCCCTTGATATCAACATCGTTTTGATCGCGCTGCCGGCCATCTTCCGCGGCATAAACGTCAACCCGCTCGCGCCGGACGAGACGACCTACCTCCTGTGGATGCTCATGGGTTACTCGGTGGTAACGGCCACCCTTTTGGTATCCTTCGGCCGGCTTTCCGACATGTTCGGCCGGGTGCGCCTCTACAACCTGGGTTTCGCCATTTTCAGCGGCGCCTCCATCCTGCTCTCCCTGACCCCGGGCCGGGGTAACGCGGGGGCGCTGGAATTGATCATTTTTCGTTTGCTCCAGGCCGTGGGGGCCGGCTTTTTGTTCTCCAACAGCACGGCCATCCTGACCGACGCCTTTCCCCACTCGGAGCGGGGCATGGCCATGGGCTTGAACCAGATCGCCTTTGTCGGCGGTTCCCTGCTCGGGCTGGTCCTGGGCGGTTTTCTGGCCGCCGTGCACTGGCGGCTGGTCTTTCTGGTCAGCGTTCCCGTGGGGATCACGGGGACCATCTGGGCCTACCTCAAGCTGCGGGAGACCGGCCTCGTCAGAAAGAAGCAGAAGCT
Organism: Bacillota bacterium; assembly: GCA_021800315.1. Lineage (GTDB taxonomy): Bacteria > Bacillota > Desulfotomaculia > Desulfotomaculales > JAJYZD01 > JAJYZD01. The sequence continues at coordinate 1,781 of JAJYZD010000202.1, read as the reverse complement.
CGACCTGGTCGGCAACGGCACCTTCGCCGCCGGTTTGACCGTTTTCCTGGTATCGATGACGTATGGCATCATGCCTTACGGTCATTCGGAAATGGGCTGGGGAAACCCACTGGTCGAAGGCGGCATCGTCCTGGGGCTGATCCTCCTGGTCGCTTTCGTCTTCATCGAAACCAGGGTCAAGGAACCCATGTTCCGCCTGAGCCTTTTCCGGATCCGCATGTTCTGGGCCGGCAACCTGAGCGGTTTTCTTTACTCGGTGGCCCGGGGCGGCCTGACCTTCATGCTGGTGATATGGCTGCAGGGCATCTGGCTGCCCCTGCACGGCTACAACTTCACGGATACGCCGCTGTGGGCGGGAATCTACATGATGCCCGTCATGGTTGGTTTTTTCCTCATGGGCCCGCTCTCCGGCTGGCTCTCCGACCGTTTCGGATCCCGGGGGTTTTCGACTTCCGGCATGCTCGTTACCGGGGCTGGTTTCCTGCTCCTTTCGTCTCTCCCGGCCGACTTTCCCCTCTGGCCGTTCCTGCTGATCCTGCTGGTTTTGGGTTTAGGCATGGGCATGTTCGCCGCCCCCAACACCACGGCCATCATGAATTCCGTGCCGGCCGCCTACCGGGGGGTGGCTTCCGGGATGAGATCCACCGTTCAGAACTCCGGATCCCTGCTGAGCATGGCCGTCTATTTCAGCATCGTCATCGCTGGCCTCGCGGCTAAACTGCCGGCGGCTTTGTACGCCGGCCTGGTAACGGCCGGTATTCCCCCGGCGGCGGCCCTGCACACGGCCGGTTTACCGCCCACGGGGGCGCTGTTCGCCGCCTTTTTGGGCTACAATCCGCTGGGGAACATGATCCCGTCCGTGGTGCTGGCCGGTCTGCCGGCGGCCGTCCGCAACCTGGTCCTGGGCAAGGAATTCTTTCCGTCGCTAATCGCCCCCGCTTTCATGGCCAGCCTGAAAACGTCCTTCTATGGATCAGCCGCCATATCCCTGGTGGCGGCGGTCACTTCCTTCCTGCGCGGGGAACGGTACATCTGCGGCGTGGACTCTGATACCGGCGGCGGGGAAGGGAGGGATTAGGGGCCCGGTGCGCGCCGGGCGGATTCGCGTGGTCCGGCCTTCGCATGGCCGAACGCTATTTCAGGTATTTTTAAGGAGGTGAAGGCTCCGGTCCGCCCCGGGGGGCCGACCGCGAGCCGCCGGGTTTGGCCAAAAAAGTTCTGCAGGCCGCCACCGCCCTGTTTCCCGTGCCCATCGTCATGGTTACCACGATTGAAGACGGCCGCCCCAACATCATCACCCTCGCCTGGGTGGGAACGGTCTGCTCCAACCCGCCCATGCTGAGCATCAGTGTGCGGCCCGCGACCTATTCGCACGGCCTCCTGACCCGGACGCGGGAATTCGTGGTCAACATTCCCGGGGCCGGCCTCCTGAAGGAGATGGACATGTGCGGCATGGTTTCGGGACGGGACACGGACAAGTTCGCCCTGACCGGCCTGACAGCCATGCCGGCCTCGCAGGTGCAGGCTCCCCTGATCGCCGAATGCCCGGTGAACATTGAGTGCCGGGTCAAGGAAATCATCCACCTGGGGTTGCACGACCTGTTCATCGGCGAGATCCTGGCCGTGCAGGTGGACGACGCCGTGCTGGACGAGAAGGGGCGCGTCGACGCCGCCAAGGTGGCGCCGGTGGCCTTCGCGGGGAGCAGTTACTGGGCGGTGGGAGAGTGCCTGGGCGACATGGGTTTTTCCCGCCGCTCCCAAGTCTGACGAAACGGGGAGGT
>JAJYZD010000201.1 GCA_021800315.1 Bacillota bacterium | reverse complement strand
ACATGTCCCCCCCGCCCCCCCCTCTTCATCGATTTCGCCTTTCGCCGCCATCATGTCCATCGCACCGGCCGACATCTTCGCCCGCAATATTTGTTTTGCAAGGAATACTTCCGCGCGGATCGCACTCCCCGGCAAGAGGCGACCACGGCCAAGATCACATCCCTGGTGTTTGAGCTGGGAACCTTGGTATTCGTCGTGGGCATCCCGCCGACCTTCTCCATCTTCCGCCAAATCCTGGACGGCATTTGGATCCTGCAGTCGGTGCCGGTGATCGCGAACGGTCCCTACACGCGCTGGCTCCAGCGCTCCGCCCTGCTCATCGGCCGCCTGGCCGGCATGATCACCGGTACATGGATGGCAGTCAGCCTGCGGTTTAAGACGTCTATTTTCGGTCTGCGCCCCGGTGGCTCCACCGTGCCCCTATCCGGCGATCTGGGCCCTGGCCCTCAACCACATCCTGGCGGTCGCGCTGACCCTGGTTTTCCGGTCCGTGGGCCTCCCTTCCCCAGTTGCCGGTTTAAAGTCTGCCCATTGGGAAACTATTTCGATTTGCAATTTGGACAAGTCCTCCACTACCCGTCGGCGTTCCTCAAGGCAAACAGTCTCACAAACGCTCGGCAACTACCGGTTTGCGACGATAAGTTTCATCGAACCGGACCTCAAGACCGCCTGTCATGCTAATCACCTCTCCGGGTATCCCTCTTTCCGCAGATCATACCTGCCGTCCTTAGGCCGGCTGCCATTTTGAAGCATTTCATACCCTTATTGCATATGTTACGAAAGGGCCAGCTCGTTTTGGCGACGTAAAACGGGAAGGCATGACGAGGGCTGGTGGCAAGTCCCTGTCGGCCCGGGCTGTTCCCGGTAGATCGCGTTGGATTCAATCCGATATGGGAAAGACAAAAACAACCCGCCACAGAGTCCGGTAGGGCGCTCCCATGACCAGGCCTTCCTCTCACCCGGGTTTTTCGCCCCATGAATACTCGCCGGGCCTCGGCGTGGTAGATGCCATATTGTAATGTTCGGGAGTCGGCAACTTTTCTGAAGGCAAGGAGTCAAATCCAATGAAACTGCTGTCACCGGTAAGTTCGCTATCATCGGCCGCCGCACAGATAAAAGCCGGATCGGATGAAATATATGTTGGACTTAAAACGGATATATACAAAAGATACTCCTTTTCAGGACGCGGACAATGCTCGAAATCGTACCGATCAATAGTTGCCAATGAAAATGAATTGAAAGACATTGTCAATTTGGCGCATGACAGTGGCGTGGATGTTAGTTTTGTCGCCAATACTCCTATTTTTTCGGACTTGCTCGACGAAAACAATTGGCACTCAAAGGAATTCATGCAGCACATTGACTCCGCCATCCAGTGTCAAGTGGATAATATTATCGTCGGCGACATCGGCCTGCTCTGTAAAGTGGGACAAACAAATCCACCTGCAAAACTTCACGCAAGCACGTTCCTGGACACCATGAACATTGAGCAATTAATGCTCCTAAAGGATCTTGGTGCGACAAGAAGTATCTTGACATACCAGGTCAGCTTACAAGAGATCGAATTACTTTGCCGGTCAGCGATTATGGAAATCGAAGTCTTTGGATATTTGGGTTGTTCTTTCTTCAATGGCGCCTGCAATCTTATGCATGAAATGGGCGAGGTTACTAAAGACGAGGACATTTTGATTGGGGTTCCCTGTAAGGCAGAGTACAAGGTTTGGGGGGATGGGACAGAAGAGGAGTTGACACCGTTTTTTGACGCAGAATTAGGCTGCGCCCTATGTTCTCTATTTACACTCAATAAAATAGGTGTTGATGTTATAAAGATTGCAGGACGGGATCGTGACTACGAGAAAATTGCCAAAGTAACAAAGTTATTCAAATCAGCTATAGGCCTTGCTAAAACAAGTTGTACGGAAAACAACTATCTTTCGAATTTAGGCAAATTTATCCCCGAGGGATGGAAAAGGGTTTGGTGCTCTGGAAAGCGGTGTAAATATCGAAAGAATGCCATAACAGACTCGTACATTGGAGCGCAGTAATGTGTCACACTGACGCATAATCGCATTGGCCATTCTGTATTACCGACAGCAAGATATGACTGAAAGGGGTACGCCTTTGATAATAGAAAAAAGGGGCATTAAACCTTCATTACTCAGCGAAACCTTCGTCGATACACACACCCTGATTGGCATAGGGTCCGAGGGCTGCGTTCATAAATTCTGCTTAACCATAAGGGACATGCTTGAATTGGGTGAGCATTCCGCTGGTCAATTAACTTATAGACTTATAACCCCAAGAGTGCCGGCAAATTATACCGATATAGTTATTCAAAATATCCAAACAGCTGTAACCAATCTTAGAATACAATCAATAATAATTAATGATTACGGGATTCTATTTCGTTTAATGAGAGAGAAATTAGAAGGTATTCAACTTATTCTCGGCAGGACCTTGATAAGATCTCTCGAATATGTACCATGGCATAAGTACATTCTACGGAACGAAGACGCCGCAACACAAGAACATCTTCTCCGGCCCAGCATACTTCATTCAGACAAGGTTGCCCTGTTTAAGCAATATAATATAGGTGCCGTGGAGCTGTGTGCCACTCCATTAGTTGGAGATAGCATTGAGTTATTGAGAGAGCACGGCATATTGTCTTATGTTCATTACGATTCAATTATTGCCACAATTGGCAGATCGTGCCCGGTAGTCCGGATGCATAGAAGCAAAATCGGTACGTGTCATAATCTGTGTGACACTGCCTTAAATGTGGCCTTAAACAGGGTATGGGGAGTAAGTCAGTCTCTGTATCAATCTCCTTCGCCGGCTGCATCAAATATAACTCCTGCCTATATATGTCTTGGTAACGTCATATATTACAAGGGCATGAATGAAGATAGCTTTCCCTTCGAAAAGGGTGCTGGGATCATTTTTGATTATCGGATCACCGCGGCGGAGAGCGTTAATAATGCTGTGCAAAAATGGACGATTAGGGAATAGGGTGCACCCCGGGGTCGATGTCTTTCCCGGTCAACGGCTCGATCCTGTTCGCCGGGGCTGGCTGCACAGGGCGGCTGGGCCAGGCCATCCGGACCTGGAGGGGATGAAAAGCCGGGCCATTTGGTCCGGCTGCGGAGACGGGTACCGAAAAGCGGTGTGTTTTCCCGTCGGCGAACCCTTGACACGCCCGTGCTGTGGGTTGCCTGCCTTCGTTTCTTCCGGGGTTTTCCCGACCCCTCAGCCCTGCTCCTGCAGGGTTTCCCTGAGCAGCCGGTTGACCGCGTCCGGGTTGGCCTGGCCCCTGGTCTTCTTCATAACCTGGCCCACCAGGAAACCCAGCGCCCTGTCCTTGCCGGCCCGGAAATCGGCCACCACGTTAGCGTTTTCCGTCAGCACCCGGCGGATGACCTCCAGGATCGCGCCTTCGTCGGAGATCTGGGACAGGCCCTTTTCCCTGACCACCCGGACGGCGTCCGCCCCGGTAGCGAACATGGCCTCCAGTACGTCTTTGGCCATTTTGCCGCTGATTTCCCCCCGGTCGATGAGTTGCAGCAGTCCCACCAACCGCTCCGGCGTCACGCGGCCCTGGTCCACGCTTTGGCCGGCCGCGTTCAAGAGGCGGGCCAGGTCGCCCATGACCCAGTTGGCCACCGCCTTGGCTTCCGGGTAGAGGGCCAGGCAGGCCTCGAAGTAGTCGGCCAGGGACTTCTCCGCGGTCAGCACCCCGGCATCGTAGGCCGAAAGGCCCAGCTTTTCGACGTAGCGGGCGGAGCGTGCCTCGGGCAGTTCGGGCAGACAGGCGCGGATCTCCTCCACCCAGGCGGGGTCGATGACCAAAGGCACCAGGTCCGGGTCGGGGAAGTACCGGTAGTCGTGGGCCTGCTCCTTGCTGCGCAGGGAGAGCGTCACCCCTTTGCCCTCGTCCCAGGTACGGGTCTCCTGGACGACGCGGCCGCCCTCCTCCAGCACACCGATCTGGCGCTCCACCTCGTAGGTCAGGGCCCGCTGCAGGGCGCGGAAGGAGTTCATGTTCTTGATCTCGGCCTTGGTGCCCAACCTGGTCGACCCGCGCGGCCGCACCGACACGTTGGCGTCGCAACGCAGGGAGCCTTCTTCCATCTTACCGTCCGAGACACCGGTATAGACGATGATCTGGCGCAGCTTCTCGGCGTAGGCCCGGGCTTCGAGAGGCGAGGACATGTCCGGTTCGGATACGATCTCCAGGAGGGGTATGCCCGCCCGGTTGTAGTCCACCAGGGAATAAGGGGTGGTGGTGATGGTACCCTGGTGCACCAGCTTGCCGGTATCCTCCTCCATGTGCAGACGGGTGATGCCGATGCGCTTTTTGACCCCGTCCGCCTCGATGTCCAGATGGCCGCCCAGGCAGATGGGCAGGTCGTACTGGGAGATCTGGTAGTTCTTCGGCATGTCCGGATAGTAGTAATTCTTGCGGTCGAACTTGGAAAATGACGCGATCCGGCAGTTGATAGCCAAACCGAGCAGGATGGCCCATTCCACCACCTGCCGGTTGACCACCGGCAGCACTCCGGGCAGTCCCAGGCAGACCGGGCAGACGTGGCTATTGGGATCCCCGCCGAACCCGGTCGTGGAGTGACAGAAGACCTTGCTCTCAGTCTTCAGCTCGACGTGGACCTCGAGTCCGATTACCGTTTCATACTCCATTCCCCTATACCCCTTCCGCCTGGCGGCGCCAGTGGCCAGCCTTCTGTTCATACGCGTGGGCCGCCCGTAAAATGGTCCGCTCGCCGAAGGGCGGCCCCATCAACTGCAGGCCGACGGGCAGGCCGTCGACAAAACCGCAGGTCAGGGAAAGGGCGGGGATGCCGGCCAGGGGCGCGGCCAGGGTGCAGATATCCGAAAGGTACATGGCCACCGGGTCCATGGTCTTTTCACCCTTCTTGAAGGGCAGGGTGGGCGAAGTCGGGGTGAGGAGGACGTCGTAGCGCGTAAAGGCCCGGTCGAAATCCCGCTTGATCAGGGTCCGCACCTTCAGGGCCTTCAGGTAGTAGGCGTCGTAATAACCGGCCGAGAGCGCGTATGTACCCAGCATGATCCTCCTCTTCACCTCGGCGCCGAATCCCTCGCTCCTGGTCTGCATGAACATGTCCACCACGTCTTCCGGCCGGGCCGCCCGGTAACCGTAGCGGACCCCGTCGTAACGGGCCAGGTTGGAACTGGCCTCCGCCGGGGCGATGAGGTAGTAGACGGGCAGGGCGTAGGAGGTATGGGGCAGGCTGGTCTCCTCCACTTCCGCCCCCATGGCCGCGAGCAGGTCGATGGCCGCGCCCACCGCCCCGGCCACCCGGGGATCCACCCCCTGGGCCAGGTATTCTCTGGGCACCCCGATCCGCAGACCCCGGACTTCGCCGGTCAGGGCGGCATTAAAGTCGGGCACGGGACCCGGGGCGCAGGTGGAGTCGCGTTCGTCCGGCCCGGCGATCGCCTGCAGGACCATGGCGCAGTCGGTCACGGTCCTGGTCAGGGGACCGATCTGGTCCAGGGAGGAGGCAAAGGCCACCAGACCGTAGCGGGAAACCAGCCCGTAGGTCGGTTTCAGGCCCACCACGCCGCAAAACGACGCCGGCTGGCGGATGGACCCGCCGGTGTCCGAACCAAGGGCGTATACGGCTTCCCCGGACGCCACGGCCGCCGCCGAGCCCCCCGAGGATCCTCCCGGTACCAGGTCCGGGTTCCAGGGGTTGGAGGTGGTGAAGAAAGCCGAGTTTTCCGTGGACGAGCCCATGGCGAACTCGTCCAGGTTGGTCTTGCCGATCATCGGCGCCCCGGCCAGCTTCTCCACCACCGCGGCGTCGTAGGGCGGCACGAAATTCTCCAGGATGCGGGAAGAGCAGGTGGTCCGCACGCCCTTGGTGCACATGTTGTCCTTGAAAGCCATGGGAATCCCGGTCAGCGGGCCCATATCCCCCCCCGCCGCCAGCTTCGCGTCCACCTCTTCGGCCGTAGCCAGGGCCTGTTCGGCGGTAACGGTGACGTAGGCCTTGACTGTACCCTCGACCCGTTCCACCCGTTCCAGCACCGATCTGGTTATCTCCACGGCGCTCACCTCGCGGCGGACCAGCAGGTCGTGCAACTCGGTGATACTCTTTTGATAAAGCAGGTTGACCAACCCTCCTTAAACGATGCGCGGCACCTTGAAATACCGGCCGTCCCGGTCCGGGGCCCCGGCCAGTACTTGTTCCGGAGCGAGATCCGGCCCGGTCCGGTCAGCCCGGAAGACATTTTTCAAGGGCAGTACGTGGGCGGTGGGCGGAACCTCCGCCGTGTCCAGTTCCTTGAGCCGGTCAAAGTGCTCCAGGATGTTGTTCAGCTGCCCGGTGTAGAGTTTCCGCTCCTCGTCCGTCAGCTTGAGGCGTCCCAACAAGGCCACGTAGTCGACGTCCTTCTCCGAGATCACGCCTAATCTTCCTTTCGGCAGCGAATCATGACGAAACAGCCGGCCTGTCCGGCCAGCTATAATCTTACCGCTGTTGGAAGGGTTAGTCAACCGGGTCTCCCGCCGGAGGCCGCCCAGGGCCCAAGCCACAGCACAAAAAGGCCGGCGCTGAACCGGGAGATCCAGGGTCCTGCGCCCGCAGTCCATTCTTGGGTGCCGGGGAATCCGGCGCCCAAGCCGAACGGGACCTTCTTACCGCCCCGGGGGACACCATTCATCCAGGAGAAGAGGGCTTTTTTCCCCCGTATAGTAGAGCGCCAACCGGTGAAGAGCCCGCGTACAGGCGAGATATAGCAGCTTTCTGTCCATATCCGTAGCATAGTTTTCCCGGTTGACACCGTACACGAGAACGACGTCGAATTCCAGCCCCCTGGCCATGTAGGAAGGGAGCACCAAGGCCCCCCGCCCGTTTTCCGCGTCACCGGCCAGCCGTACGTCTGTCACCGGCTTCAGTCTTGCGGCAAGCTCGCTTGCCTCCCGCAATGTCTTGCAAATCACGGCGGCGGACTCGTATCCCTGCGCAAAG
>JAJYZD010000200.1 GCA_021800315.1 Bacillota bacterium | reverse complement strand
AGCTCGTCAAACTGGGCGTGGACGTAATCGAGGCGGGCTTCCCGGTCTCTTCGCCGGGCGACCTGGCCGCGGTACGCCTTCTGGCCGGGGAGATCAAAGGGGCGGCCATCTGCGGGCTGTCCCGGGCCGTGGAACAGGATATCGACGCCTGCGCCTCAGCCCTGGCCGGGGCCGAAGCGCCCAGAATCCACACGGGTATAGGGGTGTCGCCGGTGCACATGGCCAAGAAACTCAACATGTCGCCGGAGGCGGTGGTCGAGATGGCCGTGGCCGCGGTACGCCATGCCAGGCGGCTGGTGGGGGATGTGGAGTTTTACGCCGAGGACGCCTTCCGGGCCGACCCGGCCTTCCTGTGCCGGGTGCTGGAAGCGGCCATCGACGCCGGGGCCACCGTCGTCAACATTCCGGACACGGTGGGCTACGCCACTCCGTGGGAATACGGGGACCTCATAAGCCGGGTCGTGGCGAGCGTGCCCAACATCGACAAAGCCGTGGTGAGCATCCACTGCCACAACGATCTGGGCATGGCCACCGCCAACTCCCTGGCCGGCATCCGGGCCGGGGCCGGCCAGGTGGAAGGCACCATCAACGGGATCGGGGAGCGGGCCGGCAACACCGCCCTGGAGGAAGTGATCATGGCCGTCCACTCGCGGCGGGCGGATTTCGGCGTAGAAAGCCGGATCAACACCCGGGAAATCGACCGGACCAGCCGCCTGGTCTCCCGGATCACCGGGGTCCCGGTGCCGGCCCACAAGGCCATCGTGGGTACCAACGCCTTCTCCCACGCCTCCGGCATCCATCAGGACGGAGTGCTCAAGGAGCGCACCACCTACGAGATCATCGACCCGGAAACGGTCGGTGCCGCCGGGAGCCGGATCGTGCTCACCGCCCGTTCCGGCCGTCACGCCCTGCAGCACAGTCTGGGGGAACTGGGGTATCAGCCGGATGCCGCCTCTTTGGCCGCCATCTATCAGAGGTTCCTGGTCCTGGCCGACCAGAAGCAGGAGGTTTTCGACGAGGACCTGCACGCCCTGATGGGGGAAAAACCGGTGACCGACAGCTGGCTGGCTCTGAAGAACATCTCCCTGAACATTGCCGGTTCCACCAATGCGACCGCCACGGTAACCTGTATGATCGACGGGCGGGAGATTACCGGGTCCAGCTCCGGCGACGGCCCGGTGGACGCCGTTTTCCGGGCGGTCGACCAGATGGCGGGCGTGGACGGCATCCTCCTGGACTACAACCTGCGCTCCGTGAGCCGGGGCAGGGAGGCCCTGGGCGACGCCACGGTGAAAATCAGGCTGGGAGCCGGCGGCATGGTGGTCGGCCGGGGCATCAGCACCGACATCATTGAGGCCAGCGCTAAAGCCTACGTGAACGCCCTGGCCAAGTCGCGCGCCGTCACGGCCCAAAAGACCTGACCCTGGGGCAGGAACTACGGGGGTTCATGTCGAACCCCTAAGGCATGAGACAAAATGATTTGTACATCCGCACTTACGACAGGCGGCCGGGGGGCAGGAGCGTATTTTTCTACTGGGTCGTGCTGGCCCTGGTTTACCTCGTGACCGCGGCAGCCGGTTACGCCCTGACCCCCGCCCATTCCCCGTTTGTTTCCCAGACCATCCGGAGCGGGGCCTTCCTGGGCCCGTTCCAGTTCATCCTCGGCCTCAATTCGGTCGAGCTGATGCTGGCGATCTGGGTCAAAAACCTGATGGTGGCGCTGTTGCTCCTCATCCTGGGCGGTTACCTGGGTGGCTTGGTCTCCTACCTGGTGGTCATCAGTAACGGTTTGGTGCTCGGCGCCCTGGCCAGGAGTCTCCATGCGTCCGGCGCCCCTTTCCGCTTTTTGGCGGCCGGCCTGCTGCCGCACGGTGTCATTGAGTTGTCCACCATTTTCTTCGCGGGCGCCCTGGCCATCTGGGCGGTAAAAAGGAAGATCGGGTTTTTCAGACGCATGGGGGCCGGCCTGCGCTGGGTGGCGCCGCTCCTGCTGGCGGCCGCAGCCGTCGAAACTTTCGTCACTCCCCACGTGATGGCCGTCTATCGCTGACGCCGTGTTGCCAGGCCGCCCGGTCCGGAGTAAGATAGGGGCGGAGGTCCCCCGGGTTGAGGGGTGACGTTATGGCGGAACCGACACCGCGATTGAAGCAGGTCGCTTCCCTGGTACCGCGGGGGACGGTGGTGGCGGACATCGGTACGGACCACGCCTTATTGCCCATGTACCTGGTGCGGGAGGGCGTTTGCCCCCGGGTGATCGCCACGGAAGTGGCCGATGGGCCCCTGCGTCTGGCAGGGGCCAACCTGGCTTCTTTTCCCTGGCGCGAGCGCGTCGAGTTGCGAAGGGGGGACGGCCTTTCCGTCCTCGCGCCGGGAGAGGCGGACGCGGTGGTCCTGGCCGGCATGGGCGGCAACACCATGCGGGCCATGCTGACCGCCGCCCCGGCCGTGCTGGCCGCCGGCCCGCTCCTGATCCTGCAGCCGATGAACGGCGAACGGCGTCTCAGACAGTGGCTGTACGAACATGACCGGTACATCGTGGCCGAGCGCCTGGTTCGTGAGCGTGGGCGTCTCTACGTGGTTATGGCCGCCGTCCCCGGACGGGCGCCGCTGCCGGATCTTTTGGCCCTGACCGTGGGTCCCCGGCTCATCGAGAACCGGGACCCCCTGTTGCCGGTCCACCTGGAACGCCTGGCCGGGCGGCTGGAGGTCCTGCGCCGGAGTCTGGCGGGGGCCCGCGGCCCGGTTCCGCGGGCGGGGGAGGTGGATACACTATTGGGGGAGATTCGGGAGGTGCGGCGGTGTCTGTTCGGGGAAAAGACCTGACCGGCCTGGTGGAGGAGTACGCTCCCGTACGCCTGGCCGAGCCCTGGGACCGGGTGGGCTGGCAGTTGGGCGATCCCGGGCGGCCGGTGAAGGGTGTGCTGGTGGCCCTGGATCCGGTTGAGGAGGTATTGGAGGAGGCGGCGGCCAATGGTGTCGGCTTGGTGGTGACCCATCACCCGCTCTTTCCCGCCCCCCTGCCCCATATCCGTCTGGACGAGGCCCGCGGACGACTGGTCGCCTCTTTCCTGAGGCGGGATATCGGTCTCTACGTGGCTCACACCAACCTGGACAAGGCCGGGGCAGGCGTGAGCGCGGTGCTGGCCCGGAAGCTGGGCCTGGTCGACCGCCGGCCCCTGGGGACCGGAAGCGGGGAAAACTACCTGAAACTCGCCGTCTTCGTACCGGAAACCCACCTGGAACAGGTGCGGGAGGCGGTTTGCCGGGCGGGGGCCGGGCAGGTGGGCGATTACAGCGACTGCACTTTCAGCGTCCGGGGCACCGGCACTTTTCGACCCGGACCCGGCACCAACCCCTTCACCGGCCGCACGGGCGAATTAACCCGGGTCGGGGAGGCCCGGCTGGAAACCATCGTCCCGGCCGGCCGGTTGGAAGAAGTGCTCTCGGGCATGCTTTCCGCCCACCCTTACGAAGAGGTGGCCTACGACCTCTTCGACCTGCAAAACCGGATCGAACGCCTGGGTCTCCTATGGGTGGGGCGTCTTTCGGTCGCCGGGAGCTTGAAGGAACTTGGCGCGCAGGTCAAGTCGGCTCTTGGTGCGGAGCGGGTGCGGCTGGGCGGGCCGCCGGACCGGGTGCTGGAGAGGGTGGCGGTGGCCGGCGGCAGCGGCGCCTCGTTGTGGCGGGAAGCGTACCAGGCGGGCGCCCAGGTTCTGGTCACCGGCGAGGTAAAGTATCACGAGGGGCGGGATATGCTGGCCGAAGGATTCTGTTTCGTCGAGGCCGGCCACGCCGCCACCGAAAGGATCGTCATCCCGGCGCTGGGCGCTTTTCTTACCGCTCGCTGCCGGGAAAAGTCATGGCCGGTGGCAGTCCACACGGCCTCAAAGGCGGACGAACCCTTTTGGTATCTTTAGCGGGCCGATCGGCCCGGAGATTTGGCTTTTTGCGCCGATCACTGGTATTTGCAGGGGATATCTTGTATAGTAAGAGTGGAACGAGCGGGGAAAGAGGCAAGAGTTGTGCGAGCCGGAGGAGCGATTCTCATGCCCGACATGAAATTGCTTTGGGAGATCCAGGTGCTCGACATGCACAGGCGGCTGCTGGAGGAGCGCCTCAAGGACCAGTCTGTGCCCGAAGAGTTGAAAAATCTCAAGAACAGCATCGACCTGGCCCAGGAAGAGTTGCAGGAGACCAGGGAGGAATACGGACGGCTCAAAAAGGATATAAGGGCATTTGACGTTGAAGACGTGAAGATGCGCGAGGAGATAGCCTCCATAGAACGGGAGCTTTTCAGCCGGTACGGGACTGATTCGCCGGAGGGGGTCGCGACCGCCGAGCGGGTGCAACTGCTGAAGGAGAAACTGAAAAGGCTGGAGGGCCGGCAGGTTTCCCTGCTGGAGGTCATGGAGCGTATACACCGGCGCATAGACGAGCAGGGACGGTGCCTGTCCCGGCACAAGGAGAAGTACCGGCGGTTGCAAACCACCTACCAGATGAACGTGGAAAACATCAGGAAGACGCTTTCCCAGATTCCGTTGAACAGGCAGCGGCTGATCGACGCGGTGGACGCCGGCCTCTGGAAGCGCTACGTGCAGTTGAAGACCCGCTTCAAGGATCCGGTCGGGAAAGTGGAGAAAGGCATCTGCAACGGTTGCCACGCGCCCGTACCTTTCTCGGAACTGAAACGCCTGAAACTGCAGGACGGAGTGGTGAACTGCCCCGCTTGCGGGCGCCTCCTCTACTGGGAGCGGGCGGCGGCGAAGTACCGCCGGGGTTGCCACGCCCGCCGTCCGGTGGTATAATGGGATAAGAAAAAAATATTCGGGTGAGTAAACTGGATGGTCGCGGGTCAGGCCGTCAAACGGTCCGGCCTGAGGAAAGTCCGAGCTCCGCAGGGCAGGGTGCTGGGTAACACCCAGTGGGGGCGACCTCAAGGATAGTGCCACAGAAATAAACCGCCAGCCGGGGTCAACCGGCTGGTAAGGATGGAACGGTGCGGTAAGAGCGCACCAGCGGCATGGCGACTTGCCGGCTAGGTAAACCCCACCTGGAGCAAGACCAATAGGGAGGCATATGGGGCTGCCCGTCCCGCCTCCGGGTAGCGTCGCACGAGGCGTCAGGCGACTGGCGTCCCAGATAGATGATCATCCACGACAGAACTCGGCTTACAGGTTTGCTCACCCGTACTTTTATTAGGAATTCAGACCAGAGTTCCGAGGTTATGGCTCACTGGGGGGAATTATGTCGCACTCAGTGAGCTTTTTTATTCGTCTAGGAAATTATGCTTTCTACATCAATATGAATATTGTTAGTACTAATCTGATACATATATGGGTCTTGTCATTTTTTGGCGCATGGACTAGAATTATTACATGAAGACGAAGGAAAATGCTGCCAGGATGGAATCGGATAAGATAAGAAAGATAGTCCAGGATCACTGGATTGCCTTTCTTTCTTAGAGCCCTTGCCATAATTGAATTGCAAGGAGTCTGTCCTGCCAGGAATGTATGATACTGACAGGCAGGGTTTTGAACTTATCGCTCCTCTTCTTCCTACCGTTCCAGTAGAGTGACCGGCAACGGACAGATTAGCACGTAATCGGGCGGACGAACGAGTTGCCCGGCTCCGCCGCCTGGTATATCGGGATGCTTTACGGCCGGGAAGGCAGGTGTTCCGGTTCCAACCACTACAATTTCTTCAGTCTGGCGAAGCAACGGTTGTATGACGCAGGTCGAACAGTCTTTTTGCCTTAAAAGCCGTCCTCTCCAGAGTCCCAAAAGGTTGCACCCTGATTTCCGGGGTCACCAGGATTTCTTCCCGCAGGGCTTTCCGGAAGCTTTCCCTTACCGACGGGGCCAGCGCCGCAACTTCCTCAACCACAACCGTACAGACGTCATGTCCGACCTCATCGCAGGCCAGTTCCACCCGGTACTCGGAACTGAGTTCGGTGAAGCTGCGTACCACCTTTTCGACCTGGAGGGGATAGAACTTCGCCCCCTTATAGATGACGAGGTCGTCCGAGCGGCCCAAAATGCCCCCGGGGGAGCGGGCATGCGTACGGCCGCAACGGCAAGGCTCGTGAACCACCCTGGCCATATCGTTGGTCCAGTATCTTACCATGGGAGTGGTCTGCCGGGTAAGGTGGGTGATTACCAGAACGCCGGTCTCTCCCTCGGAGCAAGGCATCTTCGTCCCGGGATCAACGACTTCCACGTAATAGTGATCTTCCGCCCAGTGCAGACCTGCTTTTTCGGTACATTCCGAGGCGAAAGTGGGGCCCAGTTCGGCTATACCGTAGTAATCATAGGCGGAGATGCCGAGACCCCGCTCAATCTTGGACCGCGTGCCCGGATTCTCGGTACCGCCCTCCCCGCCGAAACAGCCGAGACGCAGCGCTGTATCGTCCGGAGAAATACCTGCCTCCGCGATTCTTTCCGCAATATGTACGGAATAGGAGGGGGTGCACAGCAGGACGGTGGAGCCGGCACCGACAATGAACTCAATCTGCTTGTTGGTTAACTGGGCACCGATCGGGATCACCAGACAACCCAGTCTCCCGGCCGCATAGTGCGCGGACATCCCCGCTACCCACAGGCCGTAACTGAAAGCATTCTGAATAATGTCACCCGGCCGGACGCCGAAACTCCACATCGTCCGGGCCGTAACATCCGTGATGTTCGCGATATCATCTTCTCCCCAAATGGTATAAACCGGGTTGCCGGTCGTTCCGGACGAGGGATGTATTTCGCGCCAGGTCTCGCGGGGTCCGACCACAAAGCGCCCAAAAGGTGGAAACTTGGCCTGTTCAAGGCGCAGTTCGTCTTTGGTTACGAAAGGAATATTGGCCACACCGGACAAGTTTTGAAGATGACGCGGTGAAAATCCCACCGCATCCCACTTATCCCTGTAGAAGGGAGATTCGTAGCAGCGAAGAGCCTGCCACTTCAGCCGGTCAAACTGGAGTTCATTGATTTCTTTACGAGTCAGGGTTTCCACCTCGCGGTCATAGTATGACACTGCTTAACCCC
>JAJYZD010000199.1 GCA_021800315.1 Bacillota bacterium | reverse complement strand
CGGTTTTACGTGGCAGCCCTGGTGACCCGCCACAACCCCATACCGATTGTCAAGGAGCTACTATTATGATATACCTAGGTGATAGTGCTGTCAATAAGGCCCAAGGTATTTTTTGAAAATAATTTTGCCTTTCATCTCCTCCCTAAAGGGAGGAGACTTCCCGGCGAGTATGTTAAAATGCCTCCTTGGTCGCTGAAAGGAGCGGGACAGACCGACTTGACGAGGGGGGATAATATCCGTGGAAGAAATCAAAAGGGCTATCGTCGAGTTCGCCGAAGCCAGTGGCAAGAGCAAGTTCTATTTCAAGGATATGGAGAAAGGCGTGCGGGAGCGCATCCCGGAGGCGGCGACGAGGGACGTCAAGAAGGCGGCCACCGAGTTGGTCAGCGAGGGCATCCTGATCTACTATTCCACCGGAAGCAGTACGATGTACGGTTTAAGGGGCCGGGGCATCACGGAAGACCCCGAATAACGGAGTTTCAGCGAACTCTGGAAGAGGAGGGCGGGGAGGTCACACGACCTCCCTCGTCCCGCCCCGGAGAGGTTGGTTCGATGAGTATTCCCCACGCACACGGCGAATTGATGGCGCGGCAAGGCGGGTTGCGGAGCGTCTTTCAGGAGTACGAACTGCTGGTCGCGAAGGCTGACGCCGCCTTCCGCCAGGTCGCCCGGGAATGGGTCGACCTGGTCAATTGCCGCGCTGGATGCTACGACTGCTGCCAAGCGGTCTTCGGCGTTTTCCCTGTCGAATCGGTCTACCTGGGCTACCACTTTCAGGCTCTGGCGGCGGAACGCAAGCGGGAAGCCGTGGCGAGGGCCGAACAGTTTGACCGGGAACTGGCGGCGATCCAGGCAAGATATGGAAACGGCAACCCGGACGACCTCGCCGCGGGACTGGCCCGGGAAAGAGTTCGCTGTCCGCTGCTGGGGCCTGACCGGAGGTGTCTCCTGTACGGGAGCCGGCCGCTGACCTGCCGGGTTTACGGCATTCCCACCGTAATCCGCGGCCGTTCGCATGTCTGCGGCAAATCCGGGTTCCCAAAGGGAGGCACTTTCCCGGCCTTCAACCTGGACCTGGTGAACCGGGAACTCTACCGGTTGTCGGGACGGTTGCTGGAGACCCATGGCAACCCGGAAGCCGCGTCATCCGTTCTGTACGCCGTCTCCCGATCCTTGCAGCCGGACCTGTGGGAACTGATGAAGGCAGGCGGGATCCAGGTCTGAGCGTAGCGGTCAGTTGTCCGCGTTTGATGGCAGGCCCAGATCCGCCGCGGCCTGCAGGGCCAGGGCCCGGGTGGCCGGGTCGGCTGATCCGGCCAGATATTGCAGGATCGGCTGGGCTTGGCGCACCAGGGCGGGATCAAGGGCTATCCTCCGGACGGCCGTCATGACACCGGCCGAAAGTCCCGGCTCGTCGAGCAGGTTCACAAGGGGACCGACGAAGTCGGACCAAAGGTCCGGCCGGCCGGCGATGATTTCCGCGATGGCCTCGGGTGCTCCCAGGCCGCTGGCCCCGGATTCGTCGTTGGTGCTCCAGAAAAGGCGGCGTAACAAATCGCGCACCTTTTCCGGCTCCCGGTCCGCCAGGGTCGCGGCCAGGCGGCCCAGGGCCCGGGCGGCCGGCAGACGGATGTCTTTTTCGGCGGAACAGAGCAGGGAAACCAGGGCGCGTACGGCCGGCCAGCCGGTAGCACCGAGGGCGCCCAGGTCGTTTCGGGCGAGCATGGCGGATATTTCCTGTTTGGACGGTTTAGGCATGATGCCGTCATACTACCAGAAATAGGCGGGGCCGGCAAGGCACCCGCAGAGTTT
This sequence comes from Bacillota bacterium, assembly GCA_021800315.1. Taxonomy (GTDB): domain Bacteria; phylum Bacillota; class Desulfotomaculia; order Desulfotomaculales; family JAJYZD01; genus JAJYZD01. Next base: position 5,231 of record JAJYZD010000199.1, on the reverse strand, counting down.
CCGGTTGACAAACCGGCGTTATTCTTGTACACTATTTCACAGGGTGGTCCAGCAACTCTTTTATCAAGCATGCCCGCGGACGCATGAATACATATTGGGGGAAGGAGGCTGGTGGCTCGAACTCTACAAGGGGACAGGGTTTGGTATAGACCTCATGTTTAACAAAAGGAGGGGACTGTTTTCCATGGGCTTTGAGTCGAAGAGAGAAGAGAAAGAAATAAAATACGCAGAGACCCGGATCTATACCGATGCAGAAGTGCATAATTATACGGAAGAGGAGTTAAAAAGCTTTAAGGTCAAGCACGATATTCCCGATCTCGATGAATTGGAAAAGGGACCGTGGCCGAGCTTCGTGGCCGACGCCAAGCGGGAGGCCCTGCACCGGAGCAAACTGCCGAAGGACAAAATGCTGGTCGCCCCGGACGTGGTCGAGGACATGCTGGGCCAGTTGCAGCTGTCGTTCGACGACGGTGAAACCCACTGGAAGCATGGCGGCATCGTCGGCATCATGGGTTACGGCGGCGGGGTCATCGGGCGGTATTCCGACCTGGCGGACAAATATCCTTCCATCGCCCATTTCCATACCTTACGCGTTAACCAGCCAGCCAGCAAGTTTTACGACACCGGCTTCCTGCGGACGATCTGCGACCTGTGGGAATACCGGGGCAGCGGCATGATGAACCTGCACGGCTCTACGGGCGACATGGTCCTTTTGGGAACCGTCACCGATCAGTTGGAGCCGATTTTTTTTGAGCTGACCCACGTGATGGACCAGGACCTGGGCGGTTCCGGTTCCAACCTGCGGACGCCCTCGGCCTGCATCGGCAAGGCCCGTTGCGAGTTTTCCTGCTATGACACCCAGGCTCTCAGTTACGAACTGACGAACCACTATCAGGACGAGTTGCACCGCCCGGCCTTTCCCTACAAGTTCAAGTTCAAGTTCGACGGCTGCCCCAACGGTTGCGTGGCATCCATCGCCCGGTCCGACATGTCCTTTATCGGCACCTGGCGGGACGACATCAGGATCGACCAGGAAGCGGTCAAGGCTTACATCGCCGGGGATTTCCAGCCCAACGGCGGCGCGCACGCCGGTCGCGACTGGGGCGGGTTCGATATCGAAAAAGAGGTTATCGGGCTGTGCCCGACGCGCTGCATGGTCATGGAAGACGGGATCCTTAAGATCAACAACCCGGAATGCACACGGTGCATGCACTGCATCAACGTCATGCCGCGGGCTTTGAGGCCCGGCCTCGACACCGGGATCAGCATCCTTTGCGGCGCCAAGGCCCCCATTCTGGAAGGCGCCCAGATGTCGACCCTGATCGTACCTTTCATGAAGGCCGAGCCCCCGTACGACAACATCAAGGAATTCATCGAGAAGGTCTGGGAATGGTGGATGGAGGAAGGCAAGAACCGCGAGCGGCTGGGCGAACTGATCCAGCGCAAGAGCCTGCCGGCCTTCCTCGAGGTGCTGGGACTGCCGCCCGCGCCGCAGATGGTCAAGGCGCCCCGCTCCAATCCGTACATCTTCTGGAAGGAAGAAGACGTTCCCGGCGGCTGGGACCGCGATATCAAGGGTTACCGGGAAAGACACAAGAGATAGGGGGTTGGGTTTTTCATGAAATTATCTACGGACAAACTGGGCAGATATAATCCTGAGAAGCCGCAGGAAAACAGGATAACCGACCTTGGTCCCAGGCACTTCTGGCAGTACTTTCCTCCCGTGATCCAGGATAACTACGGCAAGTGGGCCTACCACGACATCCTGGAGCCGGGGATCATGGTCCACGTTTCGGAGACCGGGGGCAAGGTCTTCACCGTCCGTTGCGGCGGGGCCCGTTTCATGACGGTGCAGCACGTCCGGGAGATCTGCGATATCGCGGACAAACACTGCGGCGGTTACGTGCGGTTCACCACCCGCAACAACATCGAGTTCCTGACGGACAGCCTGGAGAAGATGGAGGCCTTGAAGGCGGACCTGATGTCCCGGAAGCACGTTTCGGGCAGCTACAAGTTCCCCATCGGCGGCACGGGCGCGGGCGTCACCAATATCGTCCACACCCAGGGCTATATCCACTGCCATACGCCGGCCACGGACGCTTCCTCGATGGTCAAGGCGGTGGCGGACGAACTTTTCGATTACTTCACCGGGATGACCCTGCCGGCGCAGGTGCGGGTTTCCATGGCCTGCTGCCTGAACATGTGCGGCGCCGTGCACTGCTCCGACATCGCGCTCCTGGGCTACCACCGGAAACCGCCGATTATCGATCATGAAAACATCGCCAAAGTGTGCGAGGTCCCGCTGGCCATCGCCGCCTGCCCGGTCGGCGCCATCTCCCCCGACAAGACGGCCGAGGGCGCCCGGACGGTCAAGATCAAGAAGGAACGCTGCATGTTCTGCGGCAACTGTTATACCATGTGCCAGGCCCTGCCCCTTTCGGACAAGGAAGGCGACGGCGTGACGATCCTGGCCGGCGGGAAGATTTCCAACCGGATCAGCGAACCGAAGTTCTCCAAGGTGGTCGTGCCCTGGCTGCCGAACAACTTCCCCCGCTTCCCGGAAGTGGTGGACAACGTCAAGAAGATCATCGAGGCGTACGCGGCCGGGGCCAACAAGTACGAGCGGCTGGGCGACTGGGCCGAGCGCATCGGTTGGGAGAAATTCTTCGAGAAGTGCGACCTGCCCTTCACCGAGCACCTGATCGACGATTACCGCCTGGCCTACGATACCTGGCGGACCACCACCCAGTTCAAGTTCACCGAGGCGGCCTGGGAAGTATCGCGGGTAGCGGGAGGTATCGAATAGCCGGGCCATAAGAAGGGGGGTATTTACCCGTGGAGGAACTGAAGAAGGCCATCCTTGATTTTGCCGAGAACAGCAAGAAGAGCAAGTTCTACTTCAAGGACATGGAGAAGGGCGTACAGGAAAAGTTTCCCGACGCCAAGATGAGGGAGATCAAGAAAGCGGCCACCGCCCTGATCAATGAAGGGGTCCTGATCTTCTTCTCCACCGGCAGCAGTACGATGTACGGGCTGAAAGGCCGGGGCATGACGGAGGATCCCGAATAACCCCCGGGTACGACCGGGGCCGATGGTTTCGCGGAGAGGTTGCTGCCGGCGGCAACCTCTCCTAACCTTTTGGGGAAAGGCTTGATATTATGGAGAAGCCGCGGAGTTACGAACAGTTTATCGCGCAGCAGGTGGATGTGCTCAAGGAAAACCCCGAATGCGCCAACGCCAGGTACAACCTGGGGGTTTACCTCATGGAGCAGGGCGCTTACCCCGAGGCCGTCGCCTGCTTCGAAGAGGCCATCGCCGCCAGCGGCCGCATGTTCGAGGCCTGGGTCAACCTCGGCTACATCTACTTCAAGATGGGGGACCTGGAGAAAGTTGTCGAGGCCAACAACGAGGCGGTGGAGATCGAGCCGCGCTACGCCCGCGGGTGGGCCAACCTGGGTTTCGCCTACCTGCAGCTGACCCGGACGGACGAAGCCATAGCGGCCCTTACCAAAGCCGTCTCCCTTAGCCCGGAGATGGCCCAGGCCTGGAGTAACCTGGTGAACGCCTACCTTCAGGGGGATGATGTTGAGAAGGCCGTGGCTACGGGGGAAAAACTGGTCGCTTTCGCGCCGGACTTCCCGCTGGGCCATAACAACCTGGCTTACGCCTATTTCCTGCGGGAAGACTACGCCAAGGCGGTGGTCCACGCCGACCGGGCGGGCGAACTGGGCTTTGCGGTGCATCCGCAATTCCTGGCGGAATTGGCCCCGCACCGCGCCAAGTGACCGTTTAGCCGGCGCCGCGGCCCATCGTCTCCAGGGCCGCGGCGGCCATTTGCCCCACCGTTTTCGTTTCCAGGGCGCCGTCTTCGTAGTAAGGAATCGCATGGGCGTCGTGTTCCAGGTTCCGGAGATCATCAATCGCTTCCGCCGCTCGCAGGTTGCCGAGCGCACACGCCGCCCAGGCGCGGTTTTCCGGAACGGTGTCGCGGAGGAAGGGCGACAGCCGGGCGGCGAACTTGCGCAGGATACCGGGGTTTACGGCCGCGATTTTGGCGAGGGCCCGCAGGACCTGCGGGCGGATCGCCTCGTTGTCCAGGTATTGCGTAAGCAGGGGGACAAACCCGGCGTAGATCCCCGGGGCCCAGGCGATGATCTCGCCCGCCGCGTCCAGGGCGCCGGGGCAGAAACTGCCGGGGTCCTCGGGGGAGTCCAGCAACTGTTGGAGAAATCCGGGGAAGGCCCCCGGATCCACCGGCGCGACCTTGGCGGCCAAACGGCCCAAAACGTCCGCCGCCCGGAGGCGGAGCAGTCGGTCCCCGGAGTAGAGCAGTCGCTGCAGGTCCCGGATCATTTTCCTGGCGCGGCCCGCGCCGGTCAAAAGCGGTTCCAGCCGGTATTGGGCCACCATTTTCTCCACGTCACGCCGGGTAAAGGCCGGTCCCCCGGCCGCCGGGGCGCCTGCGACGGGCGCATTTACCCGGGCCAGCTCCTCTTCCACCCCGCCCCTGGTCACCGCCTGGATGTCGTCGTGCATCCGGATGAAGTACAGGGCGCCGGCAATCCGCCTTCCCTCGAAAAAACCGCCGGGAACCAGGAGGTTGGTCTCGGCGTCGTAGTTCTCCACTATTCTTTCCAGGTAATCGTCTTCGGGAGTGAGCCCCCAGGCCAGATCCCAGTCGAGGTCGCAGGCGAACACGAGGGCTTCGATAAAGGCGGCCCCCAGGTTGCGGCCGGTGGCGTCATGGGCGTAAACGGCTCCGCAGGGGCAGGCGCCGAGCGGCATCTCCCCCGGCCGGCGAATCCCCGGTTCCCTGGGTTTTGCGATGGGCAGCCCGCAGAAGGGGCAATCCGCCCTTTGGGTTAAATTAGCTCCGAACGGCAATGTTCATACCCTTCTTCATTCGCAGCCCGGGATTTCCAGAGTCGTGCAGCCGCTCCCCGGATGGCAGGAGCGGGTGGACAACTGCGGCTTGGGGGTCCCTTTTCCCGAATTCATGACGTAATTGGTCTTGCTGATGATCCGCTCCAGGGATTCCGACTTACAGGCCGGACAGGCCAAGTCCGCCTCATCGTCCGGTTTTTTGATGAAGAGTTTTTCGAAGGCCCGTCCGCAATCGAGGCAGCGGAACTCGTAGATCGGCACATTCTCTCCCCCTATCCCCGCGCCAGGGTGTTCATACCGCTATTTTATTTTCCGGGGCCGGGCGTGTCAAATAGCCCGGGGTGGGT
>JAJYZD010000198.1 GCA_021800315.1 Bacillota bacterium | reverse complement strand
AGAAGAAGGACAACCCGGCCTGGCTTGCCCGGATCGAAGAGCTGAAGCGGGCCCATTCCCTGACCTGCGTCCGGAGCGAAGACACCCTGCACCCGCAGTACATCATCCACCGCATCTGCGAGCTGACCGGGGGGGAGGCCGTGGTGGTCACCGACGTGGGCCAGCACCAGATGTGGGCGGCCCAGTACTACCGGTGCGCCCTGCCCGGCGGCTTCGTGACCTCCGGGGGCCTGGGCACCATGGGCTACGGCTTGCCCGCGGCCATCGGGGTGAAGCTGGGGGCGCCGGACCGGACGGTGGTCCTGGTGGTGGGCGACGGCGGTTTCCAGATGAGTATGAACGAACTGGGCACACTGGTGGAACAGGGCGTGAACCTCAAGATACTCCTCTTCAATAACAAGCGCCTGGGCATGGTGCGCCAACTGCAGGACTTCTACCACGACGGGCGCAAACACGCGGTGGATTTCACCTTCGACCTGGATTTCACCGCCCTGGCCGGGGTGTACGGCATCGCCGCCCACACCGTGGCCTGCGAAAGGGAACTGGACGCCGTCCTCCCCGGGGCGCTGGCCTCCGCTGAACCTGTTTTGCTCAACTGCATGATCAATCCCGAAGAGGACGTTCTGCCCATCGTCCTGGCCGGCAAAGCCATCGACGAGGCGGTGGGCTGAATTTGGCCGTGGGTCCTTGGTCGTTGGGCCCGTTGGAATTCGCTTCGGCGAATTCCTTCCATCCCAACCACCAACCACCAACTACTCTAGGAGGGGTTTGGGTTGCCGATGACGGTGACGGAAAAGATACTGGCCCGGCACGCGGGGAAGGAAGAGGTGCGTCCCGGCGAGTTGGTGAACGTGGTCTGCGACGTGGTCCTGGGCAACGACATCACGGCTCCCCTGGCCATCGCCGAGTTTGAACGGACCGGGGCCGGACGGGTTTTCGACAAATCAAGGGTGCTCCTGGTACCCGACCACTTTGTTCCCAACAAGGATATCAAGTCGGCCGAACAGGCCAAGATCCTGCGCGACTTCGCCCGCCGGCAGGAACTGACCTACCGCTGGGACGTGGGCACCATGGGCGTGGAGCATTGCCTTTTGCCGGAACAGGGCCTGGTGGGTCCCGGCGACCTGGTCATCGGGGCCGATTCCCACACCTGCACTTACGGGGGGCTGGGCGCTTTCGCCACCGGGGTGGGCTCCACCGATCTGGCGGCGGCCATGGCCCTGGGCGAGACCTGGCTCAAGGTACCCGAGTCGGTCAAGTTTATCTACCACGGCGCGATTGGTCCCTGGACCGGGGGCAAGGACCTCATCCTGCACACGATCGGCGTGATCGGGGTGGACGGTGCCCTCTACCAGGCCATGGAGTTCACCGGCGAGGCTGTTTGCGGGCTTTCGGTGGAAGGGCGCCTGACCATGGCCAACATGGCCGTGGAGGCCGGGGCCAAAAACGGCATCGTGGCGCCGGACGAAACGACCCGGCGCTGGGTGGAGGGCCGGCACCAAAGACCGGTCGCCTTCCTCGCCAGCGACCCGGACGCGGTCTACGCCCGGGTTTACGAATTCGATGTGAGCGGCCTGGAACCCCAGGTGGCGTTTCCCCACCTGCCCTCGAACGTGCGGCCGGTGTCCCGGGCCCTGGACGTGCGCATCGACCAGGCGGTCATCGGGTCCTGCACCAACGGCCGCATCGAGGACCTGCGCCTGGCCGCGCGGGTACTGGCCGGGCGCAAGGTTCATCCCGACGTGCGTTTGATCGTGATTCCCGGCACCCCGGCCGTTTACCGGCAGGCCCTGGACGAGGGCCTGACCGCGGTGTTTTTGGACGCCGGAGCGGCGGTGAGCACGCCTACCTGCGGGCCCTGCCTGGGCGGGTACATGGGTATCCTGGCCAAGGGCGAGCGGTCGGTGGCCACCACCAACCGCAACTTCGTGGGCCGCATGGGTCATCCCGAGAGCGAAGTCTACCTGGCCAATCCGGCCGTGGCGGCGGCGTCGGCCGTTTGCGGCCGGCTGGCCGACCCCCGGGAGGTGGTCAAAGATGCAGACTGAAGGCCGGGCCTGGCGCTTTGCGGACAACCTGGATACGGACGGCATCATTCCGGCCCGTTACCTCAACACTTCCGATCCCCAGGAGTTGGCCGCCCACTGTATGGAGGACGCCGACCCGGGTTTCGCCTCCGGCGTGGCCCCGGGCGACGTGGTGGTGGCGGGCGCCAACTGCGGCTGCGGCTCTTCGCGGGAGCATGCGCCCATCGCCCTGAAGGCGGCCGGCGTGGGGGCGGTGATCGCGCCGACGTTCGCCCGGATCTTTTTCCGCAACGCCTTCAACATCGGGCTGCCGATCCTGGAGTGCCCGGAGGCCGTGGCGGGCATCGAGGCGGGTGACCGGGTGCGGGTCGATTTCGACCGGGGAACGATTCAGAACCTGACCACGGGCCGGGAATACGCGGCGCGGCCCATCCCGCCCTTCATGCGGAAAATCATCGAGTGCGGCGGGTTGATCAACTACGTTCGGGAAAGACTGGAAGGAGGTTCCATAACTTGAAGAAAGTCGCGGTATTACCCGGTGACGGCATCGGGATGGAAATAACGGTTTCGGCGGTGAAGGTACTCAAAGCCGCGGCCCGCAAGTTCGGCCTCCAACTGGAACTGAAAGAGGGCCTGATCGGCGGCGCGGCCTACGACGCTTGCGGCTCGCCCCTGCCGGCCGAAACGGTGGCGCTGTGCCGGGAGAGCGACGCCATCCTGCTTGGGGCGGTGGGCGGTCCCAAGTGGGATAACCTGCCTCCGGACCTGCGGCCGGAGCGGGGGGCGCTCCTGCCCTTGCGCAAGCTTCTGGGCCTCTACGCCAACCTGCGGCCGGTGCGGGTCTTCGCTCCCCTGACCGGCGGCTGCGCCCTGAAGCAGGACCTGGTGGCCGGCCTGGACCTCCTGGTGGTGCGGGAGTTGACCGGAGGCCTCTATTTCGGCGAGAAGAAGCGGGAGTTAATTCCCGGCGGGTGGCGCGTGGTGGATACTCTGGAGTACACCAGCTTCGAGATCGAACGGGTGGCCCGCCTGGCCTTCTCCATGGCTAGGCAGCGGCGGGGCCGGCTCACCTCGGTCGACAAGGCCAACGTCCTGGAGAGTTCGATCCTCTGGCGGGAAGTGGTCGAGACAGTCGCCGCCGAATACCCGGGCGTGACTCTTGAACATATGTTGGTGGATAACTGCGCCATGCAACTGGTCAGGAATCCGGGTCAGTTCGACGTCATTCTCACCGAGAACATGTTCGGGGACATATTGAGCGACGAGGCCTCCGTTCTGGCCGGGTCGCTGGGTATGCTGCCCTCGGCCAGCCTGGGCGGACACGTGGGACTGTACGAGCCCAGCCACGGTTCCGCTCCCCGCCATGCCGGCCAGGACAAGGCCAACCCCATCGCCACCATCATGTCGGTGGCAATGCTCCTGCGCTACTCCCTGCGGCAGGAGGAAGCGGCCGCGGCCGTCGAGACCGCGGTGGCCGCGGTGCTGGATGAAGGCTACCGGACGTACGATATCATGGAGACCGGATGCCGCCAGGTGGGCACCCAGGCCATGGGCGGGCTGATAACGGCTTCCGTGGAGTCGCTGTAGGTTACAGGAGGTGGTTCCCCGTGAGCCAGGTCCAGATTTACGATACCACGCTACGCGACGGCAGCCAGGGGGAGGGCGTGGCCTTTTCGGTCGAGGACAAGATCAGGATCACCCGGCGCCTGGACGACATGGGTTTCCACTTCGTGGAGGGAGGCTGGCCGGGCTCCAACCCCAAGGACGCCGAATACTTCCGGCGCGTTAGCGAGATCCACCTCAAGCAGGCGGTAGTCGCGGCCTTCGGTTCGACCCGGCGGCCGCTGGTCCGGTGTGGTTCCGACGCCAACCTGGCCGCCCTGGTGGCTGCCGGGGTGCCGGTGGCTACCCTCGTCGGCAAAACCTGGGATTTTCACGTCACCGAGGCCTTGAGCACCACCTTGGAAGAGAACCTGGAGATGATCAGGGAATCGGTGGCCTACCTGAAACAACTGGGCAGGCGGGTCTTCTTCGACGCCGAACATTTCTTCGACGGCTACCGGGCCAACCCGGATTACGCCCTGGCCTGCCTTGAGGCGGCCGGTGAGGGCGGAGCGGAAATCCTGGTGCTGTGCGACACCAACGGGGGGCGGCTGCCGCACGAGGTGGCGGAGATCACCCGGGTAGTGGCCGCGGGCATTCCTGTGCCCCTGGGCATCCACACCCACAACGACGGGGAACTGGCCGTGGCCAACACGCTGGCCGCCGTCGGCGCCGGGGCCGTCCAGGTGCAGGGCACGATCAACGGTTACGGGGAGCGGTGCGGCAACGCCAACCTGGGCTCGGTCATAGCCAACCTGAGCCTCAAGATGGAACTGGAGACCATCCCCCGCGCCAACCTGGTGCGTCTTACGGAACTCTCCCACTACGTCAGCGAACTGGCCAACCTGCCGCCGGATACCCACCAGCCGTTCGTGGGGGCCAGCGCGTTCGCCCACAAGGGCGGGATCCATGTCAGCGCCCTGTTGAAAAACGCCCGGACCTACGAGCACATCCCGCCCGAACTGGTCGGCAACCACCGGCGGGTGCTGGTCTCGGAGCTGTCCGGCATCTCCAACCTTCTGTACAAGCTGAACGAACTCAAATACAGCCCGGACTGGACCGATGCCGACCGCCGCCGGGTCATCGAGGAGATCAAGGAACTGGAGAACCAGGGCTACCAGTTCGAAGGAGCGGAAGGCTCTTTCGAGTTGATGGTGCGCCGGGTCTACGAGGGCTACCGGGAGCCGTTCCAACTGGAGAGCCTGCGCATCATGGTTGAGAAGAGGGAGGACCGGCCTGTCCAAACCGAGGCGGTCATCAAGATGAGGGTGCAAGACCAGGTGGTGCATACCGCGGCCGAGGGCAACGGTCCGGTCGCCGCCCTGGACAACGCCCTGCGCAAGGCCCTGGAGCACGTTTATCCCAACATCGGCGCCATTCAGCTGGTTGACTACAAGGTCCGGGTACTGGACGGCAACGAGGGCACCAGTTCGGTGGTCCGCGTCCTGATCCAGTCCTCCGCCGGCGACCGGTCCTGGGGGACGGTGGGGGTATCCACCAACATCATCGAGGCCAGTTGGGAGGCCCTGGTTGATTCCCTGGCCTACGGGCTGCTGAAGGGGGAGTAGGATCCTTTGTCAAGCCGGTTCCGGATGGGGGGAACTAGCCCTTGCAACATATCCTGGCCGATTTGAAGGTCGTCAGCCTGACCAGCATCCTGGACATCCTTATCGTGGCCTACGTGTTCTACCGGCTGGCCCTCTTAATCCGGGGCACGCGGGCTACCGCCCTGATCAAGGGCCTGGTGGTCCTGGTGGTGGCCACCACCGTTTCCAGCTGGCTGCACCTTTATACCGTGAACTGGCTTCTGAAGGAGACCATGACCGCGCTGGTGGTGGCCCTGCCGGTGGTATTCCAACCGGAGTTGCGCCGGGCGCTGGAAAAACTGGGCCAGGGCGGTTTCTTCGGCGGGCGCCTGGTTGCCGCCACCCCCGAACAAAGGGTGGTGGACGAACTGGTCAAGGCGGTCGCGCGCCTGGGCCGTCAGCAATGGGGGGCCCTCATCGTCCTGGAGCGTTCCACGGGACTCACCGAGTACCTGGAAACCGGCATCCGCCTGGACGCCCTTATTTCGGCCGAACTCCTGGTGAACATCTTCTATCCCGGGTCGCCGCTGCATGACGGGGCGGTGGTCGTCCGCCACGGGCGGGTGGCGGCCGCGGCCTGTTTCCTGCCGCTGGCCGGTGGTGACGGCCTGTCCCCGGAGTGCGGCACCCGCCACCGGGCGGCGCTGGGCATCAGCGAACAGTCCGACGCCCTGGCGCTGGTGGTTTCCGAGGAGACGGGCGGCGTTTCCCTGGCCCGGGACGGGGTGCTCTCCCGCCTGGCCGGGCCGGATGAACTGGGCGCCTGCCTGGCGCAAGCGCTCAAATCCGCCGATTTGAGCGCGTTCCTGCCCCGGCGGCGGGGTTGAGGGAAAGGGGGGCCGCACAATCAAAAAGATCGCCGTATATTGCGGGTCAAGTACGGGAAACAACGGTATCTTCTCCGCCGCCTGCCGGGAACTGACAGGTGTGCTTCTCGTCAGGGGCATCGGGGTGGTTTACGGAGGCGCCGCCACCGGTCTGATGGGGATTCTCGCCGACGGGATGCTCAGGGGCGGGGGAGATGTTACCGGGATCATACCCCGGGCTTTGACCTATCGGGAAATAGCCCACGAGGGTATCCGGGACCTGCGGGTGGTCGGTTCCATGCACGAAAGAAAACTGCTTATGGCCGAACTGGCGGACGGCTTTATCGCCTTGCCGGGCGGAACGGGGACGCTGGAAGAGATATTGGAAGTGTTTACCTGGACCAAGCTCGGCATCCATGCCAAGCCGTGCGGGGTGCTTAACGCCGGCGGGTTTTACGGCTTGCTGGATGATCTCTTGAACAGCTTTGTCGGGCATGGTTTCCTGAAGGAGAAGCATAAAAAGCTGCTGGTGATTGAAGAGGATCCGGAAACGCTGGTGGAGAAGCTGGTTCAATCCGAACAAGACCTGAAGAGCTACCGGCTCTGACAACGGTCCTCCTGTAGGTTCTCCCTGGCGCGTTGGCGGTAGATTCCGTAACCACACGGACCGGCTTCGTAACCCACGTACATGCTGTCTACCGGACCCGGCCTCCGGATCAACTGCGTTTCTTTTTCTTGGCTTTTTCTTACCAACCAAACATTTCTTCCTTCCACTGTATGTAATTTGGTATTGGTACTCAGGTATTTTTGCGTAGTGTGGCCTTGAATTGGTGGTAATGTCGCTTCAATAGCTCAACATATTCAGTCTCCTGCAACCTAGGGGAGACTAATTCTAACAGTACTGGAGCAAGATCAGTTTGAGGTGCCATAGACATCAAGGCAGGCCCCTTTAAAGCCCGAACAGTATCATCGGCTTTTTCTATTCCCATCCACTTTCTATAAAACTCAAGAAGTTCCCAACCAAAAGTGATGTTTGCTAGAGTTCTTCCTGGACGAGAA
>JAJYZD010000010.1 GCA_021800315.1 Bacillota bacterium | reverse complement strand
GCTCTATGGCCTGAATTATCCGGTCCTGCTGGAAGGGTTTGACGATGAAGTCCTTGGCCCCGGCCTGGATGGCCTCCATGACCATGGCCTGCTGCCCCATGGCGCTGACCATGATGATCTTGGCCTGCGGATCGCTCTTCCTTATTTCCTTGACCCCTTCTATGCCGTCCATTTCCGGCATGGTGATATCCATGGTGATCAGATCCGGTTTCAGTTCATGAAACATCTTTACCGCGGTTCCCCCGTTTTCCGCCTCGCCGACGACCTCGAACCCATTCTTGGTAAGAATGTTTTTGATCATCATGCGCATGAAAGCGGCATCATCCACAACCAAGATGCGGTAGCCCATTTAGTCGTACCCTCCTCCAACTACACTGAAATACCCAAAGCACCCAGCAATCTATTTAAGGAACCAGGATCGGCAAAAAGGAAAAAGTGTCCTTTGATTTCTTGGCGACCTTGAAAGAAGGAGGTATCGATCATCAGGACATCCTTCTCAGTGTAACCGCTCTCGATCAGGGACGTACTCAACACCGCTCCCAGCATATCGAAGGAAAAAAGGGGAACCGTGGTAATCAGGCTCAGCCCGGTGAGGGTGGCGATCGCGCTGATAAAGGATCCCGTCAGAACGTTGCCGATTTCCTTGATCGCCGACTCACCCAGGGGGGTCATCATCTGGGACGACACCCCGCAGGTTTCCAATAGTGAATGCAGGATGCGATACGTGCTCTCTTCGTCAAAGATATACAGAACGGTGCCCGGGGCGTCACCCAGCACCTTCATGTAGACGCACGCCACCACCTCCTCCATGCCGCCGATCATTTCCACTATCTCCTCGAAAGGTAGTAGCGACGCCGTAGGGACGGCCATGTCTATTCTAACGTTCATGAGTTGGGCCAGCGAACTCGCCGCATTACCCATGCCGATGTTGCCTACCTCGCGCAGGGCGTCCAGGGCTTGAGAAGAAAACTCCGTGTCCTCCAGGCTGATCACTTCCTCGGTCAGATATCGCGGTTTCCCACGCGGGTATACATGCAGGTGGTCACCTTGTCCAAGCCTAATTCCCGGTAGCGGAAGATCATCTCGCTTCCGCCGATGAACAGGAACCCGCCCGGCGTAAGCGCCCGGGAAAACTTCAGAAACAAGTCGTTTTGGGCCTCCCGCGTGAAGTATATGAGCACGTTACGGCAGGCTATCAGATCGAAGTCCCGCTCGAACGGATCCTTCAAAAGATTGTGCTGGCGAAATTCCACCTTTTTCTTTATTCCGTCAACCAGCGTTCGTTTATGCTCGTCCTCCTGGGTGAAAAAACGGGCCAGGCGCGCAGTGCCGACGTTGCGTAAACTCTCCGGGCCGTAAGCGGCCGTACGGGCCGCCTGCAGAATTTGCTGGTCGATGTCGGTGGCCAGGATCTGGTGACGGCGGCCCGGCGCCAACTCCTCCAGCAGGATGGCCAGGGAATAGGGCTCCGCCCCGATGGAGCAGGCCGCGCTCCAGATCCGCAAACCGCCGCGACCGGCCAGGAGCCTGGGCAGGACCTCCGTCTCCAGGATGGCGAACAGCTTGGGATCGCGAAAGAACTCGGACACATTGATCGTCAGAAAATCAACAAATTCCTTGAAGCTGGCCTTATTGGCCAACAGTTGCCGGAAATAGGCGCCGTAATCGGTCTTGTGCCGGGCCAGGAAGGTTTCCAGGCGCCGTTTCAATTGCGCTTCCTTGTAGCTGTCCAGGTCCAGCGCGAAATTCTGCTTCATACCGGACTTAAATGCGGCAAAATCCATGTCAGATCACCCTGTAGTTATTGCCCATGGTTCTGATGATCACCTGGCCGGTATTCAAATCGAAAAAAATGGTCCTGCCCTGGCTACCCCCCACGTCTTCCGCCGCTATCCTGATGCCCATGCGGCCCAGGGCCTGCCGCACGGCCGCTACGTTGCGCGTCCCGATGTTCAGCGCCGACGAGTCGCCGTTGCCGGAAAACATCTGGGCGCCGCCGGCCAGTTTGGCGAAAAGGCGGGACAACCGTCCCCCCTCCCGCGCAACCTCCTCGACCAGGGCGGGAACACCCGTATCGGCGAACTTGCCCGGCTTTTTGACTTCCCCGAATTGGGAGCTGTCGGGCAGCATAATGTGGAGAAGCCCGCCGATCCTGGTTTGTTGGTCGTATACGCATATGCCGACGCAGGAACCCAGGCCCAGGGTAACAATGCGGTTCGGACTCCTGTCTACGTGATAGCCGGCTATCCCTACGGTGATATCCTTGTATTCCAAGGCTTGCTCCATCAACAAAACCCCACGTGCGAATATTTCCCTGCCACGGGTGTGACGTCTCTATGGTCACTGGTACAGGCCGTTGGCCAAGGTCCACATCGCGTCCACGGTCTGTACCGCCTTGCTGTCAAACTGGTAGGCCCGCTCGACCGTGATGAGGTCGGTCATCTGGCCGATCAGGCTCACGTTCGACTGTTCCAGGCTGCCCTGGACGATCCGCCCGGTGCCGGACCTGGCGGCCAGGCCGCTGGCCGGCGTGGCCTGGTAGAGATTGCCGCCCATCCTCGCCAGACCCTGGGGGTCGGCGAACGTGTACAGCGGGATCACCCCCGGTTGACTGGTCTGCCCGCCGGCTTCCGTGACGGTGACCTGTCCGTCGCCGCTCACCTTTACCGACTGGTAACCCGCCGGCAGGGTCACGCCCGGGGCCAAAACGTCGCCGGCGCTGTTCACCAGCTGGCCCTTGGCGTTAAGGTCAAAGTGCCCGTCCCGGGTGTAGAGGGGCCGGCCGCCCGGACCGGTGACGGCGAAATACCCGGGCCCGTGGATGGCCAGATCGAGCGGCCGGTTGGTCTGCCGCAGGTTTCCCTGGGACAGGTTCTGGCCGATTGCAGCCACCCGGGTGCCCGCTCCGAGTTGGGCGTCCTGCCCGGCCGCGGCCGGGGGAAAACCGCTCGGCGCTCCCGCCTGGTACAACAAATCGGCGAAATCGACGGTCTGGCTCTTGTATCCGTTCGTATCGAGGTTGGCTAAATTGTTGGCAATGGTGTCGAGCGCGCGCTGCATGGCCGACATGCCGGCCTCACCGTTGCCCAATGCCCTGAGCATGGCACAATGCCCCTTCCCTGTCCGGCCGAAAACCGTTTAACTATGTATTCGGACGTTTTCGCCGGAACCTGAAGCTTCCTTAAGACGGATTGCCCAACTGGGCACTCTGTTTCATCACACCGTCCTGGGCCTGGATAACCTTCTGGAGCGACTCGAAAGTGCGCTCGGCGTCGATGATGTCCACCATTTCCTTGATGAGGTCCACGTTGGAGCCTTCGAGGTAACCTTGGGTCACCGTGGTGCCGGCGGCCGGTCCGGCCCCGGCGGCCGTGGGGGCCGTGTACAGGTTGTTTCCGGCTTTCCGCAGCAGCCCGGGCTGGCTGAAGGAGGTGAGGGCAAGATTGTAGGTATTGTTCCCAACCTTTACCTGTCCCTGGGCGTTCACCGTAAACCCGGTGCCGTCCACCGGGATGGGCCCGGACGTGCCCAGCACCTGTTGCCCGGTTGCGGTGGCGAGGTAGCCGCCGGGGTCCACGGTGAACGACCCGTCGCGCGTGTACAACCTCTGTCCGCCGGTGCCGGCCACGGTGAAGAAGCCGTCACCCGACAGGGCCAGGTCGGTGGCGACGCCCGTCTTCTTGAGCGGACCGGGCGCCGTGTCGGTGGTGCTTCCCGCGACCAGCGGACCGAACGCCGCGGTGCCCAGGGCGGCCGAGTTGCTGCCGTCCAGCCGGATAACGGACAAATAATCCGGGAAACTGGTTATTGACACCTGGTCCTGCTGGAAGCCGGGGGTATCGGTGTTGGCCAGGTTGTTGGTGAGCGTATCCACCCTCGCCTGCTGCACATCCATCCCCGCCGCCGCGGCGTACAAACCATACGACACTGTTCATCCCTCCTTGTTTATACCGCCACTTCCCGGGTGGCCAGGAACTCTCTCAGCTTGGCCAGCGCCCTCGTGTGCAACTGGCACACCCGGGACTCGGAAATGTCCAGCACGTGGCCGATCTCCCGCAGGGTGAGGCCCTCCTGGTAGTACAGGGCGAGCACCGTCCGGTCCCTTTCGGGCAGGCGGGAGATGGCGTCGCCCAGAATCCTCTGGCCCTCCTTCCTTTCGATGATCTCCAGGGGGTCGGGGCTGGTGCGGTCCTCCAGGAGATCGCCCCGCCGCAGGCGTTCGCCGTCGGCGCCGATGAGCGTCTCGTCCATGGACATCAGGTTGAGCCGGTCGAAATGAACGGTGATGCGGCGTAATTCTTCCAGGGTTATCCCCATCTCGGCCGCCAGCATCTCGCCCGTTACCGGGCCATGGTGTTTGCGTTCCACCTTTTCCCTGGCGACGTTCACTTCCTGCATCTTCTGCATCAGGGTCCGGGGCACCCAGTTCAGCTTGCGCACCTCGTCGATCATGGCCCCCAGCACCCGGGAGTAGGCGTAGGCCTCGAAGCGGGTCCCCTGTTCGGGATCGTACTTGTCGATGGCTTCCATGAGCCCGAAGACCCCGTAGCTTTCCATATCCTCCTGGTTGGTGCAGGGAGGGAGCTTTACCGCCAACCGTCCGGCCAGGTATTTGACCAGCGGCAGGTAATTGATGATCAGTTCCTGTCTCAGATCCGCATCCCTCGTTCGGCGATATTCCCGCCAGGTTTCGATGTCGATCATCCTTTGGCGCCCTCCCTCGTTTGCCGATCCTCAACCATACGGCGGAAGATGTGGCGAAAGATCTCGTCCTGCTGCCAGATCGCCGGTTTTACAAACTCCAGGCCCAACCGGTTCGTCAGACGCCCTTCTTCCAGCACCTTTTCCATCCAGACCACCCTGGCCGCGGCCGCGATGGGCAGGGGCGGATCCCCCGGCAGGGTGAAGGAGACCTTCAGCGGGTAGCCGGTGACCAGGGTCCGGTCGCTCAATACCTGCAGGCCGCCGCTGGACAGGTTGATCGCCGGGACGGTCGCAACCCGGCCCTCGCGGTCGGTCAGTTCCACGGTAAACCCAACCGCCTGGCGGACGTTGGCCCGTTCCTGGACCGGCACCGTTTGCGCGGGCGGCCCGGTGACCATCCGCCCTCCGGCCGGGGCGGCCATGACCCTGGTTCCGAACATGTACCGCCGTCCGTTAGCCGCAAAGAGAACCACCAGTTCGTCGCCGAACCGGCACTCGAGGGGTTTTTCCCGGAAACAGGGCGTGGTTACGGCCAGTGCCCGGGCGGAGATTTCCAATACCTCGGCCATGTAGGTCAGGTCCGAACCCCGCAAGCGGATAAAGATTCTTTGTCCCGCCTGTAAATCATCGCTCACGCCCGGCACCCCTTTATCTATAGTCATCCGAAGACACGGAAGAGCTTTTTCACGAAGGACCCGATACCCTGCTCCGGGGCCGGTTCCCGGGTCAGCCCCCTGGCCACCTCGACCATATCCCTGGCCGCGGGTGAGTGCGGACTGGCCACCACCAGCGGAACCTGCGCCCGCACGGCCCGGGAAACCGCGGGATCTTCCCGGATGTGCCCGGCCGGCTTCAGTTCGATGTTGTGCAGGTACCGTCCGGCGACCACCGCCAGCCGGCGGAATACCGCCTGGCCTTCCCCGGCGTTCCGGACCCGGTTGGCCAGGACCATCACTTCCCGGTGCACCCGGTACCGGTCCAATACCTTGATGAGGCCGTAGGCGTCGGTAAGCGAGGTCGGCTCCGGGGTGACCACCACGATGACATCCCCGGCCGCCGCCACAAAACCGAGAACCGTCTTGGACAGGCCCGCCCCCGTATCCAGGATAAGGGTGTCGGCGCTGTCCTTCAGGCCGGTGATCTCTTGCAACAGGCGCTGTCTCTGCGGGTGGCTGAGGTTGGCCAGTTCGGCCAGACCCGAGCCGCCGGAAATGAGCTGGCAACCGGCCGCCGGGGTCATCACCTCCGCGATGCCGCGCGAGCCGAACACCACGTCCATAAGGGTGTAGGCCGGACGTACGCCCAGCACCACCTCGGCGTTCGCCATTCCCAGGTCGGCGTCGAAAAGGATGACGCGCCGGCCGGTGGCGGAGAGCGCGATGCCCAGGTTCACGCTCACCGACGTCTTGCCCACCCCGCCCTTGCCGCTGGCCACCGCTATAACCCTGGCCGGTCCGGCACCGCCGTATCCGCTACCTGGCAGCCAGGAGGCCGCCTGCGGATTCTCCGTCACAGCCCGCACCTCCTAACAAAAGACTTGCCAGCAGGGCCCCGCCGGCCGGCTGGAGATCGTCCGGCACCTCCCGGCCGCTGCCAAGATAGGCGAGCGGCCGGGCCAGGCGGGGCAGAAGGCTTAGCACCGGACCGAGCGAGGAGGCCTCGTCCACCTTGGTCAAGACCAGGCCGCTTACGGCAAAGCGGCTCACCTGGGCTACGGCCCGCATAAGGTCCCCATCCCGGGTGGTCGCGCTCAAAACCAGGAGGACTTCCGGATCCCGGACCTGGCTCAGGAAACCGGCCAGTTCCAGCAGTTTGCCGGCCCTGTAGAAAGGGTCGGCCGGGGTGTCCAGGTAAAAGCGCTCCACGCCCCCCCATCCGGCCAATACCCGGGAGAGTTCCTCCGGATCACCGGCCACGGCGAACGGAACGTCGAGGAGCCTGGCCCAGTGGCGCAAGGCGCTGTCACCCCCGGACCGCTGGGAACCGGTCAGGGATACGATGGCCACTTTCTCTTCCCGGAAAAGAACGTCCCCGGCCGCCAGCTTGATCAGGGAGGTGGTTTTGCCCGTACCGGACGGTCCGGTCAGGACGACCACCCGGGAGTCGCTGCCGCCGGCGCAGTAGCGCTGGCACCAACCGGCCAGCCGCTGCTCCAGCCGGCAGCGCAGGTAATCCTCCGGACCCGCCTGGACACCGTCCAGAACCAGTTCCACCAGGTCCTCGCTCAACTGAAGGGCGGCCAGGTGCCGGCGCCATTTGTTGGCAGGGCCCGCCGAAGGTACGGGCCGGTGGTCCTCCGGCCCGCCTCCGGGCAGGGAACGAACCAACCGGGGAACCAGGTTCCACCAGCCGGTTTCCGGGCCCCCGCCGCGGGGGCCCGCGGTTACCCCGGGCGCGGGCGGCAACGTGTCCCCGGGCAAATGCCGCCCGGCCTGGTCCACGAGTCGCCCGCTCGCCCCCACCCGCCCGAAATACTTGTTTTCGCGCTGGTCGTCCAGGGCGGCGGTAACCTCCAGTTGCCGCACGAACAGGCCTTTCAACCCTTTGGCCGGAACCCGGTACGAACTGATGATAACCGCTTCCGGACCCAGGTCCTTCTTGATCCGCACCAGGGCCTCCGGCATGTCCCGAACCAGGTATTTCTTAACTACCACCGGGTGTCACCGTCCCCACTGCCTCTACTTCCACCCCGGGCAGTATTTCGTTGAGCGACAAGACGGCCAGGCTGGGCAAAAAGCGTCCCACCAGCCTTTTCAAAGGCAGGCGCACCCGGCTCGAGGTCAGGAGCACGGGTGAGTGGCCTTTGGCCGTAAGGTTTTCCACCAGATGCTTCATCCGGTCGAGGAGGTCCCGGGCCTGGTCCGGCGGCAGCACCGGATAAGCGCCCAACTGGGTATCCTGGATAGCCTCGGCCAGGGTCTGTTCGAGGCGGGGGTGCAGGGTTATCACGGTCAACTTGTCGTCGCGCCCGGCGTACTGCCGGGTAATGGAGCGCGCCAGGGCCTGCCTGGTCCTCTCGGTGAGGTAGTCGGCGTCCTTGCTCACGCGGGCGGCTTCGGCCATGGCCTCCAGGACCGTAACCAGGTCGCGGATGGAAACCCGCTCGGCCAGGAGGTTTTGCAGAACCTTCTGCACCTCTCCCAGGGAGAGGAGTTCCGGCACCACCTCTTCGACCGCGGCCGGGTTCTTCTCCTTGACCGCGTCCAGCAGTTCCCTGACCTCCTGGCGTCCCAGAAGGTCCGCGGCGTGCCGCTTGATGAACTCGGTCAGGTGGGTCACCAGTACGGTAGCGGCGTCGACCACGGTCAAACCGGCCAGCTCCGCCTCTTCGCGCGCCCCCGCGCCGATCCACCAGGCGTCCAGGCCGAAGGTGGGTTCCTTGGTCTTGACCCCCTGGATGCGCACATCCTGGTGCAGGGGGTCCATGGCCAGGTAGTGGCCGGGCATCAGGTCGCCGTGCTCCATCTCCACGCCGCGGATCTTGAAGGTATAGGCGCCTGGTTTGAGTTGCAGGTTGTCGCGGATACGGACCGGCCGTACGAAGATGCCTGTTTCGGCCGCCAGTTGCCGGCGCACCGCGGCCAGGCGGGGCAGGAGGTCCCCACCCTGGTTTTCGTCCGTCAGGGGGATCAGGTTGTAGCCGATCTCTATTTCCAGGGGATCGACCTGGAAGTAAGTCATTACGTTCTCCGGCTCCCGCTTTTTGACCACGGCCTGGCGCGCGGCGCTCTCCCGGGCCGTCGTTGTCGTTTTCTCCCTTTCCCGCAGCATGAAATAGCCGGCGCCACCGGCCGCGCCCGCTATGACCAGGAAGAGGAAGGTGGGCATGCCGGGAACCAGGCCCAGGATGAAAAGTACGCCGCCGGCGATAATGAGCACCTTGGGAAAACTCGTGAACTGGCGGGAAAGTTCATGGCCCAGGCTGGCCTCCGCCGTAGCGCGGGTGACCATGATACCGGTCGCCGTGGAGATTAAAAGGGCCGGCACCTGGGCCACCAGGCCGTCGCCGATGGTAAGCACGGTGTAGGTCTGGATGGCATGGGTAAAGGACATGTTCTTGTTGACTACCCCTATGATCAGGCCGCCGATGATGTTGACCAGGATGATGATCACCCCGGCGATGGCGTCGCCGCGTACGAACTTGGAAGCGCCGTCCATGGCGCCGAAGAAATCGGATTCCCGTTGCAGGCGGCGGCGCCGCTCCCTGGCCTCCTGCTCGTTGATGAGGCCGGCGTTCAGGTCGGCATCAATGGCCATCTGCTTGCCGGGCATGGCGTCCAGGGTGAAGCGGGCGGCCACCTCGGCCACGCGTCCGGCCCCGTTGGTGATCACCACGAACTGGATGACGGTTATGATGACGAAGACCACCATGCCGATGACGTAACTGCCCTCCACCACGAAGTGGCCGAAGGCGTTGATGACGTGCCCGGCGTAAGCCTGGCTCAGGATGAGCCGGGTGGATGATATCTCCAGGGCCAGCCGGTAGAGCGTGGCCACCAGGAGAAGGGTCGGGAAGGTGGAAAACTGCAGGGGCTCCGTGGTGAACATGGTGATCAGCGGCACGGTCATGCCCAGAAGCAGGGAAATCGTGAGCAGGATATCGAGCACGAAGGGAGGCACGGGAATGATGATCATCAGGACGACACCGATGATCAGCCCCGCCACCAGCACGTCGCGGTTACCGCGAATGCGTTCGTCAATGGTCGCCTGCATGTCCGGTCGCCTCCTCCCCTGGAAAGACTAGCCCGCCTTTTGGGTCCGGTACACGTACGCCAGGATCTGGGCCACCGCCTGGTACAGCTGCCCCGGTATCTCGGCCCCCACATCCACGTTCCGGTAGAGGAAACGGGCCACGGCCAAATTTTCCACCACCGGCACCCCCGACTCCCGGGCGACTGCGCGGATCCGGCGGGCCAACTCGCCGGCCCCCTTGGCCACCACCCGGGGCGCCCCTTTGCCGCCCACCTGGTAGGACAGGGCCACGGCCAGGTGCGTCGGGTTGGTTACCACCACCGTGGCCTTGGGTACGTTTTTACGGATGAGGTTCAGCATGAACTGGCGCCGCCGCGCCCGCTGCTTGCCCCGGATGACCGGGTCGCCTTCCGTGGAGCGCATCTCCTCTTTGACTTCCTGCCTGGTCATTTTCAGGCTCTTGTCCATCATGTAGCGCTGATACCGGAAGTCGGCGACGGCAAGGGCCAGGTAGGCCAGGGACCCGTACAGAAAAATGCGCCAGACGAGGTTGGCCACGGTGTTGAAACCGACCACCGGGTCCTCCCGGAGGGTATCCAGGATCTGCCCGAACTGCCCGCGGATGGTCAGGTAGGCGACCAGCCCCAGGATGATGACCTTGAGCAGGCTCTTGCCCGCCTCCATGAGACCACGGCTGGAGAACAGCCGCTTTATCCCCTCCAGGGGGTTGAGCTTCGTAAATTTGGGGCGCAGGCCCTCCGGGTTGAAGATGAAACCGACCTGGATCAGGTTCACCGCGACGGCCAGCACCGCGGCGGCCAGGAGAAAGGGGGTGATGAGCCCGGCGATGTCGGCGACGGTACCGGTCAAAAGCACGACCGGGCTCGCCCCCTCAATCGCCAGGGACCCCACCTCCGAAAAGTAGCCGGCCAGGTACCGGGCCAGGTTGCCCAGGAAAGTCAGCCGCGTGGCGTACAGGAACAGGACCATGCCGAAGAGCAGTATGGCCGCGGAAAGATCGGTGCTCTTGGCCACCTGGCCCTTCTTGCGGGCATCCTGCATCCGTTTGGGAGTAGCTTTTTCGGTCTTTTCCTGCTGCCCGGCCAACTCAGGCCAACCCCCTCAAAAAGTTCAGTACCTGGCCGTTCATAACGTCGAACAAATGGGTCATGTAGGCGGCCAGCATGGGCAGGATGATCGCCAGGGTGATCAGGCCGGCCGCGACGTTGATCGAAAAACTGAGCATGAACACGTTGACCTGGGGGGCGGCCCGCCCCAGAAAGCCCAGCACCAGTTCGATGATCAGAAGCACCGCCACCAGTGGCGCCGCCATCTGGAGCGCCAGGACGAACATCTGGGCGAAGATGCGCACCAACTCCCGGGTCGCAACTCCCGTGAGCCCGGCCGCCGCCAGCGGTACCAACTGGTAGCTGCGGGCCAGGTCGGCGATCAGCAGAAGCTGGCCGCCCGAGTCCAGGTAGATCACCATGCCCAGGAAATAAAGGAACTGGGCCAGGATGGTCGTGTTCAGGTTGGTGGACGGGTCCACGAGGTTGGCCATGGCAAAACCGGTCTGCAGATCCATGTACTGCCCGGCTACGGTTATGGCGGTGAAGACGAAGCCGGCCGCGTAGCCCAGGCCTAAGCCGACTCCCGCCTCGCTGACCGCGGCCAGGGCGTAGCCCCAGATACCGCCCGGGACATTGGGGGAAACCCCGGCCACGAAAGGAAACAGGGCCACGGACAGGGCCAGGGCCAGCCCGAGCCTGACCCGCCCGGGAATAAACTGCATGGAGAAGAACGGTGCCGCCATCAGGAAGGTGGACACCCGGATCAGGATCAGGATAAACGTGATTATTTGGCCGGTGTTGAACGGCACCTTGATTGTCCCTCCCCTAACGCGTGAGCTGGGGCAGCAGCCCGTACAGGTTGGTCGTAAAATCGACCATGATTTGCAGAAGCCAGGAAGCCAGGACGATCAGGACCAGCGAGACGACCACCAGCTTGGGTACGAAGGTCAGCGTTTGTTCCTGGATCTGCGTCGTGGCCTGGATCACGCTGACGAACAGGCCCACCACCATGCCCGCCAGGAGCGGCGGACCGGCCAGCTCCATCACCGTCACCAGGGCCTGGCGCGCCACGCTGATGGCGAAAACGTCGTTCATCCCGGGCCCCCCCTCTTTGAAGATTGAACCACTCCCCTGAAAGCCCCCGGTTTCGGGGTGCCCGCCCGGAAGGCGGGTCGGGGAAACAGGAATTTCGCTTTCCGGTTGAAAGCCTTCCGGGCAACCACTAGTGAAAGCTCTCCACCAGGGACTTGACCACCAGGTACCAGCCGTCCACCATGACGAAGAGCAGGATCTTGAACGGCAGGGAAATGATCACCGGCGGCAGCATGAACATGCCCATGGACTGGAGGATGCTCGCCACCACGATATCGATGACCAGAAACGGTATGTAGATCAAAAAGCCCATTTGAAAGGCCGTTTTAAGTTCACTGGTGATGAAGGCCGGAATGACCACGGTCAACGGCAGCGTATTGGTATTCACCGGCGTGGGCAGCTTGGCCAGCGTAACGAAAAGGCCGAGATCCTCCTTGCGGGTCTGCCTCAGCATAAAGGACCGTAAGGGGGCGGCCGCGGCATCCTCGGCCGCGGCCTGGGAAATCCGGCCCGAAAGATAGGGCTGCACCGCCTGGGCGTTGACCTGGTTGTACACCGGCGCCATGATGAAGAAGGTCAGGAACAGGGCCAGGCCGATCAGCACCTGGCTGGGGGGCGTCGTCTGGGTGCCCAGGGCGCTGCGCAAAAAGCTGAGCACGATGATGATCCGCGTAAACGAGGTGGTCATGAGCAGGATGGCCGGCACAAAGGTCAGGACGGACAGCAGCACGAGGAGCCTGACGCTGGCCACCACCGCGGCCGGACTGCCCCCCCCGGCTCCCACGTTCAAACTGACGTTGGGCAGGGTGAGGCCGGCCGCCTGGGCGTACCCGGGCCCGGCCAGCATGACCGCCAGGAACAAACCGGTGAAAAGAAGCCGGTTAACGCGGATCATTTTTCCACGCCTTTACACGGTTATTAAAATCGGCCTTCCGCCAAAGGGCGGAGATTTTAGGGATCGCCGCCCCGAGATCGAACAGATCCGGCCCCGTTCCCGGGGACAGCGGAGCCGGCAGTTCCTCCATCTCCTTGATCAGCGCCACCGCCCCCTCCTGGCAGGCCAGGAAATAGTAGCGGCCGCCCAACTCCACCAGGACCAGCACCCCTTTGGCGGAAAGGGGCAGGCTCTCCACCAGGCGCATGCGCCGCACCCCCGGCCGGAGGCTCTTCCTGCCCAGCATAAAGCGGATGCTCAGATAGGCCGCCGCCAGCACCACGGGCAGGGCCAGGAGCGTGCGCAGGACAATCCACAGGGTACCGTCACTGCCCATGTTCTTCCGCCCCCTTGAGCCTTGCCGGCTTCTCCACCTGGGTGATCCGCACGGCCAGGGTATCATTGTGCACCACCACTTCACCCCGGGCGAAGACCCGGCCGTTCAACAAAACGGACAGAGGTTCCCCGGCCGGACGGTCGAGCCTGATAACCGAACCGGCCCCCAGGGCGAGCACCTCCCGCACCGGCATGGTGCGTTCCCCGATCTGGGCGGTCAGCTCCATCTCCACGTCCAGAACATGGGATAGTCCCGTCCTGATCATCGCCAGGGGATCGCCCGCGGGATGGATACCGAAGTCCGGGAAGACTGCCTTTTTGATGACCGGCCCCGCTTCCCTCCTGAACCTGTCCGTCGGGGTCATCGTAAGACCTCCCGTCTACTGGATTAGGAACTGATCGAAGTATACGCCGGTGACCCGGCCCTTGGTGAGAATACCGTTGACCGTTTGCATGAGTTCCTTTTTCAAGGCATTCTCGCCCCGGTCCGTCGCCAGCTCGTCGTAGGTCTTGCTCCGCAGGTCGCTGATGATCCTGTCGTCCAGGATATACTCCTGGTGTTTCAGTTCCGCGGCCAGGGCCGTATTGGCCCGGGGATACTGCAGGACCACCTCGATGCGCAGGAAGTGGCTGCTGTTCACATTGGCCAGGTTGACCGTCAGAGTCTGCATGGTGTAAATGGCCTGGGGCCCGGCCAGGACGACCGGCACCCCGGCTTTGCCCTGGGCCGGGGGATGCAGGCGGCGGTAGGCGAAGAACCCGCCGCCGGCCACCAGGACAACCAGGACTAAGAGCAACAGTTTCTTGCCGCCCTTCCCCTTTTTGCCCTCTTTGGGCGTGAACCTGGGATCCGGGGGCACCTTCGGCTTTACGCCCGGTTTGACCTCGGCCAGCTTCGGCCGGCCCGGCCCGGCCTCCCGTCCCCTGCTTGGCGCTTGCTGGTTAGTTGCCACTGCAAACGTGCCACCCTTACCTGGATTTACGGCGCGGCCTTCAGGTTCAGCAAATCGAGCAACATCTGGTCGGAAGTGGTGATCATCTTGGTGTTGGCCTCATAGGATCGCTCCGTCACGATCAGGTTGGCGAATTCGTTGGCCAGGTTGACGTTGGAACTCTCCAGGTAGCCGGAGTTGATGGAGCCGAAGCCGCCGGTGTTGGCAAGACTGGTGCTGGTCGTGAAAGTCGGCTGGCCGCTGTTGGTGCTGACCGCGAACATGTTGTCGCCGACCCGCGCCAGCCCCTCCGGGTTGGAAAACATGGCCAGACCGATGGTGGCCGAGGAACTGGTCGTGGAGCCGAGGGTGGTGTAGGTGATGACCCCGTTCTGGGCGATGTTCATAGTCGACACGGGCGCGACGGAGGTACCGAGCTGAATGGTAACCGGAGTGACGGTGGTCGAACCCGTTCCCAGGAGCAGGTCGCCGTTTTCGTCCACCAGGTCGCCGTTGGCGTCGAGGTTGAAAACGCCGTCGCGCTTGTAGTAAATCTTTCCGTCCGGCGCTTCCACCGCGAAGAAGCCGTTGCCCTGGATGGCCAGGTCCAGGGTGCGCCCCGTATTCTGCAGGGTGCCCTGGCTCATGTCGTTGGTGATCTCGGCCAGGCTCATACCGGTACCTACATCGGACGGGTTGGTCGCCCCGGCCGTGCCGGCGGCCGTACCGCTGGCCGGACGCAGGGCCTGGTAGAGCTGGTCCTGGAAGTTGGCCTCCTGGGCCTTGAACCCGGTGGTATCCACGTTAGCGATGTTGTTGCCGATGACGTCCATGCCGTTCTGGAGGTTTTCCAGGGCCGACACGGCCGAGAAAAGCGATCTGATCATCTATCCGTATCCTCCTTCTGTCGGATCCGCCGCCGTCGTTTGGCGGATCCTTCGCGGCCCCCGCGCCCGCGGTCCGGCCGTCTCATTTGGGTACGATCACCGCTCCGTCGATGTTGGTGAACACCTTGCCCGTCGGGCCTTCCAGGGCGGTCACCACGGTGCGGTTTGCCACGCTGGCCACCAGGGCGATACCCCCGTAGATCAGAAGGGTTTCCTTCACGCCCTTGGACCTGGCCTGGTCCAGGGCCTGGTTCAAGCGGTCCATGTCCTCGTGACCCAGGTCGATCCGGCGCTCGGCCAGCCGTTTCCGGGCGTGGGCGGAGAATTTGAGACCCTTGCCATCCAGTTCCGCCTGCAGGGCCCGGCCGAAGGAAGCGCCGCCGCTTCGTCCCGCGGGTACGCCCCCCGCCGCCCCGGGCGGGACCTGCCCGACCTTCATGATCCCACCCCCTACTGGATCTCCTGGATCGCGCCGAAGTCGTAGCCGCTGCCGTTGATTACCACCTGCGGGTTGGATCCGGGGGTATAGGTGACCGATTGCACGGTACCCGACGCGGTCTGGTTGTTGCCCAGGTCCACGGTCACCGTCTTGCCGATCAGGGCCGCCGCCTGGCCCAGTTCCGTCGTCTGGTTGAAGGCGGTCACCTCCTGGTTGAGGTTCTGCAGCTGTTCCACCGTGGAGAAGGCGGCCAACTGGGCGGCGAACTGGCTGGGGTCCTGCGGGCTTTCGGGATCCTGGTTCTTCAGTTGACTGACCAGGAGGTCCAGAAAATCCGTTTCGCCCAGGCCGTTCGAACCGTTGGAACTGGACGCCGGCGCCGTGGGCTGCTGGTAATAGCTGTTGTTTGCCGGGGTTACCGACATATGGATTCCCTCCTTCCTACCTACCTACCTACCTACACCAGGATGTTCAACAGGGATGATCCCGACCGGGACTGAGACTGGTTCTCTTCCGCGGCGGGGGAAGCCGGCATCCGGGTGTCCGTCCCGCCTTGCCGGGCGAACCCGGGGTTGCCGCCCGCGTTCCCGCGGCCGCCGGATTGGGTCCCCACGTAGACCCCGGTATGCCCGAGCACCAGGTTGTTCCGGTCCAGAAGCTCCCGCATCTGGGGCAAACCGGCCGCCACCGCGTCGCGAGCGTGGCTCGAAGCCGTGACGAAGGTCACGGACAGGGTGCCGGCGTCCAGGGCCAGGTGAACGGTCATCTTGCCCAGGGCCGGCGGATCCAGTTGCAATTGCAACCGGGCCGGCAGACGGCCGCCCTGATTCAGGTAGGACAGGATGGCCTGGGCGGCGTCATGCGGCAGACTGGCCGCGGCTACCACCGGAGGGTACCAGCTTGCGGAAGAGGCCGGCAGGAGCACCGGAACCGGGCTCCCCGCCGGGGGACTGGTCTGGTTGCCGCCGGTCCCACTACCGCCGGAAGAACCTCCGTCGGCGGTGAACTGGGAATTATTAGAGCCATTCCCGGCCCCCGGTACGGCCGCCGGGGGTGCCGTCGCCGGATTCGAACCCTGCGCCGGCGTCGGCTGGGTGGCCGCCGGCGGGGAATTGCCGGTATCCATACCCGGCGCGTATCCCTGGATAACCGGCGATTGGGAGCTTACCCCGCCGGATGCCGCCTGGGGCGGTGTGGGCGCCGCCGTACCGGCGGCGACCTTTGGGGCGGCGGCCGGGATTTGGGCACGTAGCGAGGCCTCACCCGTAACCGGACCTGTCCCTGGTTGGTTCGCGCCGATGACGGGGGTGGCCTGGGGCGCTGTCGGCGGGGCTTGACCCGTAGCCCCGTTTGACGCCCGGCCGGAACCGGTGACGGGCGCGGCCAACGCCGCGGGCGCCGCCGGAGCGTTTTGGGCCTGGCCGGAAGAGGCCACAACCGCGACTACCGGATCCCCGGCCGTTGACGGATCCCCGGACGTTGACGGGTCCCCGGCCGGAACCGGGACCGCCACGACGGGTGGGACCTGCCCCAATTGCCCGGCCGGCGCGGCCGGCGCCTGGGCGGTACCGTCGGCAACCGGCCCGGGCGGCGCGATCTCCGTAGCCGGAACGGGTGAACCGGCCGCCGTCAGGACCGCCTGGGTGGAGACGGTGAGGACACCGGCCGGCCCGGGGGATGCCGGACCCGCGGCCGCCCCTCCGGCGGGCCCGCCGGCATCCCCCGACGCGGGCTGGGCGGCGGCCGGTACCGGCCCGTCCGGGTTCCCGCCGGAGGGGGATGCCGGTACGGCCGGAGCCGGCGGCAGGAGCGGGGCCAGGAACGCGGTAACCCCGGAAAGGGCGGCCAAAAGTCCGGCGAAAACGTCACCGGCGTTGTCATGACCCGGCCTGGCCGAAACCAACGGCTGCCCGGACGTCTGGGCAGCGGAACTGCTGACTGCCTGCATCTGTTTCACCTCCTTTCCCAATGAAACCCGAATCTTGGCCGCCCCGGGCTCCTCAACGCCGGTTATTACGTACGGTGTGGAGCCGCAGGGAAATCTCGTCGTTTTCTTTTTGCTCCTGAACCGCGACCAGGTAATGAAACTCGGCCATTTTTCTTTCCTTCAACTTTTCCAGCACCTGACGCTCCCGGTGCTGGATCATCGTCCGTTCCCGGCATACGGCCCACTCCCGGGCGGCCTCGTCCGCCTCCGTCGCCTGGCGGTCGGCCAGCCGGTTCAGGTGGACGTGGTAAACGGAAGCATGCAGGAGGTAGGCTACGGCGCTACCGGCGTCCGGGCCCTTTCCCAGGCACTCGTGCAGGGTGGCCCTGGTCGCGGCCAGGTCCTCCTCCTTCCGCCGGCGGCGTGCCTCGGCCACGGCCTGCTCGAAGACGGCTTCCTCTTCTTTACGGGCCCGGTACCGGAGCACTGTTTCCAGGTTGAAGGAAAATCGTTTCATCCTTGATACCTCCGGGTTTGTGCTTTCCCGACCCCGACCCGCCTCCGGTGGATACCCCGGAAACCGGGGGTATCGGGGAACGGCATCATTCCCTCAACTACCCCCGGTCTTTCGTCGGGGGCTTGCCGGTCACCGGCTGAAGCCGGTAACCGGTGTTCTCACTCCCCGCCGGGGTCCAGCCCGCTCAAAAGTTGCAGCGTTTCCTGAAAAGACGTCCTCTCGTCCGGCCTTTGGCGCAGGAAGCCGTTAAGCGGTTCAACAGCCGCCCGGGCCCGGTCGGTCCGCGGATTGGAACCCGGCACGTACGCGCCGATATCGATCAAATCCTTGGCGTCGGCGTAGGTGGACAGAACTTCCCGCACCCAGGCCGCGCGGACCATGTGCTCCTCGTCCACCAACTCCGGCATAAGGCGGCTGACGCTCTGCAGGATATCGATGGAAGGGAAGTGACCCCTGCCCGCCAGCGCCCGCGACAGGACGATATGTCCGTCCAGAATACCGCGCACGGCGTCGGCTATGGGCTCGTTCATGTCGTCACCGTCGACCAGCACGGTATAAAAAGCGGTGATGGAGCCGGTCGGGCCCATGCCCGAGCGTTCCAGGAGCCGCGGCAGGAGGGCGAACACCGAAGGGGTGTAGCCTTTGGTGGCCGGCGGCTCGCCGATGGCCAGGCCCACCTCCCGCTGGGCGGCGGCCAGCCGGGTAACGGAATCCATCAGCAACAGAACGTTTCTGCCCTGCGCCCGGAAGTATTCGGCCAGGGCCGACGCCACGGCGGCCCCTTTCAGCCGCACCAGGGCCGGTTGGTCGGAGGTGGCGGCGACCACCACCGAACGCGCCAGTCCGTCGCCCAGGTGGGCTTCGATGAAGTCCAGCACTTCCCGGCCCCGCTCGCCGATCAGGGCGATGACGTTGATGTCGGCGGATGCGTACCGGGCGATCATGCCCAGGAGGGTGCTCTTGCCGACCCCGCTGCCGGAAAAGATACCGAGCCGCTGGCCCCGGCCGCAGGTCAGGCAGGCGTCGATGGCCCGCACCCCCGTGGAAAGGACGTCATGGATGCGGCGGCGCTCCAGGGGGTTGGGTACCTGGCCGCCCACGGAAAAGTCCGCCCCTTCCGCCAGCCAGCCTTTTTCCCCCATGGGCCGGCCCAGCCCGTCCAGCACCCGGCCCAGGAGATGATCCCCCACCCGCACGGTGAAGTCGCGGCCCCGCGGTACCACCCGGCAGCCGGGCCGAATGCCCTTTAATTCACCCAGGGGCATGAGCAGCGACACCCGTTCCCGGAAGCCCACCACTTCGGCCAGGACGGCGTCTTCCTCGCCCGGCACATAAATATCGCAGACCTCGCCGATGGAAGAGTTGATGCCCTGCACTTCCACCGTCAGGCCGATGACGCGGGTTACCTGGCCGATAAGTTTGAGAACCCGGGTTCTCCCGGCCCTCACCCGCATTTCCCTCAATTCCGCCGCCAAATCCACCATGTCTACCTCCGGGCTTCCGGCTGTCCGCCGGAGAGCTTCCGCTGCTTCTTCGACTCCCCCATCCGGACGGGTACCCGTCTTAGACGGGAACCCCGGCCGGGGGTTTGGCCGGCCCGCTCCCGAGGGCCGTGCGCAGGGCCGCGAAACGCGCCTCCAGGGTGGCGTCGACCAGCCCCTGTTCCGTCTCCACCAAGAGTCCGCCCGCCGGTACATCCTGATCCGCTATGATGACCAAAACGGCCCGGTCGGAAAGGGAACCTTCCAAATCACCCCGGCGGGCCCGGAAAAGGTCCGCCTCGGCCGGATTAACGTAAACGGTGACCCGCTCCCGGTTTTTCACCAGTTCCAGGGCCTCCCGGGCAATGGCGGTCACGGCGGCCGGGGCCTGGGCCAACTCCCGCGCCACCACCTGCCGCGCGATAGCGAGTGCCAGTTCGGCCAGTTCTTCCGGGAGTCCGGCCAGGAGCGTCCGCCGTTCCCCTTCCGCCTGGGCCAGCACCTGGCCGGCCCGGGCCAGAACCGCCGCGCTTTCCGCCGCGGCCTCGGCCCGGCCGGCGGCCCGGCCCTCCTCCCTGGCCTTCTCCCGGACGGCGGCGGCCTCCCCCTGCGAGTTTTCCACCGTCTCCCGGGCCTGTGCGGCGGCTTCGTCCAGCAGCCGGGCAGCCTCGGACCGGGCGTTCTCGATCATTTGGGACGCCTGACTCCCGGCGGCGGCGAGGATTTCCTCCGCCGCGCCGTTATCGTCGCCCCGGCCGGGACCGGAGGCCGGCAGGCTGCGCAGTTCCACCAGGTGCAACTCCCCGGGGCTGCTTCCCTTGATGACCCTAGATAATAATGGCATCGTCGCCACCCCGCTGCACGACTATCTCGTTCTGCTCCTCCAGCTTCCTGATAATTTTGACAATGCGGCTCTGGGCGGTCTCCACGTCCCGCAGGCGTACCGGCCCCATCACCTGGAGGTCTTCCTGCAGCATCTGGGCCGCCCGCTGGGACATGTTCTTGAAGATCCGTTTCTTGACGTCCTCGTTGGCTCCCCGCAGGGCCAGGGCGAGGTCCTTGGGATCCACTTCGCGCAGGACCCGCTGGATGGACTGGTCCAGCATCTTGGTGATGTCTTCGAAGACAAACAGTCTCCGTTTGACCTCCTCGGCCAGTTCCAGGTCCCTCTTTTCCAGGTCTTCCAGAATCACCTGCTCGGTATGGCGGTCGACCGCGTTCAGGATATCCACCAGGGACTGGACACCGCCTATGGCCAGGCTCTTCTCGTCCAGGGTGAGCGATAGCTTGCGGTCCAACATCTGCTCCACTTCGGCGACAACTTCGGTGCTGGTACGCTCGATGGTGGCGATGCGCTTGGCCACCTCCCCCTGCAGGTCCGCCGGCAGGGCCGACAGGATGTAAGAGGCCTGCTCCGGCAAGAGGTAGGAGAGAATGAGGGCGATGGCCTGCGGATGTTCGTTCTTGATGAAGCCCAGCAGCTTGCGCGGATCGGCCTTGCGCAAGGCGGTAAAGGGAGCCGCCTGGGTGGCCACGGTCAGCTTCTTGATTATCTCGGAGGAACGCTGGACTCCCATGGCCTTCTCCAGGAGTTCCTTGGCGTACCTGATGCCGCCGTGAACCAGGTATTCCTTGGCCTTGCGCAGCTCGAAAAACTCCTCTATGACCACCCGGCGCCTTTCGGGGGGGAATTGACCCAGCGCGCTGATCTGGTGCGTGATACGCACGATCTCGTCGTCGAAGAAATCGTATTTGAGCACCCGGGCCGAAATGTCGGAACCCAGGACCACCATCAAAATGGCGGCCTTTTCCACTCCCGACATCTTCGGCTTCGCCGGCGCCGCCGCTACCGGCACCGCTGGCTGCGGCGCCGTCGCCGGCACCTGGTTTTCGTATTCCACCCCTTCGTTCATGAGAGCCGCTTCGGCCACGTTATCTCTCCTCCACCAAGGTTTGCTGTTTTACGGCTTTGAGGTTTTTTACCCCGGCCCAACCTCCGGTTGGGTGTCCCGCGGGTTTGTCCCGCCACCCCCGGTCTTTTCCAACCATGGGCAGAGGGGTTACTCCTTAATCCAGACCTTGACTATCTCCGCCACGTCCTCCGGCTTGTCCCTGGCCAGTTCGCGAATAAGCTCCAGTTTCTCGTCCATGGAGAAGAAGGCTTTCCGGTCTTCCTCGCTCAGTTCGTCCGGTTGCGGCTGCCCGGTACCGGCGACCGTCTCCCCGCTTTCCACCAGTCCGTACTCCACCGCCCGCCGGCGGCGCAACACCAGGATCAGGATGACAATGATCAGGATCAGTCCCAGGAGTCCGCCGGCGGCCAACTCAATCAGTTTCTGCCGCCTTGCCCCGGCCTGGGCCTGGGTCATCTGCCGGGCCAGGTTGGTGGCGTAGGTCGTGTTAAAGGGCATGGACTCCACCGTAAGCTGGTCGCCCCGGCTCGCGTCGAAACCGATGGCGGCGGCCACCACCGCCTGAATCTGGGCCTGGTTGACCTGCCGGGCGTTCGCCGAGTTCACCACCACGGCCGTGGAGATGCGGGTAACGGTGCCCGGAGCCTGGATATCAGAAGTTTTGGTCGAATTGACATCGTAATTGGTGGTGGAGGTCTTCTTCCGGTAGGTGCCGCCCCCCAGGGAACCGGTCGGGTAGGTCGGCGTCACCGTCGAAGTGTTGGGGCTTGTCCCGACCACCCCGCCGTTGGTCGACCCGGTGCCGCTTTCGCTCGAAGCCTGCTGGCTCAGGATCCGGCCGGTCCCGTACCGGACCTGGGAAACCTGTTTCTGGTCGAAGTTCAACTCGGCGTTGACGATGGATACCGACTGCCCCGGCCCGAGCACCTGGTCCAGCATGGCCTGCAGCTTCTGCTGGAGGGCCTGGTCGTAGGCCTCGGTCGCCTTCTGCTGGTTCAGGGAAGTGACCGCCATCGCCTGGTCGGTGTTTGGATTGGTGATGTCGCCGTTCAAGATCGTGCCGTTGGTATCCACGATATGTATGTTTTCCGGCTTAAGCCCCTCCACGCTCCCCTGCACCAGGTCGGATATGCCCCGCACCTGGTCGGGGGTAAGGCTGGTACCGGGTACGAGCTTTAAGAGCACCGAAGCGGAAGGCGTCCCTTGCGATTGCACAAAATCCGATTTCCGGGGGATGACCAGGTTGACCACGGCGTCGGAAACGCCGTTCATCTGCGTTATGGTGTTCGTGAGTTCGTCCTGCAGGGCCCGCTGGTAGTCCACCTGCTGTTCGAAATCGGTCATGCCGAACTTGTTCTTATCGAACAGGGACCAGCCCGAATCGGTGTTTTGCAGGGTCCCGTCGGAAGCCAGTTCGATCCGCACGTTGTAAACCTCGTTCTCGGGCACCTCGATGGTCCGGCCCTGGTCGGCCAGTCGGTACGGCACCTTCATCTGCTGGAGCTTGCCGGCGATCGTACCCGCCTCCGCGGCCTTGAGGTTGCTGAACAGCACCGCGTAGCGGGGCGTGAACACCAGTCCCCCCAGGTAAAACAGGGAAGCCAGGATACCGGCGCCGGCCAGCACGGCCGTAGCCTTCCGCCCTGCCGACAAAGCCTGCCAGCGGCCGCGCCACTGGTTGGCAAGCTTTATCAATTGCTCCCTGAGGTTCATTTTCTACCTCCAGACCCGGTGTTTACGGCATCCCGCCGGGAAAGCCAAGCATCTCTTGCCCTACCCGCCCCCCCTTCGGGAGGGTACCCGGACCACGGTTGCGGGCAATGGAAGCAATTTTAACCACCCCGGGGCGGGCACCGGGACGCTAGACCGTCATCTGCCAGATCTCTTTATAGGCGTTAACCACCTTGTTGCGAACCTCGACCGCCAGGTCCATCCTCACCTTGGCTTCTTCCACGGCCACGGTAACCTGGCTCGGGTCCTGGCCCCGGCCGGTCAGGAAGTTCAAAATGGCATCGTTCGCCTTTTTCTGGCTGTGGTCGAGGTTGGCGACGGCGTCGTTCAAGGCCTGGCCGAAACCCAGGCCGCCGGAAGAGGAACCTTTCGCCTGACCGGTCTGGACGACCGCCGTCAGAAGATTGACTGGTCCAACCGACACCTTAATCACTCCTTTTTGACTTAGGGCTGCCCGATCGTCAGATCGTCAGCGCCTTCTGGGCCATGGCCTTGGCGGCGTTGAAAGCCGTCACGTTGGCCTGGTAGGTCCTGACCGCGGTTATCATGTCCACCATCTCGTTGACCACGTTGATATTGGGGTAGGCCACATAGCCCTTGTCCGCCCCCTTTTTGGCCGCCAGGGGGTTACCCGGGTCGTATTTGAGCCGGGGCGGCGAATTATCCTTCACCACTCCGGTTACCTCCACCCCGCCCGGTACCTCGACCGGGAGTCCGTCCGGCCCGGTCTCCCGAAGCAGTCGCTGGGCGAACAGCGGCATCTCCCGCCGGTAAGGCCGGGCCGCGCCCGGCCCGCCGCCGGGGGTCCCGGCGGTATTGATGTTGGCCAGGTTGTTGGAGATGAGGTCCAGTTGCAGCCTCTCCGCCGTGAGGGCGGAGGCGCTGATGGAAAAAGAGGTGAAAAGACTCATGGCCAGACCCCCTTACGCGTTCGTGTTGATTACGTAATCATCCAGTGAGAGACGGTCGCCGATTTCCTGGGCCGCGGTCTCGTAATAGATAGCGTTAGCCGCCATGTCGGCCTGCTCGGCGTCCATGTTCACGTTGTTGCCGTCCAACTGTGCGCTGGTGCTGTTATCGGTCACCACCCGGGGTACCAGGTCCGCGAGTGAAGGCACGCCGCCGAGGTCGCGGGGATTGTCCGCAGCCATGGGAAGCCGGTTGGAACTGCCCAGGGCCTGGGCCAATAGACCGGCGAAGTGCACGTCGGAGCGTTTGAAACCGGGCGTGGCAGCGTTGGCGATGTTGTTGGCCAGCACCTGCTGGCGAAGGCTGGAAGCGTTCAAGGCGTCCTGCAGGGCCGTCACCACGTTCGATTGAAACAAGCTCACAGCGATCCTTCCCCCCCTCTTCTTCTTTTGGGAAACCTTCCGGTTGGGTCCGGCGACAAAAAAATCCAGCCGCTTGTCTCGAAAGGGCTGGACAATAAAAGATCCCGGCAGCCCGGCTGCCATTGCGTCCGTACGCTTTAGGCCCGTTAGCTTTGCGCCCTTCTCTTTCGAGGAAGTTTGCCCTTTCGGATATTTTATTTGTGAAAAACTTTATATACTTTTTCAGCCTGTAGGATGATGATACAGGATGCATCTTCCCTCGTCAAGTAATTTGTCGAATATTTTTATGACAAAATAGTATACCTGATCGGTATGCTATTGTTGGACATACTACATTTAGTTGGGAAAACCGTCCAGAGGCCTTAGCACATCTACTAGTTGAGTAAAATTTTATTTATAAATTATTTTTAAGGATTTGACTGGCTAGTGCGTCCGTGTACCAATGGTCGCATTGAGCCGGAGGGTGGGTAGGGATAGCTGAATATCCCTCCCTTTGCCACTACCCTGTTCGGGATAGCCAACGCCGGTGGGTCGCGGACCTGGCGTCGGGAAATAGAGCTTTAGGGCCTTTTCCGGACGGCGACCATCCCGCCCACCCGCGAATCAATTAACCCGATCCTTGAGTAATGAAGCGCAAGTCACGTTCCACCCTGTACCGTCCTCTGAGCCAAGACGCTTTTTAAGATCCAGACTTCGTCCCTGGCCCGCATGCGCTCGAAACCGCGCGCGGCCAATTCCCGGCGCTCCCTTTCGTCGCCCACCAGGTCCAGGACGGCCCGGGCCAGTTCCCCATAGGGCGCCAACCTCACCGCGTCCAAAAGATCCTCATCGATCTCCGTCCCGGGATGGTACTCGCTGACTACGGCCTTGGAGTTGGCCAGCAGGTAGCTGATCCGGACGACTTCAAAAACGCTGCTGTCGTAGTAGTGGAGATTGAGTACCACCTTGGACCGGGCGATCAAGGCGTCGCGTTTTTCGCCATAAACCCCGAACACGGCCTGAACGTTCAGGCCGAGACTTTCCAACTCCCTGATCACCCTCACGCGCCTCTCGTTCAGGGATCCGTAGAAAAGGACGTCGATATCCTCCGGTCCGGGGGCGATGCGGGTCAGTTCCGGCACGTAGCCGATGGGGACGTGCCGAATCAGTCCGGCCACCTCCATGGCGGCCAGGCGTTCGATGTTACGCCGGCTGTAGTCCCAGACCTCCAGCCGGTTGACGAGGTTGTAATAGGCCGGGGTCCAAACGGGGGATTCCGGATCGACCTGCTCCAGGTTGTAGACTATGGTTTCGGCGGGCACAAGTTCCATCCGGGCGGGCGGCAGGAGGTGGGCTCCCAGAACGACGGCCCGGGGACCGGGCACGATCCGGTTCTTCTCCCGGGTGACCCGGAGACCCAGGCCCCTTAAACCGTAAACCAGGGTTTCGATGATTTCCGCCAGGGCGGCCGAGTGGACATAGCCCGGCGGACTGATCAGGACGACCTGAAAGGAGTCGGACATGGCCACGCCTCCCCCGCGATGGTTATTCCCGGGTATCGATGCGCCTGGCCGTTCAGGGGAGCCTCCCCTCCGGGCAGTTCGGCCAGGCTGCAGAAACTTCAAAAAACCGCAGCATAAAGGAGCGCTTTCTATAAAACTTACCAGTATTGGTCCATAAAGTGGCGATTATACGGCAAGCCTGACCAGCCCTTGGGATTATTTTCCTTCTGTTGGCGGGTAATCTGGCACCCGCTCCCGGGCGGGACTACGCTGTCAGTTTACACTATATGGTTGATCTTTGCAATCCTTTTGTTCGGCCGTCCGCTGTGTTGGCGGATCTCCACCCGAAGGAACTTATTCCATGGCTTCGATCCGCTTAAAGTTTTCCGCTGCCATCGTCGGCTCCTCGCCCAATCCCGCCAGGAATTCCTGCAGCTTACCGTACAAAGAGGCGTTGGGCAACCGGCGATATTTCACCCTCAGGCTGCAGATTGCTTTGACGGTCCGGACTTTATCCCGCGGCTCTTCGCCGGAAAAGTAAGCGGCCGGATCCATTACGGTGCGGCCCGCTTTGTTTCCCGCATCCGCCCCGCGGCCGGGGCCGGCCGGGGCAGCTCCCCGGGCGAACCCGTAAGGAAGAGCAGGGCGGCCAGTTCCCGGTCGACCGGCGACAGGAGCGGATCGGCCAGCATCTGGCTCTCGGCTTGGGACACGCCCAGGTTGACCGGTCCGTCGATACAGATGTTATCGTCGATCGACCGCAGGAACTGTAAGACCGCGCGGTTGCGCGGCCTGAGAAAGCAGGCGCTGATGTCCCGGACCCCGGTGCAGGCCCGCGAGACCAGGAACAGCTGCCGCACCGGCAGCCAGAGGTCCGTCTGGATGCCCGGTGCCGTGGCCAGGTAAGGGGGCCCTTCCGTTGCCCGTGGATTTCGTTGGGGGAACAATCGGGATAGATGAGGTCCGCGGCGGTTTTCGGAAATATACCGCAAGGTTTGTAGAAGTCAATGTCCCAAACATGTGTTTAGTTGATGACAGATTTTGACCCAATTGAAGTTGTCAAAAGCATGTTTCCGGATTTTCGGGAAATTTGTCCTGAGTCCTTCTTCATCTAAACACACCCTCACCATTATTTCACTCAGTTGCGGTATGTTGTCGATGGCAAAGATGTCGCCCATGGTTCCATCACTCGTTATATCCGGCGCTCCATCCACATTGGATACGATAATATAGCAGCCGCTTATCGCCGCCTCGGGAAGTACGTTGCAAACATTGTCAGCCCTCGACGGCAGGCAGAAGACCTTTGCTTTCTGGTACTCCGCCTTCAATAAATTCTTATCGTCGATTCTTCCGGTAAAGACAACCCTGTCACGTAAGCCGGGGCGCTCGGCAAGAATCTTTTGTATTGAAGGCACGAAAGAACCTTCGATACCACCAACAAGGATAAGCCTCCAGCCAGGTATGAGCTGGAAAGCCTCACCAAACGCTTTCAGCAGGGTATCAGTTCCCTTTTG
The DNA here is from genome assembly GCA_021800315.1 of Bacillota bacterium. GTDB lineage: Bacteria > Bacillota > Desulfotomaculia > Desulfotomaculales > JAJYZD01 > JAJYZD01. The sequence continues at coordinate 2,113 of JAJYZD010000010.1, read as the reverse complement.
CCAGGTCCCTATGCGTCCTACAGTCAGAATGATGTTTTCCTTTTTTGAATAAGACAATTGGTCGTCCTCGTAAAAACCCCAATAACCATTGGGTAAGTATTCTACCTTCACCGGCCATTTATTATTCAGATATGTTCGCAGCTCCTTACACTCAACACTTATTACATCGCAGAGTTTGAGGAATTTCAGTTTCTCGTCATCCAACTGGAACCTTTCGGCCCATGGAAGGGTCGCATCAAGTTTTAGATATATTCTGCCCTTCGGGTTAATCTCCCTGTATTTCTCTATTATGCTATAATTAAATCCATATAGACCACAAAGGAACAACACATCTATTTCAGAATGGCTCGCCAGGTAATTACTAATATCAACGTCAAAGTTGCCTGACCCGCCAAGAAAGTCGATTTTTACCCCTTCCAGATATTTAAGATCTGCATAATTACCGTAATTATAACAAACTATCGTACTGTGACAGTCGTAATATTTGTGCATCGTATAAGGTATGAGCCCTATGTCTTTAGTTAGATGCATATTCTGGAAACCGGGAAAGATGAAACAAAAGGTCCTTTCGGCTCCAGTTTCACAGGTCATTTATCGTATGATCCTCCGCAATTTCCGCCCCGGCGCGGGCGGCCCAAGCCCTCCGCCCGTTTGGCGCCGGCCGCCGGTTCCCTGGGCGCCCGCCTCACCGCGACCGGGAGGCGCTCCCTCATACAAGGTATACAGAGATGAGACGTAGTGAACGTTGTCCGGTCACCGCCCCCAAACCTGGGCGCCGGGCCTCCGTCTCCGGTCGGAATCAGGAATCCCGGCATGTTGCAGGTTTTTATCACTTTTTGCGGAAATACGATACGGCGGAACGGTCGTCGGGAAGTATTGCCCGACCGGAAGGGGAACGACGGATTGCTGGAACCATCCGATATTTTGGGCCGCCCGGTGGAGGACCTTGCCTCCCAAAGCCCGGACCGGCACGGCGGTCGCCCATGGCGACCCCGGCTCGTGCGCGAGAAGGCATTGCGGGACACGGAAGAACGGCTGGCCGTCCACCCCGGTGCCGTACCCCTGCTGTTCGAACGCGCGATGATCCTGCACGAACTGGGACGAACCCTGGAAGCCAGGAAAGCCTATCTCGATTTGCTGGTCCTCGAACCGTCGCACCGGGGGGCGTTGAACAATCTGGGTACGTTGCTCTACGCGGCAAGATACCGGACAGCGGCGCGCACCGCTTACGCGGAAGCCGTGGCACGGCATCCGGATGACCCCATGGGCCACGTGAACCTGGCTAACCTGCTGCGCGAAAACGGTGAGTTGGCAGCGGCCCGTGCGCATTATGAAAAGGCGCTCCGGCTCGAACCAGGCCATCCCGAGGCGCATCAGGGATTGTCCTATGTGCTGGCGGAGTACGGTGACGAACCGGGCGCGGCATGGCACCGGCAAAAGGGTTTCGGGGCCCGGCCCGTGATCACCTTGCCGTATCGGGGGGAAGGCCCGCCCGTGTCGGTCCTTTTGCTGCTTTCGGCGGTCGGGGGAAACACCCCCACGCGGCAGTTTCTTGATGACCGCGTCTTTCAAACCTCGGTCGTCTTCACGGAGTTCTTCGATCCCAAGGCGACATTGCCGCGCCACCAACTCGTCTTCAACGCCGTGAGCGATGCGGATCTGACCGCTCCGGCGCTCGCGACCGCGGAATCCGTAATCGCCCTCTCAGACGCGCCGGTCATAAACCGCCCCTCGGCCGTACTCGCCACCAGCCGCGCCAATAACGCGCGACGTCTCTCACTCCTGCCGGGAGTCAGAACCGCGCGGACCACCACTTTACCGCGCGAACTGCTCGCCTCCCGCGGCGCCGCGGCCGCCTTGGCGCGCAACGGCCTGGAATTCCCGCTTCTGGTGCGAACGCCGGGTTTTCACACCGGCCGCCATTTCCGGCGCGTCGACCGGGCGGACGATCTCCCGGCCGCGGTATCCGGGCTTCCCGGACGGGATTTGACCGTAATACAATATCTCGACACGCGCGGACCGGACGGGCAAGTCCGTAAGTACCGGGTAATGATCATTGACGGAGAACTCTATCCCCTGCACCTGGCGGTGTCCACTCATTGGAAGGTCCACT
>JAJYZD010000197.1 GCA_021800315.1 Bacillota bacterium | reverse complement strand
CCGCGGCTCAGCAGCTGAATCCTGTGACGCTGCCACCCCGCTTAGTCAGCGGGAGAGGAATACGTTTACACCTGCCTGCGCAGGTTTGGGCGTGTTTCAGAAACCAGGTAATGGCGTTGGCTGGCAAGGAAATCGTATTTGACGAGAACGCGCGGCGGTCCCTGGAGAGGGGCGTAAACGCCCTGGCTGACGCGGTCCGCGTAACTCTGGGACCCAAAGGCCGCAACGTGGTATTGGAAAAGAAATTCGGTTCGCCCATGATCACGAACGACGGTGTGACCATCGCTAAGGAAATCGAACTATCCGACCCCACGGAAAACATGGGTGCGCAATTGGTAAAGGAAGTCGCCACCAAGACCAACGACGTGGCTGGGGACGGTACCACCACCGCCTGCATTCTGGCCCAGGCCATCGTACGCGAGGGCATGAAAAATGTGGCCGCCGGGGCCAACCCGATGATCCTCAAAAAGGGTATCGAAAAGGCCGTTGAAAAAACGGTGAAAGAGATCAAAAAGGTTTCCGAACCCATTGAGGACAAATCCGCCATCGCCCAGGTGGCGTCGATATCCGCCAACGACGAAACCATAGGCAACCTGATTGCCGACGCTATGGAAAAGGTCGGTAAGGACGGAGTTATAACGGTCGAAGAGTCCAAGGGCATGGCCACCAACCTGGAAGTGGTGGAAGGCATGAACTTCGACCGTGGCTACATCTCCCCCTACATGATTACCGACAGTGACAAGATGGAAGCCAACCTAAGCGACCCGTATATCCTCATCACCGACCGCAAGGTTTCCGCGGTAGCCGACCTTGTACCCATTCTGGAAAAGGTGGTCCAAAGCGGCAGACCTCTCCTTTTGATAGCTGAAGACGTGGAAGGAGAGGCTCTGGCGACTTTAGTGCTGAACAAACTTAGGGGTACCTTGTCGTGCGTCGCCGTCAAGGCACCCGGGTTTGGCGACCGGCGCAAGGCCATGCTCGAGGACATCGGAATTTTGACTGGCGGCACCGTCATTTCCGAGGATTTGGGCCTGAAACTGGACAAGGCCACCATGGACCTTTTGGGCAAGGCCAATAAGGTCCGGGTGAAGAAGGAAGAAACCATCATCGTGAGCGGTGCCGGAAAAGCCGATAACATCACCAATCGCGTTGTCCAGATCAAGAAGCAGATCGAAGAGACCACTTCCGATTACGACCGGGAGAAGCTGCAGGAACGGCTCGCCAAGCTTGCCGGCGGCGTGGCGGTGATTCAGGTGGGCGCAGCCACGGAAACCGAGATGAAAGAAAAGAAGCTGCGCATCGAAGACGCCCTGAACGCCACCCGGGCGGCCGTCGAAGAAGGTATCGTGCCCGGTGGCGGCGTAGCCTACGTCAACTCGGCCGCCGCCCTGGACAAAATCGAGGCGAGTGGTGACGAGAAGACCGGCGTGAGCATCGTGCGGCGCGCTCTGGAGGAACCAATCCGCCAGATCGCCGACAACGCTGGCCTGGAAGGCTCCGTGATCGTGGAGAAGGCTCGCTCCTTGACAGCCGGTACCGGCTTCAACGCTCTGACCGGCGAATTCGTCAACATGATCGAGGCAGGCATCGTGGACCCCGCGAAAGTGACTCGCACCGCCCTGCAAAACGCCGCATCCATAGCGGGCATGATTCTGACCACCGAAACCCTGGTGGCGGAGATACCCGAGAAAAAGAAGCCGCCCATGCCCATGGGACCGGGCATGGATGACATGTAATCCTGCAGTACCGGACCCGGCCTGGGCAAAAGATGCCCGGTCACCGGGTCCGGCGGCCGGATCCCTGAAGAAGACGCCGGGTTTTCGATTGTACCGGGTTAGTTTGTTACCTTTCAACTTTCAACACATTCATCTGCTAGTACGCCTTCAAATGGCGGTCGTGTTCAGTTAAGCTAATTACCTTGTTGGTGGGACTTCAAGCACGTAGGCAGCGGTTTAACATCAAACCATGCTTTGTTTGACGAAACGCAAGGAGGTGATCAGCCTGAGCGTGGCTGTTTCTTCCATGAAAAGGAAAAGATATACTACGGGTTCGTCTATGAAGATAGCTATGCTGCACTGGGCCTTTCCCCCAACCATCGGTGGGGTGGAAAGTCATTTGGTCATGCTCGGCTCCAGCCTGGTCAGGCGAGGGTTCGAAGTTCACCTGTTGACGGGATCGGTAGGCGGGCGCAGGGAAAAGTACGTTACCCATGGTATGGTGGTTCGGCGCACTCCCCTCCTCGACCTTAATACCCTCACCGGAATGGAAAAACCGGGGCGGGAAGTCAAAGCCGAGATTCTGGACTTTTTGTGGTCGGTCCGTCCGAACGTCGTCCACGCCCATAATTTCCATTACTTCAGTTCCGTCCACGCCAAAGCCGTTCTACGCGGCGCCGCGGCCGCGGGGGCGCCGGCTGTGCTCACCGCGCATAACGTCTGGGCGGACGAATTGGCGCGTGAGTTCGGCCCTTTCGCCTCTCGTTGGGATGCGGTCATAGCCGTGAGCCGTTTCATCGCCCGTGAGTTGGTTAATCAGGGCTATCCGGCCGGACAGCTGACGGTAATCCATCACGGCATAGACCTGGAAAAATTCAAGCCTGCCCGGCGGGCCGGAAACGCCCGATTTTTATCACGCCTGCGGGGTCGCCGGGTAATCTTCCATCCGGCGAGACTCAGCATGGACAAAGGGTCCCTCGTAGCCGTGAAGGCTGTCGGGCTTGTCAGGGAACGGATTCCCGATGTGCTTTTACTGATGGCCGGTCCGGAAAAAGTGGTCGATTTCCACGGGCGCCAGCGGGACGACCTACGCAAAGTGAAGGCGCTGGTGCAGGAAATGGGACTTTCGGACAACGTCCTGATCAGGCCCTTCGCCTGGCCGGAGATAGCCGACGGCTACCGGGCAGCCGAAGTCTGCGTATATCCGTCCTGTTTTGAGGAGCCTTTCGGGATCGCTCTTTTGGAAGCCATGGCGACCGCCCGTCCCCTGGTTGTTACCAGGGCCGGAGGCATGCCCGAGGTTGTGGAAGACGGAGAAAACGGTTTTCTGGTTCCGATGGGAGACCACGAAGAGTTGGCCGACAAGTGTCTGGCACTCCTCACCGATCGGCAGCTTTCGGCGCGCATGGGCCGACGGGGCTATGAAAAGGTGCGTGAAAGGTTTTCCCAGGAAAGGATGGTCGACGAGACGGTACGCCTTTACGAAAGGTTGCTCGGACAGGACTCCTTGCGGGCGAAGTGGGGAATTTGAACAGGGTCGAATGCCAGGCCGGGCTCCTGGCGGTTCCGAAAGAGGCGGAGCCCCGAACCGAGGTACTCAAAGAGGGCGACACCTTTCTCGTAACCTTGCCCGACGGTTCGATACCGGTGGACAACGGGGCCGGTCTGGGTTTCTATCATCGCGATACGCGATTCTTAAACTGCCTGGAAATGAGCGTAAACGGGACAGCGCCCGTTTTTCTCTCGGCCTACACCCGGGACAGCCACTTCGGCCAGATGGAGTTTACCAACCAGGAGTTGCCTTCGGAAAATTGTCCCGTGGCTCCGATGAGCGTTCATATGCGTGTTTTAAGGACCCTTCGCGAAGGAATCCATCAAAGAATACGGCTAACGGGTTATGAGAGGGAAAAGGTCGAAGTCGTCTTAAGCCTTTTAGTAGGTGCCGACTTCGTGGATATCTTCGAGGTGCGGGGTCTCCGCCGACCCCGAAGAGGCCAGATTCTCCCGGTCAAGTTGGAGAAGCACGGGTTCGTACTTGGATATCGGGGCCTGGACGGTTCGGTGCGTTCGGTTGCGGTAGCGTTCGCGCCCGCCCCCCGTTCTCTTGAGGAGGTAGGAGCGGGACGGGTGAGGGCAACCTTTCAGATGACGCTGACCCCGGGAAGCAAGCACTACGTTCATCTGCACGCCGTGCCGAAGATCCACGGCGAGGAGGCCGCCGGCCTACCCGTGGCGAGCGTGGTGCCCAAGTCCTTTAAGTTGGCACTGGCCAAGAATTACGAAGATTACAACCGATGGAAGCAGCGGTGCACCTCGTTTTACTGTGACGACCCATTGTTCAACCAATTGCTTAACCGTACCGTAACCGATATCTATTCCCTGTCGGCCGATTACCCTGGTATCGGCAGGATCGTTGAGGCCGGCGTACCCTGGTACGCCGCGCCTTTCGGCCGGGACGCCCTGATCGTGGCCTGGCAGACCATGTGGGTGAACCCGGACATCGCGTGCGAGACGCTCTATTTCCTGGCCCGCCTGCAGGGTGACCGGGATAATCCCGGACGGGACGAGCAGCCGGGAAAAATCATTCACGAACTGAGACGGGGAGAGGTCACCGCCTGCGGCGAAACGCCTCACAACCCGTATTACGGATCCGTGGACTCAACTCTTTGGTTTATCGTCATTCTCTACGAACTCGTGGTGTGGCTCGGACAGGACAAGATACTGCAAGACCTGCGGCCGGCGTTGGACCGGGCTTTGGAATGGTGCTCACGGTACGGTGACCTGGACGAAGATCTCTTCATCGAATACCGGCGCAACGCTGAAAAGGGCTTGATCAACCAGGGATGGAAAGATTCCTGGGATGCCGTCGTTGATCCTTCGGGCCGACTCGCCGAGGGACCTGTGGCACTGGTGGAGGTGCAGGGCTACTATTACAAGGCTTTGATGGGTGCCTCGCGTCTTTACCAGCACCTCGGCGAAACGGCCCGGGCCGTCCGGTTGAGGAACCGGGCCCGTAAGCTGAGAAGGCTTTTCCTGGAGAACTTTTGGCTAGAGGAGAACAAATGGCTGGCTTTTGCCCTGGACGGGGCCAAGAACCGCATCGTCACCGCCGTCTCCAATCCTGGGCACTGTCTTTTTACCGGCATCCTGCCCAGGAAGATGGCGGTCCAGGTGGCCCGGCGACTTCTGGCGCCCGACTTTTTCTCCGGCTGGGGCATCCGTACCATGAGCAACCGGGAAGCCGTCTTTAACCCACTCAGTTACCATAACGGAACGGTCTGGCCTCACGACAACGCCATCATTCTTACCGGTTTCCGGGCTGCGGGGCTGGCTCACCTCATTGAACCGGTGGCTACCAGCCTATATCAGGCAGCTGTCGGCTTCCCCTATTTAAGATTGCCGGAACTGTTTTGCGGTTTTGCACGCCGCACCGATGCCAGCCCCGTCCACTATCCGGTAGCCTGTAATCCACAGGCATGGGCGGTGGGAGCCTGGCTGCAGATCCTCCAGGCTATGCTCGGTCTGTCGTGTCACGGCAACCAGGTGCGCGTCAGCCGCCCCGTGCTACCGAAATGGATCAATGAACTGACGGTAAGCAACCTTACTGTCGGCAGTGGGCGGGTGGATCTGGAGTTCACCAGGGATAGAAACAAAACCTACTGTAGTGTGCGGAAAACCAACGGCCCCGTACATGTCGTTCTGGAGGCTTGACGCCGGGGCCGAAAGCCTCCCCTCCCGGCACAATCGCAAGCCGGGTCGATGCGGAAGGAGGGAAAGCCCGCGCTCGGGAGGCGTGACCGGCCTTGGGGCGGAAAGGTCTGGTCAAGTGGGCTCATCATGACTTTGTTACCTTTGGGCAACAAGAAGGTTGTAGTGCTGTCAAATCGTTCGGCGGGTCCCGGACGGGCCGTCAGCGGTTTAGTATCAGCGGTGGAACCGATTTTAGAAGAAACCGGCGGGACGTGGGTGGCCTGTGGCTTTAATCCCGGCCCCAATGGTTCTCCCCCTCGTTTTGACGACCGGGGATACGTTTTGCGGGAAGTCTCCCTGTCACCCGAAGAGTACCAGGAATACTACCTGGGATTGGCTAATGCCTGCCTTTGGCCGGTTTCCCATTGCTTTGTGGAGGGGTTGCGCTTTTCAGCACGGCAATGGGAAACCTACCGCGACGTTAACGTCAGATTTGCCCATACAGCCACCCGGTGGGAAGGGGAAGGATCGTTTTTCTGGGTGCACGACTACCATCTCGCCTTGGTGCCGGCGCTCTTACGCAAGGCTTATCCAACGGCCAGGGTCGCCTTCTTCTGGCATATACCATTCCCTCCCTATGACGTTTTCCGCATTTTCCCCTGGCGCGGGGAACTAATGTCCGGCATGCTGGGCGCCAACCTGGTGGGGTTTCATACCACTCGTTACGTAAACAACTTCCTGGAATGTGTGGAAGATTCCCTGGATGCCAAGGTCGACGTTCATTCCGGCCAGGTGTTTTACCACGATCGTCCGGTGCAGGTCAAGGCAATGCCGGTGGGTATAGACTGGCAACGCTTCACTGCCCTCGCCGTTTCATCTGCGGTTAGGGCGCAAGCCGCAACGATCCGCCGGTCCTTCGGAGCCCGCTGGCTTCTTCTCGGAGTGGACCGGTTGGACTACACCAAGGGCATCCTGGAGCGACTGGAGGCCCTCGATTTATTACTCGAAGAGAACCCCAATCTACAGGGAAAGGTGACGCTCCTGCAAGTCGGCATACCTTCCCGGGAGAACATTGCCGCCTACAGGAGTCTCCGTTCGGCGGTCGAGGCCGCCGTTGGACGTTTGAACGGCAAGTACGACCGGCATTACCAATCCATTCCCGTGCGCTACGTATGCCATCCCTTGGGACAGGAAGAACTGGTAGCCCACTACCTGGCCGCGGACGTGGCTCTGGTGACGCCCCTGCGGGACGGCCTGAACCTGGTGGCCAAGGAGTTCGTTGCCTGCCGCGACGACGAATCAGGTGTGCTCGTGCTGAGTACCCTGGCGGGGGTCGCCGAAGAGATGCCCGGCTCCCTCCTGGTCAATCCATACGATACGGCCGGATTGGCCGGGGCGATACGGAAGGCGCTGGAAATGTCACCCGCCGAACAACGTCGTCGCATGCGTTCACTCCGGCAGACGGTCCAAAAGCACGAGTTGGGCCGGTGGTGGCACCATACGTTGAAGTACGCAGGAGTCAATCTCGTTCATCCGCTGGCAACCGAGGCCCAAACCGCGGTTAACGACTAGTACCGCGGCAGGCAAGTTCGTGGATAGCTTGATGGCAAGATAAATGGTTCTTGCAAAACAACCGAATATGTGGTATGATGTGGGCAATAAGACCGTTGCGGCAGGGCGGAGCCTTTCGCGAACGGCTGTTTTAGGGGGAGGTTTTGAACCAAATGGATTGCCCACAGTTGCCGGCGGACCAATCTCTGGCGCTGGGACAAAAGCG
>JAJYZD010000009.1 GCA_021800315.1 Bacillota bacterium | reverse complement strand
GGATTGAAGCCTCCGGAATACGCCAGCGGCAAGCCGGCGCGCCGGGCCGCGCGTTCCATGACCCGGAGCAGGTCGAGGTGCGAGAGATAGGCGGCCGGCCCGGTCTTTTGAAAGCAAATTCTGTATACAGGCAAATCCTTCCCTCCAGGGCAAAAGTGCGACTCTTCCGGTGAACCGGGGGACCCGTTTAAGAAGAGCATTTCAGGCCGTGGCGGACTCCTTCCGGAAAAACGACGAACCGCTGCGCTTCCTCATACCATGGACCAGAGTACGAACATCTTCGTTCATACGACGATACCATCAATGTTAACATTTTGCCAAAAAGGCATAGACCGATACAAAGAGCTTTCCCAATCCTGAATGCTGAAGGCGGTTACACTAATGACTCGCTCCATCTCTAACTCGAGATCAAACACTTGCAATCTAATAGTATTTTCTCTTTTCAGACTGACAGGCCCATCAACCAGAACCAGTAAATCGTAATCGGATTCGGGGGACTCGTCTCCTCTTGCCCGTGATCCATACAAAATAACGATGGCGTTTTCCTCGATCTTTCTAATAAGGGTCTTGCATTGCTCCAGGATGACTTTTTCTTCCTTATCCTTTTTCCAATCAGCCAAACTTATCATATTATCACCCCAAGTTCCGGGCAAGACGGGTTTGTAACCTGGGTGCGGCAAAAAGCCGCTTCAAATAAATAGTGCCATAACATAATTATAGTCAACCGGCCGCCCTATGTCAAGCATTGGCAATTAGTCACAGCCCCGGAAAACCATTTCCTACTCCCCCGTTCCCGCTATGACCGGCTCAACCTCAAGGGCCGGGCACAACCCGCACGCGGCGCACTCTCCGGTACGGCAGTCGGGGGTGACCAGGCCGGCACAAGCCCGCCGGTGCTCTTCGACCAGGAAGGCGCGGTCGACGCCGCTCTCCAGGTGATCCCAGGGCAGGACATCGCCGTAATCATACCGCTGGTGCGCGTACCAGGCGGCCGAAAGACCGGCTGCACGGAAAGCCTCGTCCCACCGGTCCGGTTTGAACCACTCCGACCAGCCGTCAAAGCGGCAGCCCTTGGCCCAGGCCTGTTGAATAACCGGGGCCAGGCGCCGGTCGCCGCGGGCCAGCACCGCTTCCAAGAAGCTGGCCTGGGGGTCGTGCCAGCTGAAAGCCGCGTGAGGCATGCGCAAATGTTCCCGCAGGTAGGCCTGCTTCTCCAGCAAGGCGGCCCGGGAGTCCTGCCCCTCCCACTGAAAAGGGGTATGGGCCTTGGGAACGAAGGAGGACACGCTGGCCGTAACCTTCAGACGCCCGGGGGGAACTTTGGCCGCCCGTCCCGCCTCCACGACCTTGCGTACCAGGTCCACGATGCCGGCCAGGTCCTCCCTGCTCTCGGTCGGCAGTCCGATCATGAAGTAAAGCTTCACCGCGTGCCAGCCCGACGCGAAGGCCGCGCCGACGGCCGTCAGCAGGTCCTCCTCGGTAACACCCTTGTTGATCACGTCACGCAGGCGCTGGGTGCCGGCCTCGGGGGCGAAGGTCAGGGAAGAGCCCCGCACCCCCCGGGCTTCCCGGGCCAGGTCCACGGCGAAAGCGTCCACCCGCAGGCTGGGCAGGGAAACATGCACCCCGGTTCGGCCCCATCGGTCGAGGATACCCCGCAGGAGGGGGCGGATGCCCGAGTAATCGGTGGTACTTAGGGAAACCAGGGCGATCTCGTCCTGACCGGTGTTTTTCAGAACCTCCCCCGCCGCCTGGAGCAACACGGGCAGGGAACGCTCCCGCACCGGCCGGTAGATGATGCCGGCCTGGCAGAAGCGGCAGCCGTGGGTGCAACCGCGGAAAACCTCCAGGGTGGCCCGGTCGTGCACCACGCCCGTGGAAGGAACCACCGGGCGCACGGGCGGGGGCTGGGAATCCAGGTCGGTCACCACCCGCCTGGTCACCTTTGGCGAAGCAAGGTCCCGCGGGCTTACGGCGGCCACCCGGCCGTCCTCCCGGTAGGACACGTCGAAGTTAGACGGCAGGTACACCCCCGGGATCCGCGCCATGAGGGCCAGTCTGGCGTCCCGGTCCCCGGCATCCTTGCAGGCCGTGAGGATTTCCCCCACGACCTCCTCCCCTTCCCCCAGGACGACCGCGTCGAAGAAGGGAGCCAGCGGCTCCGGGTTGAAGGCGCACGGTCCCCCGGCCACGACCAGGGGGTCCCGACCCTGCCGTTCCCCCGCCCACAGGGGTATTCGGCCCAGGTCCAGCATGTTCAGAATGTTGGTAGCCGTGAGTTCATACTGAAGGGTAAAGGCGACGATGTCGAATTCCCGGAGGCAGTGGCGCGACTCCAGGGAAAAGAGAGGTAGCCCGGCCTTCCGGAGTTCATCCTCCATATCGGGCCAGGGAGCGAAAACCCGCTCCCACAGGACATCCTCCCGGCTGTTGGCCAACTGGTAAAGAATCTGCAACCCCGGGTAGGACATCCCCACCTCGTACACATCCGGAAAACAAAAAGCCACCCTTAAGGGAGTCTTCGACCAGTCCTTGATTACCGCGTTCCACTCGCCGCCCACATAACGGGCCGGCTTTTGCACCCGCTGTAAAATTCCGTCCAGCAAATCCCGCAAAACCTCTTTTTCCCTATTGTGTTCTCCGTGCGGAAAAATATTCCTGATGACTATTATTCTACATGCGGGCACCAATCCCTGCCGGTCACAAACGGGGAAGGAGCCGGCCGACCGGCAGGTGCGGCCCGAATTTAAACAGGCCCTCGATGATCTCGCCCTCGCCCAGGCAGCCCGAGACGCCGCAGGACTCGTTCAGGAGGAAGACCACCTGGAAACGGTTGGGCAAAAAGGGCTTGACGACTTCCCCCACCGGCAGGCTCTCCACGCAGGCCAGGAGGCGCACCGGTAAGAGTCCCGTCCGGGCTATTTCGCTCTTCTTGCGGGCCAGGTGCCGGACGTAGTGGTAAGCCGCCATGCCTTTTTCGCGGGTTGCGGCATAAAACAGGAAGCATCCCACCACCGCCATGTCCAGCCCCCCCGTTCCCAGGACGAGACCGGCCACGCCCAGGAGCCCGGTGAGCACCCCGATCGCCTGGCCCAATCCGGCCGCCCGGTAGGTGGCCTTTTTCAGACCCACCCGGTTGGCCAGGAAGGCCCGGTATATCCGCCCCCCGTCGAGGGGGAAGGCGGGCAACAGGTTGAAGCCGGCCAGCATCAGGTTGAGCCGGACGAAAAAGGGGCCCAGCCCCGCATGCCAGACTCCGTGGCTTTTGAAGACCAGGGCCGCCGCGGTCAAAACCAGGTTGCAGGCCGGTCCGGCCAGGGCGACGCGCAGTTCGTCGGCGGGCGAAAGAGCCAGTTCGCCGCCCAGGCGGGCCACGCCCCCGAAAGGCAGGAGTTCCACCTCGCCCGGGCCCATGCCGCGCCGCCGCGCCGCGGCCAGGTGGGCCAATTCGTGCAGCAGCACCACCAAAAAGGCCGCCAAGCCCTGGAGCAGGACTCCGGCGGCCAGGAACAGGCCCAGGACGGCCAGAAAAAAAGGGTTCACATAGATGGTGACGTCCCACAGCCGGAAGAGACGCAAACTTCCCACCCCCGCCCCAAAGGACCGCTCAATCCGAAGCCGGGGATAGATCGATCCTGGAGGCGGGGTCGACCAGCTTGCCCTTTTCCCGCAGTTCGAAATGCAGGTAGGGTTGCCCCGTCCCGGCCCCGGCCACCCGGCCCAACGTCTGCCCCGTTACCACCAGTTCGCCGGCAAATACCTTCACCCCGGTCAAATGCCCGTAAAAGGTATAGCTGCCGTCGCCGTGGTCCAGCAAAACGTAATGCCCGTACCGGGAGTCCGTACCGGTCTTGGACACCTTGCCCGCCATGGCCGCCTTGACCGGCGTCCCGGCCGCCACCGCCACGTCCACCCCGGGGCTGAAGCGGTCCAGGCCGTCCAGTCGGCTGACGACCCAGCCGAACGGCACGATCACCTTGCCCCTGACCGGCGGGACCCAGTTCAGGTAGGCGGAGTTATCCCGGGAAGGAGTCGTTACCTGGGAAGAGCCCGGGGCCATCAAATCCTTTATGACCGGCCAGTTGCCGGCCAGCTTCAACCCGTAATCCACCGCGTTCGTCACCACCGGCCGGTAATCCCACTCCGTGGTCAGGGCATACTTGAGTTCCTGCCTGACCCCGGCCGCCGGCGGCCAGGTGGAGGAGCGGACAAACAGGAGCAGGACCAGGATCGCCACGGCGGCAAAAGTCCGCACCATGGTACCCCTGAAGGACCGCAAACCCCCGGGGTACCTGCCCGGAGGGCCCGGGCGGGGCGGCGGGGGATACCACGAACTCCAGTCGTTATCGAAGCTCCGCGACCGCTCCTGTTCCATCAACTCTTCCAAAGCTTACCGCCCCCCGCCCGGCTAAGATACGATACAGGCATATGTCTCCGGGGCCCAAAAAATACCAGCAAGCAATGAAAGAAGCTGACGCCAAAACAAAAAAGGGACGGCTGCTCCTGCTTAGCTCCGCCGGCGATACCGGTTTCGGGGCCGGCGATCAGTACGCCAACCGCACCATCAGCGGGATTACCAGGCCTGAAGCCGCCGGGGACCGGGGTTTAAAAGAGGGTAGCCGGAAAAACAGCGACTTTTTCCGCGGTGACCTTAGAACATGATCTTCTGCCTCTGCACGTGCACCGCCATTAAGAGTCCCAGGGCCGCCAGGTCGGTCATCACGGCGCTGCCCCCGTAGCTGAAGAAAGGCAAGGGTATGCCTGTCACCGGCATCACCCCGGAGACGGCCCCGACGTTGACCAGCACGTGGAAGAAGAGCAAGGACACCACCCCGGCGGCCAAAAGCATGCCGAAATTGTCCTTGGCCAGGGAGGTTATGCGGATGCCCCGGTACAGCACCAGGAAGTAGAGGGAAAGGAGCACCACGGCGCCTACAAACCCCAACTCCTCGCCCACCACCGAGAAGATGAAGTCGGCGTACTGGATGGGCAGGAAGTTGAGCTGGCTCTGGCTGCCGGCGAAAAGCCCCTTGCCGAACAGACCGCCCGACCCCAGGGCGATCTGGGACTGGATGATGTTGTAACCCGCTCCCCGCCAGTCGCTCCAGGGGTTGAGGAAAATAGTCAGGCGGGAAATCTGGTAGCCCTTCAAGAGGGGCAGGGGAACGCCGAAGCGCAGGTGGGCCCAGATCCCCCCCACCACCAGGACCAGCCCGCCGATGATCAGGGCCGTTATGGTCAGGGGCCTCGCCCCGGCCATGAAGAGCATGCCGAAGGTTACGGCGAGAAAGACCAGGGCCGTACCCAGGTCCGGCTGCTTGATGATCAGGACCATCGGCACCAGCATGTAGGCCAGGGGCAGGAGAAGGTCCCGGAAACGCTTGAGGTTGTCCACCCGCCTGGACAGGAAGGAAGCGAAGGTGACGATGTAGATCACCTTGGCGAACTCCGAGGGCTGGAACTGAAAGGGCCCCAGCGGAATCCAGCGCTGCGCTCCCAGGTTTGAACGGCCGACCAGGAAGACCGAAGCCAGCATGAGCAGGTTAAACACGTACAGGTAGCGCTCGTAGCGCATCAGCACGCCGTAGTCCAGGTACAGGAAAAAGGCCATCACCACTATCCCGACCGCTATCCAGATGACCTGTTTTTCCACGAAGGCGTAGGGATACCGGCCCTGGTGGGTGGCGGATGCGATGATCACCAGGCCGAAGCCCAGGATCACAGTGACGCTTGCCAGAAGATAATAGTCCAGTCTTTTTAAGATCCGTTGAAACACCATAATCCCGCCTTCCACAGCAGTATTATCTTACACCGTGGCGCGCCAAAAAAAAAGCCCCTGACGGCAGGGGTAATCCGGTTGGGCAGGGCGCCAACCGGATTACCGACAAATTCGACCCCGGCCCGTTCTAGGCCGGGTGAATACTGCGCTTGACCATCAGGACCGGAATGTTGGCCACCAGCGCCACCTGGTGGTCGGAGCTTTCCAGGTTCACTTCCAAGGCGGCTTCATCTATCTCCACATAATTGGAAATCACCTGGACCAGTTCCTGCTTCAACATTTCCATCAACTGCGGCGAAATGTTGGTGCGGTCGTGCACCAGAACCAGCCGCAAACGCTCCTTGGCAGCCATTTTGGATCCCGTGTCCCTGCCGAAAAACCTGGCGATAACATCCCACACGGACCGCTTCACCCCCCGCCTATTTCAGTCCCATCATCCGGCGCAACCGGCCGAAAAACCCCGAACCATCCTCCAGGTCCATGATGGGAAGGGTTTGTCCCAGGAGACGCTGGATAATGTTACGGTAAGCCTGTCCCGAACGGGAACGCTGATCCATGACCACCGCTTCACCGCGGTTGGTGCTGATCACCACCTGCTCGTCCTCCGGGACCACCCCCAGGAGATCCACGGCCAGGATGTCGATGATATCCTCTATGCTCATCATGTCGCCGTGCCTGACCATCCTGGGACGGATGCGGTTTATGATCAACCGGGGGGCGTGCAGTTCGGCCGCCTCCAGGAGCCCGATGATCCGGTCGGCGTCGCGCACGGCCGAAACCTCCGGCGTGGTGACCACGATGGCTCGGTGCGCCCCGGCGATGGCGTTGCGGAAACCCTGCTCGATACCGGCCGGACAATCAATTATTACGTAATCGAATTCGCTTTCCAACTCTTCGCAGAGCGTCTTCATTTCCTCCGGACTGACCGCGGTCTTGTCCTTGGTCTGGGCGGCGGGCAGGAGGTGCAGGCCGTCCAGTCGCTTGTCCCGGATCAGGGCCTGCCTCAGGCGGCAATGACCCCCGGTCACGTCCGTGATATCGTATACGATGCGGTTCTCCAGGCCCAGGACCACATCGAGGTTCCGGAGTCCGATATCGGTATCCACCAGGACGACCTTGTGCCCCAGGCTGGCCAATCCGGTACCCAGGTTGGCCGTGGTGGTCGTCTTGCCCACGCCTCCCTTTCCGGATGTAACCACAAACACTTCCCCCATGCAATGTCCCCCTTAAGATTTTTCCGCCACTCCCCTATTTTCCGGCGCCGCCGGGCCAAAAAGCCTCTATGGTAACCACGCCGTCCTTGATCCGGGCAATCTCCGGACCTTCAGGTGCCACTTCACCGTCGGGAGGGCGGGTGATATGGTCGGCGATCCGCAGTTGGGTAGGCTGCAGGGCCAGGGCCAGGACAAAGGAGTTGGCATCCCCTTCCATGCCGGCGTGGACCATGCCGCGCAACGCCCCCACCACGACCACGTTGCCGGAAGCCGCGATTTCCGCACCGGGGTTGACATCGCCCAGGACAACGACGTGCCCGCGGTAATGGACGGTCTGACCGGAGCGCAGGGTGCGCTGAATTAAAACGGTGTTTTCATCGGCCACCAAATCCAGGTCGCCCGGAAGGCACACCCGCCTACGCTGTCTTGCGGCCCTGCCCGGCAAAGCCATCCGCCAACCACCACCAACCTTATTATAGCGCCTGCCGCCGCATATGCACCGATTCGCTACTTAACCTATTCAACACCAGGCAACCAAATCCTGCCGTCAGGCGTCCGGTAAAATAGTGGCCGGTCAACGGAATAACGGCACGGTTCTGCTAAAAGCGGGGTCTTCGCGCGCTGAGGCTTTCGGGATACCGGGCCGTAAGCCGGGAGACCAGAAGGGCCGCCAGGGTATTATACGCGGAAGAGATTGGGATGAGTCGTAAAAAGACGACTTGCGCGTTTACATGGATGTTGAGGAAGAGCAAAAGTACGAAGTGCACCACCCCGGCGGCAAAAGAGACACCGAAGGTGGAGATCGCGAGTACGCCCGTATTCTCCCGGAAGAACCTGGTTCCCGCCATGGCGGCCAGGTAACCGGCCGCCATGCCCTCCAGGGCGTGCAGGCCGAGGTAACCACCGCTCAGCAGATCCTGGAGGAGCCCGCCGAAAAGACCCCATACGGCCCCCTCCCGCGGCTCGCTGGAAAACCCGTACAGGATGATCAGGACCAGCGCGAGGTCCGGCTTGACACCCATCACCTGCAGGAAGGTGAAAACGGTGGAGGACAGAAGGGATGCGGCCACTATCAGGACCAGGAACCACCCAGCGCGCATAACGACTCCTTTCAGCCACGAGGCACCAGGACGATAACCTCATCCAACCGGTTCAGGTCGGCGAAGGGAAGGACGGTAGCGGTCTTGAAAAGACCAGCCGGCTCGTTGGTTACCCTGGTTATGGTGCCGATGGGGATGCCCCGGGGGAAGATTGAGCCGGTGCCGGAAGTGACCACGGTCTGTCCCTGCTGCACGTTCTGGATGATGGGGACGTTCGCCAGTCTGACATCGCCCGTTCCGGCGTTTACGCCCTCCACGATGCCGGGAACCCTGGTTTCCAGCACCATGGCGCCTACGCCGCTCCGCGGATCGGTGATCAGGAGGACGGTCGCGGTGTGGGCCGTGACGTAGAGCACCCGGCCAACCAGTCCGGCAGTCGTTACCACGGGCATATTGGGAGCCACATGGTCCTTGGAACCCCGGTTGATGGTCAGGGTTTGAAACCAGTTGCCCGGGTTGCGCCCCGTAACCCCTGCCACTAATCGACCGTAGGAAGCGGCGTAAACGGGATGATAGTTCATGATGTTTTCCAGGCGCAGGGCTTCGGATTTGTATTCTTCCAAGGCGTACACCTGGTTTCTGAGGCTGGTCACCTGCTGCTTCAGCAACCGGTTCTGGGCCGTGGCGTGAACCAGTTGCAAGGGGTACGCGGTCAAATTGTATACCTGGCCGCCCACCCAGTACATGCTCCCCTTAAAAGGATTCAAAGCCTCCTGCAGCGCCCCGGACAGGGGCGTGACCCGCCCGGCCCCCGTTACCCGCACGGACACCAGGAGCAGGGCGATCACCACTACCAGGAAGAAGGCGTTTCTGATCGCCGGCCACCGTTTCATTCTCAACCCTTCTATCCGGTTCAGGCCAGTTTCCTGGGCTGAATGAGAACCCGTCTCAAGACATCGACATTCTCCAGCACCCTGCCGGTACCGAAAGCCACCGCCAGGAGCGGATCCTCCGCCATATGCACCGGCATGCCCGTTTGCTCGGCGACCATGCGATCGAGACCCCGCAAGAGGGAGCCGCCCCCGGCCATGACGATTCCCCGGTCCATAATGTCGGCGGCCAGTTCCGGCGGGGTGTGCTCCAGCGTGGCCTTAATCGCTTCCAGGATGTTGCTTACCGGCTCGGAGATGGCCCTGTACACTTCCCCGTTGGAAATGTTGACCGTTTTAGGCAGCCCGGTCACCAGGTCACGCCCGCGCACCTCGTAAGAGCGCCCAGGTTCACCGGGTGTCGCCGTGCCTATCTCGATCTTGATTTGCTCGGCGGTGCGCTCCCCGATGGCCAGATTGTAGTTACGCCGCACGTGCTGGACCACGGCTTCGTCCATTTCGTCGCCGGCGATGCGGATGGACCGGCTGGTCACGATGCCGCCCAGTGATATGACGGCCACTTCGGTGGTCCCGCCGCCGACGTCAACGATCATGTTGCCGGTGGGTTCGTGGACCGGGAGCCCCGCCCCGATGGCCGCCGCCATGGGCTCCTCGATGAGGTAGGCTTCCCGGGCCCCTGCCTGCAGGGCCGCTTCCCGGACCGCCCGTTCCTCGACCGCGGTTACCCCCGAGGGCACTCCTATCACCACGCGGGGCCGGAGCAGGTAGCTCTTGTTCCTGGATGCTTTCAAGATAAAATACTTGATCATGCTCTGGGTCACGTCGAAGTCGGCGATAACCCCGTCCTTCATCGGCCTTATGGCGACGATGTTACCGGGAGTGCGGCCGATCATCCGTTTGGCTTCCTCCCCCACGGCCAGCACCTTGCCGGTGTCCCGCTCTATGGCTACGACGGAAGGCTCCCGGCTCACGATACCCTTGCCTTTCAAGTACACCAGGGAGTTGGCGGTGCCCAAATCTATGCCCATGTCCTTGGAAAAGATGCCGATGCTCAATTGTGTACCCCTCTCCCGGTCAAATTAAGCCGCTGGCCTTGAAGCTGACGAAGTTATTATCTCCAATGACCACATGGTCTAAGACGCTGATCCCGATAATCTCGCCCGCCCGGGCGAGCCGCTTGGTGACGTCCAAATCCTGCCGGCTGGGCGTGGGATCACCGCTCGGATGGTTGTGGACCAGGATCACCGCCGCCGCGTTGCGTTTGACCGCATTTTTGAACAATTCGCGCGGGTGTACGCTTGACTGGCTCAAAGTACCCACGGCGATCCGGTCCGCGTAAAGTACCTGGTTTTTGGAGTTCAAGAGCAGCGCCCGGAAATGCTCCCGGTCCAGGCCGCGCATTTCTTCCATCATCAGTTTGACGACGTCGTCCGGGCAGTTTATGACCGGACGCGTCTCGGCAGGCTGGGCGGCCAACCGCCGCCCCATTTGGACGGCGGCCTGGATGAGGGCGGCCTTGGCCGGCCCCACTCCCCGCACGGTCCCGAGTTCCTGGCAACTGGCCGCCGCCAGCCCCTTCAGTCCACCGAAGCGGCTCAACACCTGGGCGGCCAGTTCGAGGGCGCTGGCCTCACCGGTGCCACTGCCCAGGAGGATGGCCAGAAGCTCGATCTCCGACAGAAATTCCGGCCCGTCCCGGATCAGCCGTTCCCGCGGCCGCAAATTACAGGGTATGTCCCTTATCGCCAGATGATATTGCACGAAAGACGTTCCCCTAAATTACTTCCATTCCGAACCGGTGCAGCATTTCGGCCACCAGGTGCAGCGGCAACCCCACCACGTTGGAATAGGAACCTTCTACGGCGGTGACGAAGACGGAACCCAGTCCCTGGACCGCGTAAGCCCCGGCCTTGTCCAGCGGCTCCCCGGTCGCCACGTAGCGGTCCAATTCCCCTTCGTCCATGGTCCGCAGGACCACGGACGTCTCGGCATGGGCGGTCTCCATCCGGCCATCGTCCACGTCCACCAGTGCCACCCCGGTATATACCCGGTGCCGGCGGCCGGACAACAGGCGCAACATATCCCGGGCCCCGGCGGGCGTTGAAGGCTTCCCCAGGACCAGGCCGCCGCACGCCACCAGGGTGTCGGCGCCCAGGACCAAGCCGCCGGCCAGTTCCGCAGCCACGGCGAGCGCCTTCGCGCCGGCCAGTTTTTCCACCCGGGCCCCCGGCTCCAGGTGGCCGTAACCCGACTCGTCCACCGGCCGTACAAACACCTCGAAAGCAAGGCCGAGCCGGGCCAGGAGTTCGTGCCGGCGGGGTGACGATGACGCGAGAAACAAGCGTTTCATGGACATTCAAATACGCCGGTACACTATGTAGCCCACGACCAGACCGACGGCGGTGAGCGGACCCACCGCCAGGGAAAAGCCGAAGGTCAGGGCCAGGAAATGCAGGTCCAGGGTGCCCGGCCTGAGAGCTATGGAAAAGACGTTGCGTAAGTACGGTACGGTGGGCACGAGCAGGTTGTCCACCAGGGATCCGGCCACACCCCCGATTATCATCAACGTGACCAGGAGCCAGGGGCTCCGGTTGCTGAAAGACTTGACCAATCCTACTCCCCCATTTCCCCCCGTCCCCCATTGTACCACCTTTGTCCCCGGCGACAAAATAAAAAACATCTAATTAACCCGGTCCCATTCTTCCCCGGAGCTGCCTTCTAGTGGACGAACCAAATTATCTTCTCGATTATATCACCTTTTCCCTTCCTTGGCGAGAGCAAAAAGCAACCTGTTTTCCGATAAATGCAAACCGGGAAAAAGAAAAAGCTCCCCATAAGGGGAGCAAGATTTCCTGTTCTACGAAGAATGACCGCTAGCCGGAATTTCGTGGGGATGGAAGGGAAAGGGCGTTCCGTCCGGGCCCATGCCGGGCCCAACCGGCGTGGCCATGCCGGTGTAGGCCGGCATGCCGTGTTCGGACATATCCAGTCCCTCCAACTCCTCATGGCGGGAAACCCTGATTCCCATCGTACGCTTCAAAAGCTGAAAAACCACATAGGTTACACCGAAGGACCAGACGGCGGCGCTCAACACCCCCAGCACCTCGACGCCCAGGAGATGGGCCCCGCCGCCGTAAAAAAGACCGCCCTTTTCCGCGAACAGCCCGATGGCCACGATGCCCCACACTCCGTTGGCGCCGTGCACGGCCACGGCGCCAACCGGGTCGTCCACATGCAGCCGGTCCAGCAGGTTTACCGCCAGGACCACCAGCACCCCGGCGACCAGCCCGATGAGGACCGCGCTGGCCGGAGCGACATAGGCGCAACCGCCGGTTATCCCCACCAGCCCGGCCAGGGCCCCGTTCATGGCCATGCTGGGGTCGGCCTTGCCGTACCGCCAGGCGGTATACAAAGTGGCCATGGCTCCGCCCGCGGCGGCGGCCAAGTTCGTGTTCAGGGCGATCCGGGCGATGTTGAGGTCCAGGCCGGAAAGGGAACTGCCGGGATTGAACCCGAACCAGCCGAACCACAGGATGAAGGTGCCCAGGAAAGCCAGTTGCAGGTTATGGGCGGGCATCACGTTGACGGAGCCGTCCTCGTTGTAACGGCCCAGCCTGGGACCAAGAACCAGCACCGCGGCCAGGGCGGCGAAGCCGCCTACCGCGTGCACCTGGGCCGATCCGGCGAAATCGAGCATGCCCAATTTGTTCAACCACCCCCCCGCGCCCCAGATCCAATGACCGGAGACGGGGTAGATGACGGCGGTCATGATGACGGTAAAGACCAGGTAGGATTTGAACTTGATCCTCTCGGCCACGGCCCCGGAAACGATGGAGGCGGCGGCCATGGCGAAGGCGGCCTGGAAGAACCAAAAGGCATAGACAGGGATATGAAGACCAAGATACTGGAAAGGTCCCTGCAGGAAAAATCCGCTGGTACCAACCAGTCCCGCGCGGTCCGCGCCGTACATGACGCCGAAGCCGACCACCCAGTAGGCCAGCGTGCCGAAAGTTGCGTCCGAAAAAACCTTCATGACGATGTTGAGCGAATTCTTGCTTCTGACAAACCCCGCCTCCAGGAAGGCGAACCCGGCTTCCATGAAAAACACCAGGGCAGCGGCCAGCAGCACCCAGACAGTGTTGATACCCTCGGCCAATTGACTCAAATCCATTGCTATCCCCCCTGCACGTTTTGTCGACAACGACAAAACGGCGCCCAGGGGTGATGGAACCACCCCGAACGAGCGCCGTTGCTCCCCAAACCACCATGGTTTGGACAGGTTGTCGGGCCGCGCCGCAGTGCGGCCCCCGGGGCATACTCCGCCCCCGTGTTCCTCCGGCCGGGCCAAGAAAAAAAGCCCGTACCGGGCTCCAGCGGCTGCCCGGAACATCGTCGTTCCGGCGGGTACGGCCTCGTACCCGCCCCCTGTGCCGCTATCTAAGGATAACTTTACCACAAAAGGGCTTGGGCTTCAATCGGTTTTGCGAAAATTTTCAGACTGGCTTGCCGAACCTGTTTGCCGGCGGATCAATCGCCGACCACCGCCTTGATCCGGCCATCCTGCGACGGGCTGTATTCCAGTTCCGGGCCCATAAGTTCCCGGATATCGAAGCCGTTTATTTCCCCGCACTTCACTATTTCCGCCAGATACTCCCGGGCGTGGGCCGGCGAAGCGGCGGGATTGGCCAACTGGCTCCGGTAAATGGTGTTGTTGTCGCCCACGACAACGTATGCCAGGCCCACGGCAAGCATGGCCGGGATCAAAAGCGCGTAGCTGCCCGTCATTTCGGCTATCATCAGAATCATGGCCAGTGGCACCCGGGCGGTACCGCCGAACAGGGCCACCATGCCTACCGCCATGAACAACTCCGGGCCGGCCGGAAGGTTCGGCGCGCCCGCCAGCCTGAGCAAACCCCATAGCGCCGCTCCGATCATCGAACCGATAAACAAACCGGGTGCGAAAACGCCGCCACTCTCCCCGGAGCCGATGCATACGGAAGTGGCGATTATCTTTCCGAAAATCAGCACGATGATCAAGGCCAGGGGGAGCATGCGGAAATTCTCCATCACCACCTGGATCCATCCGTAACCCACGCTCAGAACCTCGGGCAGGTAGATGCCGATCAGTCCGACGATGAAACCCCCGATCACCGGCCTGAGCAGTTTCGGCCCCGGTACTTTGTGAAATAAATCCCTTGCCATGTAAAACATCCTGGCATACAGAATACCTACCAGGCCGCAGAGCACACCCAGCAAGGCGTAATAAGGGAGGGTGGCCGGGTTGAAAGAGGTGCTGCCGGCCAGATGCCAGCCAAATACAGGCGTATAGCCGAAGAAATGGGTGAAGACCACGTAGCCTACGGTGGACGCCATGAGGGAAGGTGCCAGGGCGTCCAACTCCATCCCGTGCAGATAGAGAATCTCGGCACTGAGGATGGCCCCGCCGAAGGGAGCCTTAAAAATGGCGCCTATGCCGGCACCGATGCCCGTGGCCAGGGCAATCCGCCGGTCATGGGCGTTCAACCCGAGCAGGGTTCCCAGTACCGAGCCGAATCCGGCCGCAATCTGGGCCGTCGGTCCTTCGCGGCCGGCACTTCCACCCGAGCCCAGAGTGACGGCCGAAGCGGCCATCTTGATAAGGGGCACCCGGGCGCGGATTCTGCCCTCCTTGTTATGAAATGCGTCTATTGCGGCGTCGGTACCGTGCCCTTCCGCTTCGGGCGCCCACCGAAACACGATGAAACCGCTGATCAGGCCCCCCAGCGTGGTGGCGACCGGGATGAACCACCGGTGCAGAATAGGCGTTATCAGCGTCGGACCGGTGCCCAGGGGTACCGGCGGCAGGTAGCCGGCAATGCCCGTCAGGAAAATCCTGACGCAAAAACGGATGGCGACGATGAAGGCCCCGGCGCCTAACCCGGATACAATACCTATCGCGACGGCGATAGGTACCCACTTGACCAGATATTTGACCGTCGAATGCAATCTGTCCATCCTGAAAGACCCCCCGCTTGCGAAACTAACCGGGTTCAAATCTCAATGTGCGTCTGGGGCCTGAGGCCTTCGGCCTTCCTGATGGTCAGGTATTGGCTTCGGAAAAACGCTATTGCCAATCCGAACAGCGATATCAGGGTCAGACCCAAAAAACCGGCCCGCAGCCCGTCGAGCCTGGCCATGGTCAGAACCAGGTCCTTCGCTATCAGGTACCTCCTGAGCATGGTGTAAGCGGTGCCTCCCAAAGCGATGCCGAAGACCATCCCCAGGGAACGGGCCATGTTAAGCATGCCGCCCACGGTGGCCAGCCTGTCCTTCTGGGCGCTGTCCATCACGCAGGTATTGTTGGCGGGGGTGAACAAGCCCTGTCCTATACCGATCAGAGCCAGCGGCAGGATTATGTCCAGGGGGTAAACGTGGGTGTTGAGCAGGACCAGGGCGCCGGCCCCCGCGCAAACACTTGCCATACCCACCGACTTGACCGATCTCGCACCGAAGCGGTCGTACAGGTTTCCACCCACGGGAGCGACCAGGACCATGGCCAAAGGTACCGCGATCAGGAATAGCCCCGTCAGGTCATAAGAATAGTTTAGAATCTTTTCCAGGTAGAACGGTGAGAGGAAGAGATCGCCGAACATCACGGAAAAAACGGCGAACCCGCCCAGACAACCGAAAAGGAGAGTCTTGCTGTGCATCATTTCCGGTGACAATATGGGTGACTTTGCTTTTTTCTCCCATTTCCAAAAGAAAAACAGGAAAACCAACCCGGCGGCCAGGAGAGACAGCAGTTCGGGTGAAACCCAGCCCAGCCTGTCGCCCCTTTGCAGAACTATGGTCAGAAGAACGAGTCCGGGCAGGAGCAGGCTGATGCCGGCAAAATCAAAGCCCCTTTTCACCTCCGGCACCTTGTCCCGGGGGAGGTCTGCGAACGCCAGCAAACTACCCAGGATGCCTATCGGTACGTTGACGTAAAAAATCGCCCGCCAGCCGAACGTGCTCAGGAGAAAACCGCCCGCCAGAGGCCCTATGCACAGTCCCAGCGACTGGGCGGCCCCCTGGATCCCGATCGCCTTGCCCTTGCTTCCCGGCGGGGCCGCGGAGGTGACGATGGCGATGGAGTTGGCCTGCAACATTGCCGCCCCTACGGCCTGGATCACCCTGAACACCACCAGGGAAACGATGTTCCAGGACAGGCCGCAGAGGGCGGAACCGAGAATAAAGATAATGAACCCGCCGGCGTACAAGGTCCTTCGTCCCACCCTGTCCGCCAGGTAACCGCCGACCGGCAGCATGGCCGTCAGCGAAAGCAGGTAGGCGATGGATATCCATTCCACCATGCTCATGCCGGTTCTGAATATTCCCAGGAAGGTCGGCATAGCCACGTTGACTATGCTGGCGTCCAGCGCGGCCATCAAGGCGCCGATACACACCGTTCCCACCACGAGCCAGGGATAGCCGCTCCAACTGGTCAACAGGGGAAGCGGGAAGGCGGGTTCCTTGCCTTCGGCCCGGCGCGTCTGGGCGCTTTCCATAATCGCGGGGATGTTCTCAGCCATATTCATCCTCCTCCCATGTATGTAACGGATCCGCAGTCGCCTTCCAGGAAATAACGGCCGGAGATTGAGAATGTGAAATCTTATACGTATTAATAGCTTAAAAATAGCTTAGATGTATTAAAAAGTACTGAAAATATGATAAATCATTTTTAAGTAATTAGGGAAAGAGAAAACAAGCACACAAGCGGAGCCCGGTCCGGCCGCCCCGGGAGAGGGGGGCTGGACCGTATCCCCAAGAGGAGGGCGTATGGTTTTCCTTCCGGCCGGACCCCCGAAAGTGCATCCCCCCTCTACGGCGGAGCGCCTGTCCCGACCTTTGCATGAGCACTCCGTAAGGCGCATCCGGCCTGCAGCCTGACGAGAGTGTAATTGTACACATGCTCCGGGTCCCGTTATGGCGGACCGACAAGTGAAATAGAGAATTTTCGCCGCGCAACGGAATTCCCGCCTCCGGTCCGGCCAACACGGCCGTTGGACGGGTTCGGTTTTGGGGCCCTTCCCCTCCAAGTTGACACCCTGCGGCAAAAAAGCTAATATATCTGGTAAACAGGCATCATCCCTTCCCCTCGGGCGGGAGGGGTTTTTGTTGGCCCGGCGTCACGCCGGGCGCGGAAGGGAGGCAGGGACCGGCCGTCCCGTTATCAGGATGGAAAACATGCCGACCGCTTACGACCCGGCCAGGGTCGAGGAGAAATGGTACCGCCACTGGGAGGAAGAGGGGTTCTTCCACGCCACGGCGGGTAAGTGCGACGACCCCTATTGCATCGTCATACCCCCCCCCAATGTGACCGGACAACTGCACATGGGACACGCCCTGGACAACACCATCCAGGACACCCTGGTCCGGTGGCGGCGGATGCAGGGTTTCAACACGTTGTGGCTGCCCGGCACCGACCACGCCGGCATCGCCACCCAGGCCAAGGTGGAGGAGAGCCTGAAAGAGGAAGGACTCAGCCGGACCGACCTGGGCCGGGAGGAATTTCTCGACCGGGCTTGGGCCTGGAAGGAGCGGTACGGGGGCCGGATCACCGCCCAGTTACGCCGGCTGGGATCGTCCTGCGACTGGCAGCGGGAGCGCTTCACCATGGACGAGGGCTGCTCCCGGGCGGTGCGCGAGGTGTTCGTCCGGCTCTTCGAACGGGGGCTGATCTACCGCGACTACTACATCACCAACTGGTGCCCCCATTGCCATACCACCATTTCGGACATCGAGGTGGAACACGAGGAAGCGGCGGGTCACCTTTACTACGTGCGCTATCCGGGTAAGGACGGCGGCTGGATCGAGGTGGCCACCACCCGGCCCGAGACCATGCCGGGCGACGTGGCGGTGGCGGTGCACCCGGACGACGAGCGCTACCGCTCCCTGGTCGGCCGCACCGTCACCCTGCCCCTGGTGGGCAGGGAGCTGCCCGTGGTAGCCGACGGGTATGTCGACCCGGGCTTCGGCACCGGCGCGGTCAAGATCACCCCGGCCCACGACCCCAATGACTTCGAAGTGGGCCGCCGCCACAACCTGCCCCAGATCAAGGTGATCGGCGAGGACGCCGCCATGAACGACGCGGCCGGACGGTACCGCGGCCTGGACCGCTACGAATGCCGCCGGCGCATCGTCCAGGATCTCGCCTCCGGCGGCTACCTGGTCCGGGTTACGGACCTAACCCACTCGGTGGGCCGGTGCTACAGGTGCAACACGGTCATCGAACCGGCCCTGTCCCGCCAGTGGTTCGTACGGATGAAACCCCTGGCCGGGCCGGCCATCGAGGCCGCCGTCCAGGGACGGGTAACCTTCGTTCCGGAACGCTTCACCCGTATCTACCTCAACTGGATGGAGAATATCCGGGACTGGTGCATATCCCGCCAGCTATGGTGGGGCCACCGCATCCCGGTGTGGTATTGCTCCGCCTGCGGCGAAATGACCGTCGCCGTAACCGAACCCCGGCGGTGCCGCTGTGGATCCGACAGCCTGGAGCAGGACCCGGACGTCCTGGACACCTGGTTCTCCTCCGGCCTGTGGCCTTTCTCCACCCTGGGCTGGCCCGAACTGACGCCGGAACTGGCCTGCTACTACCCCACCTCGGTGCTGGTGACCGGCCGGGACATCATCTTCTTCTGGGTGGCCCGCATGATCTTCCTGGGTTTGGCCTTCATGAAGGAGGTTCCCTTCCGTTCGGTCTTCATCCACGGCCTGGTGCTGGACACCTCGGGACGCAAGATGTCCAAGTCCCTGGGCAACGGGATCGATCCTATCGACGTCATCGAAAGCCACGGGGCGGATTCTTTGCGCTTCATGCTGCTGACGGGCAACACCCCGGGTAACGACATCCGCTTCAACTTCGAACGGCTGGAAGGAGCCCGCAACTTCGCCAACAAGCTGTGGAACGCCTCCCGCTTCGTGCTGATGAACCTGGAAGGCTACTCCCCGGAAGCGAAGACGGCATCTCCCACCCTGGCCGACCGCTGGATTCTCAACTCTTTCAACGATACGGTCAGGAACGTGACCGACTCCCTGGAGACGTTCGAACTGGGCGAAGCCGTCCGGCTGGTCTACGAATTCATCAGGGGCGAGTACTGCGACTGGTACATCGAACTGGCCAAGCCGCGCCTGTACGGAGATGATCCCCTGGACCGGGCCCGGGCCCGGGAGGTTCTGGTACGGGTCCTCTCCGGCACCCTGGAGTTGCTCCACCCGTTCATGCCTTTCATCACCGAGGAGATCTGGCAACACCTGCCCGGGGCGGGACCCACCATCACCCTCTCCCCCTGGCCGGCCTGGGACCCTTCGCTTACCGATCCCGGGGCCGGTGCCGAAATGGAGTTGATCAAGGAGGTCACCCGGATAGTCCGCCACCTGCGCACGGAAGTGAACGTACCCCCCGGCCGGAAGGTGAACGTCATCATCGGGGCCGACGAGAGGCCCCGGGAGATCCTGCTGGAAGGCCGGCCTTATATCGAATCCCTGGCCCAGGCCGCCGTGACCGTCACGGGCCTCCCGCTGGAAAAACCGGAACAGTCCGTGCAGGCCGTGGCCGGGGTCGGGGTAACGGTGGTACTCCCCTTAAAGGGTGTCCTGGACGTCGCCAGGGAAAAGGCCCGGCTGGCACTGGAGCAGGCCCGGCTGAAGGAAGACCTGGCCAAAACCGAAGGGAAGCTGACCAACGGGTCGTTTTTAGCCAAGGCCCCGCCGGCGGTGGTGGAAAAAGAGAAAGCCAAGGCGGCGGAAACGGCGGCCAAGCTTTCGGCCCTGGCCGAGCGGCTGGACCTCCTGGGCTAAAGGAGCGTCGATCATGGACTACGATGCGGCTATCGCCTATCTGCAGGAACTGACCAAGTTCGGCTTCAACTTCGGCCTGGGACGGATCAGCGAACTCCTGCACCGCCTGGACGACCCCCACCTGAAGCTGCGGGTGGCTCACGTGGGCGGCACCAACGGCAAGGGGTCGACCTGCGCCTTCACCTCCTCCCTGCTCAGGGAGGCCGGCTACCGGGTGGGCACCTTCACCTCCCCGCACCTGCACAGCTACACCGAAAGATACGTCATCAACGGCCGAAGCGTTTCCCCCGAACGGCTGGCCGGGCTGATCACCGATCTCAAGCCCCACCTGGAAGCCATGGTGGCGGCAGGTTTCGAGCACCCCACCGAGTTCGAGGTTTCCACGGCGGCCGCTTTCGTCTACTTCCTGGACGAGCAGGTCGACTTCCTGGTCCTGGAGGTGGGTTTGGGCGGCGCGATCGACTCCACCAACGTAGTCAACCCCCTGGTCACCGTGGTTACCAACGTCACGATGGACCACATGGACTACCTGGGCGAAACCGTGGCGGAAATTGCCGCCGTCAAGGCCGGCATAATCAAGGAAGGAATTCCCCTGCTCACGGCCTGCACCGGGGAGAGCCTCGACGTCATGACCGCCAGGTGCCGGGAAACGCGCTCGCCCCTTTACCTGGTGGGCCGGGACCTGGTCTACACCCCGCTCGGCCGGGGCCTTTCGGGCCAGTATTTTCACCTGCGGGGTCTGGTCGGGGATTACCGGGACCTCTTCATCCCGATCCTGGGGGCGCACCAGTTGCCCAATGCCGCCCTGGCCGTGGGTTGCGCCGAACTCCTGACCGGACGCCGCCTCACCGCGGAACAGGTCCGAAGGGGCCTGGCCCGGACAAGCTGGCCCGCCCGCCTCGAACTGATCGCCGGAGCGCCCGACATACTGCTGGACATAGCTCATAACCATGCCGGAGCGATTTCCCTGCGGGACGCGCTGGCCGCCTACTTCCCCGGCCGCGTGCCGGTAATGGTGATCGGCATGCTCGACGACAAGGAATGGGCGAAGGTGGTCGACGAACTGGCACCCCTGGCCGCCGCCGTGGTAGTCACCCGGCCCGACAGCCCCCGGGCCGCCAACTGGCGCCAACTGGCGGACTACGCGGGAAAATACGGCGAGGCGGAGGCCGTAGCGGAAATCGGCCAGGCCCTGGCCCGGGCCCGCGATAAAGCCGGTCCCCGGGGGCTGGTGGTGGTCACGGGATCCCTGTACATGGTGGCCCACGCCCGCTCCCTGGTGCTGGACGGGAATCCACGCCCGAGCGCCGGGACAAACTAGACCAGGTATTTCGTTGCGAAGACGGGAAAACGCTTTGCTCACTCTGCTTTTTGTCGCGGGCTTTTTGGCGGCGGCGGCCGCCGCCTGGCCCCTTTGGCGGCAAAAGATGTACCGGGAACTGGCGGCGTTCGCCGTAATGTGGGCGCTGGCCCTCTATCTGTCCCTGGCCCAGGTCATGCACCTGAACCCGCCCCGGCCGTCGGCCTTTCTGGAGGCGGTATTCAAACCCCTCACCACCATCCTGGACAGATACATGCTGTAAAGACTGCAAGAGGGAACAAGCATGGTACTTCACGCCACCGTTGTCCTGGGCAGCCTGATCCTGATCCTGGCCAGTTCCGCTTTTTTCACCAACGCGATCGAATGGCTCGGTATCCGGCTGGGCGTCAAGGAAGGGGCGGTGGGCAGCCTGCTGGCCGCCCTGGGCACCGCCATGCCGGAAATCCTGATCCCGCTCGTGGCCATCCTGGCCGGGACCAGGGGCGGATCGGGCGCGGCTATCGGCATCGGGGCCATCCTGGGCGCGCCCTTCATGCTCAGCACCGCCGCCCTGGCCATGGCCGGGGCCTCCGGGCTTTTGTTCGCCCGGCGCCGGGGAACCGGCCGCCTATACCCGGACCCGCGGCCCATCCGCCGCGATCTGGGCTTTTTCCTGGTGGCCTGGACCCTGGTAATCGGCTCCACGTTCATACCCCGCTCCATGCGTCTCGCCCTGCCGCCCCTGCTCCTGGCCGCTTACGTGGGCTTCGTCTGGGTGGTGCTCTCCCGGGGACGCAACATGGACTGGCACCAAATGAGCCGACTTTTTTTCGCCCGCAGGACCGACCTGCCCCCGACGGGCCTGATTCTCCTTCAACTCATTGTCTCCTTTGCCGGCATCACCTTCGGCGTGCGCTACTTCGTGACCTTCATCGAATCCCTGGCCGGCTTTCTCCGGCTGCCGGTGCTCCTGTTCTCCCTGCTGGTCGCGCCCCTGGCTTCCGAATCACCGGAACTCTTCAACAGCGTCCTCTGGATCGGCCAGAAAAAGGACACCCTGGCCCTGGGCAACATCACCGGGGCCATGGTGCTGCAGAGTTCGGTGGCGCCGATCGTAGGACTGGCCTTCACCTCCTGGGTACTGCCCCCCCTGGCCCTGGCCGCCGCCTTTTTAACCCTGCTGACCGCCGGGTCGGTCTTCCTCTTCGTTTCCCGCCGGGGCCACTTAAGCGGGGTCTTCCTCCTGGCCTTGGGCGGGCTTTTCTACCTCTCCTACCTGGGGTACGTCATAAAGACGAGCGGCTACTGAAAGCCGCGTGACAGACCACGGCCATTGGGACAGCGTTGGCACCATTCGTGCCGGCACCATGGTCTTACTACGGCCTGATCCGCCAGACTAGTACCCACTACCTGACCTCACGCTCCTGCGCTTATACAGGCAGCCCTGCCCTTCGGGGACGCTCCAGGCGGGGTCCGAGCCCTTCTGGGGGCTTTCACTGCAATATCTTGGTGTAGGTGCCGTCTCCCATACACTACCCCACCAGCACTCCGGCTCGGTTCGGGTACCAATTAACAAACACTCATTTACAGACGGCACACATGAGTTTCCGGCTTTTCCCTCCCAAGGTACCGCGTGACTTTTTTAACTTCGCTCAATTCCACATACTCTACCACAGCTTGGATGTATTGGGTACCACCGCCAGTCCACGGAGATGCCGCCAACGTGTCTAAGTCGAAAATGAGCTTCCACGATTCGATGAGTTCGCGGTAAAGCTCCGGCGGCAAGCACTTTCTGGTATCGCTCTGCCAGAAACCGTAGGGTTCGACGCGGTGCTCCCACTCCCTGTCTTCCTCTTCGGTGAGTTCGATGTGCCACTTGTTCAGCACTACATGCCAAGCGTCGTAATCTGAAAGAAGGACACGCTCGTCCGGCACTTCGAGTTCTAGACGGACGTTCGGCTCCCCGAGAGGATGGCACCACACGTGGCTCCGCAGATCCGGCTTCGGTGCCTGGTACGCCCACACCGGCCACCCGCCGGAGTACCCCGGTATCCGCTCAGCCATCTGCTCCATCAGCCACTGGTACGCTTCGCCGAAGTACGGGTCGACGTACTTGCGGTCGCCGGTTATCCTTCCCTCGCGCTGGTGCTGTTTCCAAGCGTACTCGCTACGTAGCGTCCAGAGTCGCATGTTGCCCTCCTTGCGCCCAAACATCAACGGGTTCCAGGTCAATTAGGGGGAATTCGATCTTCCGGCGACCAACCCTGCCCTCAACCATCACACCGTATTTGTCGTTCTGGTCAGTGACCCTCTTTACCATGAACCGGTCACCGATCTGCAATCGGCCTTCGTCCTGGTACTCCGTGACTTCGGCCTCGAATGGAAACACCAGGGACGAATTCAGGTATTCCACCCATCCCTCCGGATCCGGCGGGTCACCGCATTTTTCCACCACCCGTGGATATTTCAAAGAACCGTCCGCCCGCTCTTCTTTGTCCGTCAGTTCGACAACATGCCACCATTCGGCACTAAAATCGAATAGGTAGCGCAGATAGTCCCCCACCTGGAGCCCAAGAGACCCAATGGCGGTTTCCGTGGAGTTCCTCTCCCTCCCACTCGTCATCCCTTCCGGTGAGGTATATTTGATCCGGTCATAGCTGTCAAGACCGGTTTTGGACTGCCCGCCGCCCCAAAAGAAGGCATAAAGGTGTATCTCGTCATCCCGGTCGAAGGCGTCGAAAATGGCTTCGTGCAAGTCGTCAAGCGTCCGGCTGCCGGCGATCTCGATTTTCCGCCAGGGGGGATTCGGCCTTTTCTTGATCGATCCGCCCAGGTAGACTTTGAAGGTTCGGCCAAGACCAACAGCAGGCTGAATACCAGGGTGTGTGCCACCCAAAATGATCAGCCGGAAATCCACATTACTCACATTTTCTGGGTCAGGCTGTGGATAAGCTGTAACTATGTAGGAACCGCCCTCTGCGGCGTTCTCTCTGTAGGTTGAGTGGTGGCTGATCAGCCAGGCCGTTGCGGTGGTTATCCCGGTGTGCGCGAGCAGGAACATCGATCGGCCATCGGCCTCCCCTGGCATATATTGCACCGGGACTGGCGCGAATCCTGCCGTGTTATGGGAGAATTGTGGCGACCAGGAATCGTTAAAAGACCAATACAACCGACTGCCCTTGTCACCGCCCCCCACCTCCCGGCTTGCAGGCAGAGACAGCAGAAAGGCCCTGGGCGGGCCTTTCCTTCCCTGCTATATGCCCAACCCCGGGACAACCAGACCCGTTGCGGGGCATCCTGAGAGGTCACTTTTATGATATCCTGGTCTCCAGCTGACAAGCACCCGGCATTCTCCCGGAGTCGGAGTGTCGGCCACCGGTCTTTGCCCGGGGACGGCGTTAATAAGATTGAACCAGTCGGCCCGCATTGTCATACAGAGAATACCTTGACTATGTTGTGCATGCGTTGTATGATTAACGTAGCATATTTCCATTGGGGTGGACATTATGAAAACTCTCTCTGTGCGTATCCCAGACGACTTGAAAATCCTCATCGAAGCCAAGGCCAAGGGCCAGCACCGGCAGCCGGCCGACCAAGTGCGGCGATACCTTGAGATAGCCATTATCGCCGAAGAGAATCCGGACCTGTCGTTTTCGTTCATCGAAGGAATTCTGGAAGCCCAGGCTGAGTTGGATGCCGGGTTAGCCGAACCTTACGAGTTTGGGGTATCGGCCAATGCGGATTGAAGTGGCACCCCGATTCAACCGGGTTGCCAAGAAGCTCGAACCCGCCCTAAAGCAAGCGTTGGACAGAGAAATTCTGAGGTTGGCCGATAATCCTTACAAAGGCGACCGCAAGAAGGGTGTCCTCCGGGATGTACTGGTGGAAAAATTCGAGGCCGCAAACGATCAGTGGCTCGTAGCCTATCGGATCTTGGAAAAAGAGCAGGTGATTCAACTTCTGCATTTTGGCCAGCACGAGAATTTCTATCGCGATCTGGCGAAGTACCTGAAGTAATACCCAATAACCCGTTTTGCAAGGCTTGGCGTCCTTACGGTGGCCCGATTCTCACTTCATTATGAACCGGCCGGCTGAGAAGCCTCCTGGGTGGAAACCCGCGATTCGCCGCCAGCGTGACCGTCACGGACGAAAGGCCACGGCAATCCGCCGGCACCGTGCCTGCCGGAATTCGTCGGGAAAAGAACGGTCGGCTACCACAACCCGCAATCGGCGCTGGTGAAGGAACGATGCGGTCACCACCCGCATTCCAGCGGCCCACGGGAACCACGGTGGAATGGGTGATCCGCATGGTTATGCGTTCACTGGAGACGGCCGGTTGCGTTCACAGCAACGACCGTCTCCTTTCCCACGGACCCCCAAAAAATAAACCGGGAGCCAAGTCATTACCTCCCGGCGGATATCATCGCCAACACAGCCCTGGGTAGCCCGCGCTTTTGGTATACCTCTGACTGTGACTCCCACATGGGTGGCAACCGTAACTTCTACATGGGCCATGGAAAACGTCGATACCGAAAATGTCCCAAGGACTAACTGGAGCGCCGCCGCAGGAATCGAACCTCGTCCTGCCGGTTGGTCACCGGCCGTGCAAGCCATCACACTCGCGGCGCGTGGTACTTGTGCTATCCGGATGTCGTTGGCCCTGATAGCTTTCTACACACATCGACAAAATCCTCTTTTTGTGAATTCCGAAAACTTCTCCCTACGGGGCCACACATTCCGGCGCCCGTCGCGGCAGCGCCGGGGTACTCGATTAACGATCAAAACCGCGGTAAAATTCCTTCCAAATCATCCCTAGTCAAACGGACCTGATCACCCAAAGAAAATATTGTCCACGACATCCTCGGGTTCCACCGGTCCCCCCAGGGGGAATAACTCCTCAGCCATGCCTGCCCGCCCCCGATAATATTACCTTTAATGTGATATTATATCACGTTTAACGTGATGTCAATGGTCTTCGGCCTCATGCCTTTCGCGGAGGGGATTCAACCGGCAAACCGTACACCGACCGTGCCCAGCCGGTCGAAGCAGGCCTCGAAAAAGTCCCCGGCCGCGGGTGGCACGGCGGCCAGAAAGGCCCCCGAGAGGACAACCTCCCCGGCTTTGAGGCCGATCTCGAACGCGGCCAGCTTGTTGGCCAGCCAGGCGACCGCCGCCGCGGGATGGCCGGCAACGGCGGCGCCGGCGGCGGTGCCCAGAATTGCCCCGTTCTTTTTGAACACCAGGCCGGTGAGGCTCAAGTCCAGGTCCGCCACCCGGGTGAGCCGGCCGCCCAGCACGAAGCGGGCGCTCGAGGCGTTGTCGGCCACCGTGTCCTGGATTTTGATCTTCCAGTCCCGAATGCGGCTGTCCACGATCTCCAGAGAGGGAATCACCGCGTCGGTGGCCCGCAGAACAGCGGAAACCGAGACGCCCGGGCCCGTCAGGTCCCTGTTGAGAAGGAAGGCCACCTCCGCCTCGACCTTGGGCTGAATCAGGGCGGACAGGCTGATTACGCCGCCGTTGTCCACTTCCATGTCGCTGAAAAGGTGACCGTAATCGGGTTCGAAAACCCCGAGCAGGTCCTGCATGGCCCGGCTGGTCAGGCCGATTTTCTTCCCCGCCACCCGGTTGGCCGGGCCGGCCTTGGAACGGACCGCCATGAGCTGGATCCGGTAGGCTTCCTCGATGGTCAGATCGGCCGCTTCATCGGTCAGGGCGGCCATCCCCCGGCGCGTCCGCCCGGCTTCCGAAAGCCGCCGGGCCATGTCCTGCAATATTTCCTCCCTGGTCAACCCCGACATCCCCTTTCCTATCCGGCCCCCCTTACGAAGCCGGCCCTCCCTGTCCCCGGCTCATGCCCAGGGCCACATCCATGATCATGTCTTCCTGGCCCCCCACCACCCGGCGGCGCCCCAACTCCACCAGAATGTCCCGGGGATCCAGCCCGAACTTCTCCGCCGCCCGGAAGGTGTGGAGCAGGAAGCTGGAATACACCCCGGCGTAGCCCAGGGAGAGCGCCGCCTTGTCGATCACCTGGGGTCGGGGCATCAAGGGCCGTACCACGTCTTGGGCCGCGTCCATCACCGCCCACAGGTCGATCCCCGTCTCGTAACCCAGCCGGTCCAAAACCGCCGCCAGGACCTCGGTGGGCGTATTGCCGGCCCCGGCACCCAGGCCGGCCAGGCAGCCGTCCACCACCGTGGCCCCGGCTTCGACGGCCGCCACCGTATTGCCGACGGCCAGGCCCAGGTTGTTGTGGGCGTGAAAGCCCACCGCCACGGCCAGGTTTTCCCGTAAGAGCCCCACTTTGCGCCGCACGTCGTCCGGCAGCATCGCCCCGGCCGAATCGACCACGTAGACCACGTCGGCCCCGTAGGATTCCATCAGCCTGGCCTGCTCCAGCACCTTCTGCGCCGGCTCCATATGGGCCAGCATCAAAAAACCGATTACTTCCATACCCGTCTGTTTGGCCAGGGTCATGTGCTGGGCCGAGATGTCCGCTTCGGTCACGTGCGTGGCGACGCGGACCACCCGCGCCCCTTCCGCACAGGCCGTCTCCAGGTCCTCTTTCACCCCGATCCCCGGCAGGAGAAGGACGGCCAGCATGGTCTTACAAAGCACCGCCCGGGCCGCCCGGAGGGCCTCCCGGTCGGTTATCCTGGCCCGGCCGTACTGGATGGACGATCCGCCCAGACCGTCCCCGTGGGTGACCTC
The DNA here is from genome assembly GCA_021800315.1 of Bacillota bacterium. Lineage (GTDB taxonomy): Bacteria > Bacillota > Desulfotomaculia > Desulfotomaculales > JAJYZD01 > JAJYZD01. The sequence goes on along the minus strand of JAJYZD010000009.1, from coordinate 1,811 downwards.
TATGGTATCGAGGCCGGCCCGTTCCAGGGCCGCCGCCACCCGCCCGATGTCCCCGGCGGAGTACTGGTGGGCCAGGGAATGGGAGCCGTCGCGCAAGGTGGTATCTATCACCCGGATCCTCTCCCTCATAACCGGCCACCCCCTTCCCGCTCTTCCATCTTCCGGGCTATCGCTTCCCCCGCCGCCAGGGCCGCGCAGGTCATGATGTCCAGGTTGCCGGCGTATTTGGGCAGGAAGTCGCCGGCCCCCTCCACTTCCACCATGATCGTCACTCTGCGTTCGTCGAACACCGGCGGGTATTTCAGCCGGTAGCCGGGGACGTACCGCCGTACGGTGTCCACCATGGCCGTCACCGAAGCGGTCACGGCCTCCCGGTCGGGATCTTCCGCCAGTTCGGTGTACACGGTATGCCGGTTGAGGATGGGCGGGTCGGCCGGGTTGAGGATAATGACGGCCTTGGCTTCTTTCGCCCGCCCGATGATGCGGACCCCCCTGGCCGTAGTCGCGGTGAACTCGTCGATGTTGGCCCGGGTGCCCGGTCCGGCGCTGCGGCTGGGTATGGTGGTCACGGTCTCGGCGTAGGCCACCGGGGCCACCCGGGAAACGGCGAACACCATGGGGATGGTGGCCTGGCCGCCGCAGGTCACCATGTTGATGTTGGGTTCACCGATCCCGGTGAGTTCCAGGTCCACCGCCGGCACCACGTAGGGTCCCACCGCGGCCGGGGTCAGGTCCACCGCCGTCTTACCCGCTTCTTTCAGCAGGGGGGCGTGTTTTTGGTGAGCGGAAGCACTGGTGGCATCGAAGACAATCATAAGCGACGGGTCGGCCAGAACGGCCTCGATGCCCCGGGTGGAGGTGGGCACCCCCATGGCCCGCGCCCGGGCGATCCCTTCCGAGGCCGGGTCCACCCCGGCAAACAGACCCACGGTCAAAAGCTTGCTCTTACGCTGGATCTTGACCAGGAGATCGGTCCCTATGTTCCCGGTACCCAGTATGGCAACTCTTACCGCCAAGTTCTCTCCATCCTTCCCTTTCGCATTTGCCGCATTAACCTGTCGAATTCCCGGATCAACCGTGGGCCGCGCCCGGGGGAACAAATTCGGTCAATTCCGCCCAACCCAAAAAGCAGGACTGCGTTTGACAATATCAAATGGTATTCGGAAATATGCTTACGTCCTACTTCCACAGGGGCGGCGAAAATTCCTGCCCTGCCAGGGCCCTGATTGCAGATTTTTCAGCCGGGCCGGGGCATGTCTCAGAAAATTGTTGACAACGGACATGCCCCCGGTTCGGCTCGCGGCCGCCAGCAAGCCTCGGGAATTCAGAAGATGCTGGCACTCCGGGGGCTGAGATAACGACCAGCACTCGCCAACTTGTCACCTAATTTTCGAGCGGAAATGAGACATGCCCGGGCCGGGGCCGCTATTTTCCGAGGATAGTAATACTTTGCTATCTACCAAGTTAGCCGGACTGGCTACCCGACTGCGGTTCAAGGCCCCTCTCCTTAAGCAAATAATTTTCTGGACCAAGACGCCCTGCAAGGTCAATCACCATGTCTGGCCAGGCTGATTGTCGTACCCCCGGAAAGCCTTCCGGAGCATATCCGGCAACGCTTTCGGGGAAAGGGTGGCCGTGATTCGACAGAATAAGAGGTATCGCTGAGACTGCCTAGGCCGCCAGCGTGATTCCATGTATTTCCATTTGAGTCCGGCTATTTTTTGTCCAGTCCGATTAATTTTTGTCAGGGCCAGCTAATTATTGTCCGCCGACACCTGTTTTCCCCTGGACCGGTTCCCTATGCGAGTTTA
>JAJYZD010000196.1 GCA_021800315.1 Bacillota bacterium | reverse complement strand
TGCAGCGCGACGGCGCCTACCACCAGGGGACGGTCTGGAGCTGGCTCATCGGACCGTTTGTGACCGCCTGGCGGAAAACGCATGGCTACTCGCCCGAAAGCCGGGATCAGGCCATGCGCTTGCTGGCCCCTTTCGGCCAGCACCTGAACGACCACGGGGTGGGCTACATTTCGGAAATCTTCGACGGCGACGAGCCGCTCGTGCCCCGGGGTTGTTTCGCCCAGGCCTGGGGCGTGGCCGAGGTGCTGCGGGCCTGGGTGGAGGAAGTCCTGGAGAAAAGACCGCCCTGGGAAGAAAAATATAGGAGGGGTGCTCTTAAATGAGCAACATTCTTGATGATCAGGCGGCCTTGGCCGCGCTGGACTCCCTTGGAGGCCTCCGGGCCCTTTGGGGTCTGCCGGAACAGTGCGCCGACGCCTTCCGGCTTCCCGACGGGGTAACCATTCCCGAGGCCGGCGCGCTTTCGAACGTGGTGGTCTCCGGGCTGGGCGGGTCGGCCATCGGGGGCGATCTCCTGCGGGTCTGGGCCGCGGACCGGATGGCGGTACCGGTGACGGTCAACCGCGACTACCGGCTGCCGGCCTTCGTGGGTGAAGACAGCCTGGTTTTTTGCGTCAGCTATTCCGGCAACACCGAGGAGACCCTGGCCGCCTACGCGGACGCCCGGGAAAAGGGCGCCCGCACGGTGGTTCTCACCTCCGGCGGCCGGCTCAAAGAGATGGCGGCCGGAGATGGCGTGAGCGTCATCACCGTGCCCGCCGGTATTTCACCCCGTTCGGCCACCGGCTACCTCTTCCTGCCCATGCTCAAAGTGCTGTACCGGCTGGGCCTCGTAGCCGACCCCGATCGGGAGATGCGCGAACTGGTCGCGCATCTGGCCGGGGTGCGGGAGGAAATCGGTCCGGCCGTTCCCGGGGATGGAAACCCGGCCAAGCAGCTGGCCCGGCGGCTTTTCGGCAAACTGCCTGTCATCTGGGGCGTCAGCGGCACCACCGAGGTGGTGGCCATGCGCTTCAAGGGTCAGATCAACGAAAACGCCAAAGCCCCCGCCTACTGGAGCGTGCTGCCGGAACTAAACCACAACGAGATCAACGGGATTGAAGGACCGGATAACGTGCTCAAACTGTTGTCGGTCGTCTTCCTGCGCGATCCGGGGGACCACCCCAGGGTGGGCCTGCGGGTGGACATCACCCGGCGGATCATCGCCGGGAAGGTCGACGTTACGGAACTGACCGCCCGGGGGATAGGCCGGCTCGCCCGCACCTACGACCTGGTTTACCGGGGCGATTATACCAGTGTCTACCTGGCGGCCCTCTACGGCGTCGACCCCGGGCCGGTGCCGGTGATCGAACGCCTGAAGAAGGAACTGGCCGGACTCTAGCCGGGAGGGGATGGTAGCCATTAACCAGTCCAGACTGGTCATTGTGACGGGGTTGTCCGGGGCGGGGAAGACCCAGGCCGTGCGCAGCCTGGAGGACCTGGGTTTCTTCTGCGTCGACAACCTGCCCCCGGCCCTCATTCCCAAGTTCGGGGAACTCCTGGCCCAGACGGCCGGGCGTATCAGCAACGTGGCCCTGGTGGTGGACATCCGGGGCGGCGAGTTCTTCGACACTCTGTTCGAGGTGCTGGCCGACCTGGACCACGGCGGTGTACGCTACGAGATCCTGTTCCTGGACGCTTCCGACGAGGCCCTCGTCCGCCGCTTCAAGGAGACCCGCCGCCGCCACCCCCTCTCCACGGAGGTCCTGACCGGGATAAGGGAGGAGCGCCGCCGGCTGGAGGAACTCAAGGGGCGGGCGCACAAGATCATTGACACCTCGGATCTCACCAGTCGTCAACTGAAGGACGAACTGGCCGGGGTATTCGGTTCCGATCCTGATACCGCCGGCCTGCAGGTCACCGTGGTATCCTTCGGGTTCAAGTACGGGGTGCCGCTGGACTCGGACCTGGTGATGGACGTGCGCTTTCTCCCCAATCCCCACTACGTGGCCGAGTTGAAACTCTTCACCGGCAACGACGCGCCGGTGGCCGAATACGTCTTCGCGTCCCCGGTAACGGGCGAGTTCATGAAGAGGTTCCTGGCCCTGATCGAGTTCGTGATCCCCTTTTACGCCAAGGAAGGCAAGACCACGCTGATGATCGCCATCGGCTGCACGGGCGGCATGCACCGCTCGGTGGCCCTGGCCAACCGGCTGGGCGAAATCTTCAAGGAGCGGGGTTTCCGGGTGCGGGTCCGGCACCGCGACGTGCACCGGGTTTGAGGATGGGAATGGGAAATTGAAGATTATCAAGTGGCTCTACCCCGGCCTGCGGGTGAAGAGATGGCTGGCTCTGGCCCTGGCGGGGTTAATGTTGCTTTTTGAGGCGGGTTCCCTGTTCCTGAACGCCCAGATCGGCGCGGCCGTTTTAGGTCCCAACCGTCACAGCCTGGAGTGGTTCGGGGCCGGGTCCGTCCTGGCCCTGGCCGGTTTCGCCCTGTTGCTGACCGGTCTGTACCGGGCCTTCCGGTCGGTGGTGGCGGTGCTCCTGCCCGAGGAGCAAAGCCGCCTGGTGGACATCGTCTTCGCCCGGCGTTACCTGAAGCGTGGTCCCCGCATCGTGGTCATAGGCGGGGGAACCGGCCTTTCCGTGCTCTTGCGGGGCCTCAAGGCGTACACCGCCAACATCACGGCGGTGGTGTCGGTGGCCGACGACGGCGGCAGTTCCGGCCGGTTGCGCGAGGACCTCGGTATCCTGCCCCCCGGGGATATCCGGAATTGCCTCATAGCACTGGCGGACAAGGAAAGTTTGATGGAGGAAGTTCTCCAATACCGATTCGGGAGCGGGGAGTTAGCCGGGCACAGCCTGGGCAACCTGATGCTGGCGGCGCTGACCGAGGTGACCGGCGACTTTTTCGCGGCCGTGCAGGGCCTGTCCAAGGTGTTGGCCGTAAGGGGCCGGGTCCTGCCGGTTACCCTGGCCAACGTGGCCCTGGGCGCCGTTCTGGCCGACGGCGGCATCCTCAAGGGCCAGTGCCACATTACCAGGAGCCCCCTGCCGGTGGAGCGGGTGTTCCTGTTGCCGGCGCCCTGCCGGCCGCCGGCGGAAGTGCTGGCGGCCATCCGGGATGCCGACGCGGTGGTGCTGGGCCCGGGCAGCCTGTACACCAGCGTCATCCCCAACCTCCTGGTGGAAGGTATTCCCGAGGCTATAAACCAGGCTGCGGGGATCAAAATATATGTAGTGAACGTGATGACCCAGCCCGGCGAGACGGCCGGGTATTCGGCGGCGGACCATTACCGGGCCATCCTGGCCCACGCCCCGGTAAAGGTGGACTGCCTGCTGGTGAACCAGCAGCGCGCCCCGGAAAAGGTCCTGGAGCGCTACCGCGAAGAGGGGGCGGAGCCGGTGCGGGTGGATACCGTCGACCTGGAGGCGCTGGGCGCGCGGGTGGTCGGCACCCGCCTTTTGCGGGAGGGGGATCTTTTGCGGCATGACCCGGAACTTCTGGGACGGGCCGTGCTGGAGTTGGTGGTCAGCGCCCGGAGGATCGGCCTCATTCCCTTCCGGCTGGAAAAGAGAATCAAGGAACTGCTCCGGAACGTCGCCCGCTAGGCCCAAAGGGCCGGCCCGTTTGTGCCGCCCGTGGTTGGGCCGGCCGGGCTTGTACCACTGTCCGGCCTTTCCGGCAGGGGACAGCTTAAGGAGCGGTTCGTACCGGCCCGAAAGAGAGGGGCGCAATATGTCCTTTTCAACCTCGACCAAGAGCGAACTGGCCCGCGTGGTCAGTACGGCCGCCTGCTGCCGCAATGCTGAACTGGCCGCCCTGGTGCGGCTGGCGGGCCGCCTGGAGATCGGCGCCGACAGGCGGCTTTTACTGTGCGTGGCCACCCCCGGGGCGGCGGTCGCCAGGAAAACCTTCACCCTTTTCAAGGAATGTGCCGGCCTGTCCGCCGAGGTGTCGGTCAACAAGGGGGCGCGCCTCCACAAAACCAATCTCTACCGGGTCCGTCTGCCCCTGTCCCGGCCCACCCGCCTGGAACTGGCCGGTCTGGGACTTCTGGACCGTTCGGGCCGGCTGGCCCGGACCGGTTCGTCCCGGTTTACCGGGCGCGATTGCTGCCGCCGGGCCTACCTGCGGGGGGCCTTTCTGGCCGCCGGCTCGGTCAGCAGCCCGTCCGGGGATTACCACCTGGAAATCGTCACGAACGCCGCCAAAAAAGCCGGGGAGGTGGCCGCCCTGATGCGGCGGTTTGGTCTCAAGGCCTTGATCTTCCCGCGCAAAGGGCGCCACGTGGTCTACCTCAAGGAAAGCGAATCCATCGCCGCTTTTTTGAAGTTGGCCGGCGCGTTCGTCGGTTTCCTGGAGTTCGAAAACGCGCGGGTGCTCAGGGGAGTGAAAGGGGACGTCAACCGCCAGGTGAATTGCGAGACCGCCAACCTCAACCGGACGGTGGAGGCGGGTCTGCGTCAGTTGGGGAGCATCGGCCGGCTGGACGAATTCCTCGGTCTGGTCAGGCTGCCACCCGCGTTGCGGGCCGTCGCCGTATTAAGGGTGGAAAACCCCGGCGCCAGTTTGCAGGAACTGGGGGAAATGATGGAGCCGAAACTATCCAAGTCCGCCGTAAACCACCGGTTGAGGCGCCTGACGCAACTGGCCGGTCAACTGGGCAAAAGCCCGTCCGGGGCGAATGGAGGGTGACGGGGTTGATTCCCACGCCGAAAAACAGGGTGTAACGGGCTTTTTTGCCTGCGGTGCCGAATATCCTGTAGGGAGAAGGCGGGCAGGAAATCCGCGGCCGCGCGGCGAATTTCTAGTCTACACCGCTTTCCCGGTGGGGGGTTGATCCTTGTGATAGGATACGGGCTAAAGCTGGAACAGACCCAGAAACTGGTGATGACCCCGGAGTTGCGCCAGGCCATAACCGTGCTGCAACTTTCCTCTCTTGAACTGTCCCAGTACGTGGAGCAGGAATTGTTGGAAAACCCGTTTTTGGAGATGCGGGAGGACTCCGGAGAACAGCCGGAGGAAACGGCTTCGGAACCAGCGGCGGGCGAAAAGGAACCGGAAACCGACTGGGAAGCCTATTTTGCCGATTACGGCGACTCCGACCCTGATTCGTCGCGGGTGAACCGGGATCCGGTGCGGGACACCGGCTACGAGAACTTCGTGAGCAGGGCGCCCACCCTGGCGGAGCACCTGCTCCTTCAACTCGACATGAGTTCGTGCCGGGGCACGGTGAAAAGGATCGGCGCCTACCTGATCGGCAACCTCGACGAGCATGGCTACCTGTGCTGCGCCGTGGAGGAGGTCTGCGCCAGCCTGCACGTGGAGGAAGCGCAGGTCAGGCAGGCTCTGTCCATCGTGCAGGGCTTCGACCCCGCCGGTGTCGGCGCGCGCGACCTCAAGGAGTGCCTGTTGAACCAGTTGGAGCAGTTGGGTCCGGCCGATCCCCTGGTCCGCCGGATCATTCAAAACCACCTGGAGGACCTGGCCGGAGGCAAGCTCAACCGGATAGCCCGCCGTCTGGCGGTGACGGTGCAGGAGGTGCAGAAGGCCGCCGACCTGATCAAGAAACTCAATCCCAAACCGGCCTGCAACTTTTCCAGCGCCGGCGAGACCAGGTACATCGTTCCGGACGTGGTGCTGGAAAAAACGGGCGGCGATTACGTAATCATCATCAATGACGCGGCGACGCCCAGGCTGACCATCAGCCGTTCCTACCGCTCGCTGCTCGGCCGGTCCAGCGAGGATCCCCAGACGAGGCGGTACCTGGAATCCAGGCTCAACGCGGCCAGTTGGCTCATCCGCAGCATCGAGCAGCGTAAAGTCACCCTTTACCGGGTGACGGAATGCCTGGTGGAGTTGCAGCGTGATTTCCTCGACTACGGGGTACGCTACTTGAAGCCCCTGAACCTCAGGAAGGTGGCCGGGAACCTGGGACTCCACGAGTCCACGGTGAGCCGGGCTACGGCCAACAAGTACGTTCAGACGCCGCTGGGCGTTTTCGAGATGAAGTATTTCTTCTCGCCCGGGTTGAACAACTCCGACGGAACGGTTACTTCCGCCGGGAGCATCAAGTGCCGCCTCCAGGAATTCGTCGCCGCCGAGGATCAGAAGGACCCGCTCAAGGACCAGCGGCTGGTGGAGATGTTTCTCCGCCAGGGGATCAAGGTTTCCCGCCGCACCATAGCCAAGTACCGGGATGAACTGGGCATTCCCGCCGCCGCGAGACGCAAGAGGTATTAACCGGGACCAACGGGGCGGACCAGCTTGTCCGGCCCCTTTTTTTTCGGGAGATGGTGACTGTGATAGCTGGTCTGACCGGCCAGATCGGGACTGGCAAAAGCACGGTGGCCGCGATGTTCGCCGGACTGGGGGCCCACGTCATCGACTTCGACCGGCTGGGCCACGAGGCGATAGCGCCTCCCTCCCCGGCCTGGCGGGAGTTGACGGAGCGGTTCGGGGAGGGGATCTTAAATCCCGACCGGACCATCGACCGGGCCAGGCTGGGCCGGATCGTCTTCGACGACCCCGCCTCCCTGGCCCTTTTGAACCGGATCGTCCATCCGGCCGTAGCCCGGGCCGAACGGGACCTGACGGCCGCCATCCTGGCACGGGAACCCCGGGCCCTCATCATCAAGGACATCCCGCTCTTGACGGAGGACCTGGCCCGGCGGATGGTGGAGAAGGTGGTCGTGGTTTACGCCTCCCCGGACATCCAGTTGGAGCGTCTTCTGGGACGGGGCCTGACGGAGGAAGATGCCGCAAAGCGGGTCAAGGCCCAGTTGTCTTTGGAGGAGAAACTGAAGTTCGCCGATTACGTGATCGACAACGACGGCTCCCTGGAGGAGACGGAAAAGCAGGTAGGCCAAGTCTTCGCGGCTCTGCGTACCGGCCGGGCACGGTGAATGTCGCTTCGGGGAGTTACCGGGCTGTCCCGGTGTTCCTTCCCCAGGGGTCGGCAGGCGATCGAGGCAGATATGAAAAAGATTCACGACAGGGATTGAAATGGAAAGGTTTAAGGAGTAAAATGTCGTCAGGGACGACCGAAAGCAGTTGTTGGCTCGCCTTCTTTGATTTAGTTATGTGTTGGGATAATTACACAGAAGCAATTCTTGGATGAAAGTGTCTTGTCTCAGCAGAGACCTGTCAGGTGCCTAACGTCGTTGATGGGTAATTGCACAGTCCGGGTTGATTTCATAAAGAAACGTGATGGGCGCAAAACGAACTTCAGTTTCTATAAGCGTGAGGGTTTGACTATTCTCCAGAAGGATGGTAGTCAGACATGGGTGCACGGGTAACACCTCCTTTCATC
>JAJYZD010000195.1 GCA_021800315.1 Bacillota bacterium | reverse complement strand
AAAACCGCCGCATCTGCGGCCGGGGGAACCATGGCCATCAACGTCCAGACCGCGCCGGCTACATTGGGCGACATCTCCAGCGTCAATTCCCTCACCGGCAACGTCAGCGCCAACCAGACCGCAACCGTGGGAACCGAGGTGAGCGGGCGGGTCCGGTCCGTGTCCGCGGACGTGGGACAGGCCGTCAGCACGGGCACGGTTCTGGCGCAGCTCGACCCCATTAATATACAGAACCAGCTGGCCGAAGTTCAGGCCCAGGAGGCCGGGGCCCGGGCCGCCCTGGTCAAGGCCCGGGCCGACTACCAGCGCAACTCCCAATTGTACATAAGCGGGGCCGTGGCCAAGGCCACCCTGGACCAGTACAGGCTGGTCCAGGAACAGGCCCAGTCCCAACTGGACTATTACCAGGCCCAAATTGCCTCCCTGCGGCAGCAAATCCGGGAGATGACCATCACTTCGCCCGTGGACGGGGTTGTGGCTACCAAAACCGTGGAGATAGGGCAGGAGGTTTCCACCCAGAGCGTGCTCTTCACCGTGGTGCAGATCGACCCGGTGCGGGTGACGGTCGACGTTCCCGACCAGTTGATAGCCGAAATCAGACCGGGCGTCGCGGCCCGGGTCAAGGTTCCCGAACTGGGGAACGGAGTCTTTCAGGGTACGGTGCTACACGTCAGTCCGGTACTGGATACGGTCAGCCACGGCTACCCGGTCGAGATTCAGGTCAATAATCCCGGCAGCAGCATGCTGCCGGGCATGACGGCCACGGTGGTCTTCACCGGCCTGCAGCGGAACCCCGGCATCATCATACCGGTTCAGGCCGTCCTGGAAACCGCCCAGGGCAGTGAAGTGTTCACGGTGAGCGGGGGAGTCGCCCATCTGCACGTAATCCAACTGGGGGCTGTGTCCAGCAACCTGGCGGTGGTGGAGAGCGGCCTTAAAAAGGGAGACCGGGTGGTGATCAACGGCGAGGACCTGTTGTCCGACGGCAGCCGGGTCAATGTGGTACCAAGCGCCGCCCAGGCCGGCGTGCAGGGCATGATAAACCGGATCAAGCAGGGGGCGGGCAGGTAAATGAAGATCGCCAACGTCTCGGTCGACCGCCCTGTCCTGATCTCCATGATCATGGTGGCGCTGATCCTCCTCGGGGCGATCGCGCTGCCGCTTCTGCCGGTGGACCTTTATCCCAATATCCAGATTCCGGTGGCCATCGTTTCCGTGTCCTGGTCCGGGGCCACCCCGCCGGTGGTGGAACAGCAGGTCACCAAGCCGGTGGAAGCGGTCATGGGTACCGTATCCAACGTGAATCAGCTTACTTCCATATCCAGCTACGGCCAGTCGACCGTCATTCTGAAATTCGCCTACGGCACCAACCTGAACAATGCCATTGCCGATATGCGGGACAAGATCAACCAGGTGACTTCGGTTCTGCCTTCCAGCGCCGGAGCGCCCCAGATCATGCGCTTCGACATCAACTCCCAGCCTATCATGACTTTTGCCCTCTCGGCGAAAAACGGCAATGTGGAACAGCTTAAACAGTTGGCCGACGACGTTGTCCAGCCTCGCCTGGAGCAGGTGCCGGGGGTGTCGCAGGTAAGCGTCGGGGGCGGCAAAACCCGTCAGATCCAGGTGGTGGCCGACCCGGCCCGCCTGGCGTCCTACGGTCTCTCCATCAACTCCCTCATCCAGGCCCTGCAGAACGACAACCTGCAGGGGGACGCCGGACTGGTCGACAAGGGCAGCCAGGAGATCGACGTGCACGTCAACGGCCTGTTCGCCACCCCCGGAGACGTGCTCAACGTGCCGGTGCCGCTGCCCTCGGGGGGCATCATCAAGATCGCGGATGTGGCCAGGGTGGAGGACACCTACGCGGACGTAACCGAAGTCGGCTACATGAACGGCGTCCCCGCGGTCAGCCTGAACCTTTACAAGATGTCCGGCGGCAACACCGTCCAGGTCTCGGACAACGTCCAGAAGGTGCTGCCGGCGATCAACCACGTCCTGCCGCCGGGGGTCAAATTGACCCTGTTTACCGACCAGGCCCGGTACATCCGGGATTCCATCAACCACCTGGTGGACGATACCCTGTGGGGAGCCCTGTTCGGAGTGATCATTCTCTGGCTCTTCCTGCGGCGGGTGCGCACCACCCTGGTGGTGGCCATCGGAATTCCCATCGCCGTCGTCTCCACCTTCGCCCTTTTGTATTTCACCGGGCAGACCATCAACACCATCACCTTGATGGGCCTTTCCGTGGGGCTGGGCTCGCTTTTGGATTTCGCCATCGTGGTTATTGAAAGCATCTTTCGGCACCGGGAAAGCGGCCTGGGGGCGGTGGATGCGGCCAAGACCGGCACGGCCGAGGTGGGTACCGCCGTGCTCGCCTCCGCCCTGGCCCAGGTAAGCGTCTTCGCCCCGGTGGCCTTCGTGCAGGGGCTGGCTGCCGAGTTGTTCCTGCCCATGGCCCTGGCCGTGGCTTTTTCCCACCTCGCCGCCCTGGCGGGGGCGCTGACCCTGGTTCCCATGCTGGCGGCCAAACTGATGCGGGGTTCCTCCTATAACGTGACGTTGGAGGAGGAGGCCGGGGCGTTGACCCGGAAGAGGCACTCCCGTAATCCGGCTGTCCGGAGCCTCGGCTGGCTGGAATGGATACCTGTCGGTTTTTCCCGCGGGGTGGCATACCTGACGAAATACTACCGGGTCCTGTTGACCTGGGCGCTGAACCACCGCCGGACGGTGGTGTTGACCACCGTCGTTCTGATTGTGGCCAGCCTGTTCGCCCTGCCCGTCATCGGCTTCGAATTGATACCCAACACGGACCAGGGGGCCTACACGGTCGGCATCACCCTGGACCAGGACACCAAACTGGCCATTACCCGGGCCGTGGCCGACCAGGTGGTCAGGGACATCCAGGCCATGCCGGAGACCGAGTCGGTGGCCACCATAGTCGGCTCCAGCGGCGGTTTTATCCGCTCCCAGAACGCGACCAACCAGGCCAGCATCCAGGTCGACCTCAAACCCCTCCGACAGCGGCGGCGCAGCGTGTTCCAGGTCATGGAGCAGTTGCGCGGCGAAGTGAAGAACATCCCCGGGGCCCAGATCACCGTCCAGGCGCAGCAGCAGGGCATGGGCTACAATGGTCCGCCCATCCAGGTGGTGATCGAGGGCAACAACCTGAGCGTCCTCAACCAACTCGGCGACCTGGTGGCGGCCCAGATAGCCCGGGTGCCGGGGACCCGGGACGTCCAGAACACCATGGACCGGAGCGTTCCCGAGTACGACGTGAACATCGACCGGGTGCAGGCATCCCAGTACGGCCTGACGGTGCGGGAGATTCTGGACACCATGGAGGCGGATTACGGCGGCACCAAGGCCACCAGTTACGTGGCCGGCTCCACCTCCGTCGACGTGGTGGTCAAGCTGCCGGAGAGCTACACCCGCAATTACAACAACTTGAGCGACGTCACGATAACCAGCCCCTCGGGCGTCCAGGTACCTCTTTCGGCGGTGGCCACCGTCACGCCCGGCGAAAGTCCGGCGGTCATCAGGGAGCAGAACCAGATGCCCGAGGCCACCGTCCAGGCCGACATCTTCGGGCGGACGCAGGGCCAGGTGCAGCAGGACATCCAGGCGCGGCTTGCCCGGATCAAGTTCCCGGCCGGCTACACCTGGCAGTTCGGCGGCAACTCCAACGACATGAGTTCTTCGTTCACCGCCCTGGGCCTGGCCATGCCACTGGGTGTCATCCTGATGTACATGGTCATGGCGGCGCTGTTCGAGTCGCTGTTCTCGCCCTTCATTGTCCTGTTCGCGTTGCCGGGGACCTTTGTGGGCGTCATGGCCGGCCTCCTGGTGATGCACGAGTCCTTCAGCATCAACTCCCTGATCGGCATGATCATGCTCATCGGCCTCGTGGCCAACAACGCCATCGTGCTGGTGGACTATGCCAACCAGCAGCGCCGGAAAGGATTGTCCACCCGGGAGGCCCTGCTGACGGCCGGACCGGTGCGTCTCAGGCCGATCCTCATGACCACCGGCGTCATCGTATTGACCATGCTGCCGCTCTTGCTCTTCGGCGGCTCGGGTTCGGAGAGCTGGAAACCGGTGGCCGCGGTGGTCGCCTTCGGCTTGACCGTCTCGACCCTGGTCACCCTGGTGCTGGTTCCGGTGATGTACGAGATGATCGACGACTGGGGCCGGAGGTGGCGCAAGCGTTGGGGCCAACGGACGGATCCGGGCGTCCCGGCGTCCGGGTAAGGAAACGGGCGGTGGTTTTAGTAGTATGATAGTAGTTTTGGCCGGCACCAGCGAAGGCCGGGTGCTGGCCCGGACCCTGGCCGGGCGGGGGCGGCGGGTGGTCGCCTGTACCGCCACCGCCTACGGCGGGGAACTTCTGGCCGGTTCGGGGTGTACCGTGCGTAGCGGGCCCCTTGGCGAAACCTCGCTTTCCGGGCTGGTGTCGGGGGCCAGAGTCCTGGTGGATGCCACGCACCCTTTCGCCCGGGAGATTTCCGTCCTGGCGGCCAGAACGGCCGCCGACCACGGCATCCCGTACCTTAGGTACAGCCGGCCGGCTTTTTCCCTGCCCGACGATCCCCTGGTGCACCCGGTCCCGGATTTCGGGGCCGCGGCGCTTTTGGCTCCCCGCCTGGGGTCCGTAATCTTTCTCGCCACCGGCTCGAAAACCCTGGACCTCTTTCTGCCGCCGGCCAGGGCCGCGGGCTGCCGCGTGGTCGCCAGGGTGCTGCCGGCCGAAGGGGTGGTGGCGCGGTGCCTGTCGCTGGGGTTATCCCCGGCCGATATCGTCGCCGCCCAGGGTCCCTTCGGCAGGGAGGTGAACGTCGCGCTGCTGCGCCACTTCGGGGCCGGGGTGATGGTGACCAAGGAGGACGGCGCGCCGGGCGGTCTGGGGGAAAAGCTGGCCGCCTGCCTGGAACTGGGCGTGCCCCTCGTTGTGGTGGGCCGGCCCGACGAGGCCGGCGGGGAAGACCTGGCGGAGATCTGCGACCGGGCGGTACGGTTGGACGGTGAAATAAGTTACGACGAAAGGGAAGGGGACAACCATGCATCAGCTTGGTCCGGGAGAGATTGAGGAACGCAGTATGGCCATAATCGAGGAACAGGTGCCGGAGTTGGCACTTTTGCCGTTTCCCGAGCGGGAGGTGGTGAAAAGGGCCATCCATACCACCGGCGACCTGGCCTTCGGCCGGCTGATCCGGTTTCATCCCCATGCCGTGGCCGCGGCGCTTGGCGCCATCCGCGCCGGCCGTCCATGGCTGTGCGACGTGAACATGGTCCGCACCGGTATCAACGGCGGCCGCCTGGCCCGGTTCGGCATGGAGGCCTTCTGCCTGGTCGGCGACCCGCAGGTGGCCAGGGATGCGACGGCTTTGGGCACCACCAGGGCGGCTCTGGGACTCTCCCGCGCCTGCGCCGCCCATCCCGGGGCCCTGGTGGCGGTCGGCAACGCGCCGACCGCGCTCTTCGCCTTGTGTGAACTGATCGACCAGGGTTTGTTCCGGCCGGAGATGGTGGTGGCCACGGCGGTGGGCTTCGTGGGAGCGGCCGAGTCGAAGGATCTCTTGATGGAAAAAGGGGTGCCGTACATCGCGGTGGCCGGGACGCGCGGCGGGAGCACCGTGGCGGCGGCCATGGTCAACGCGTTGCTGGGCTTGGCCGCCCGGGAGGCCTAGTCACTGAGATAGGTGGGACCGGAGGTGAAGGTGGGGGCGTCTTTGTCCAGTTTCCGCTCGACCTGGCGGACGTATTGCTCGACGGTGGGCTGGCCCGGAAACGCCCCCGGCAGGTACGGCGTTATTTGGGGCCATTCGTTGGCGTTCCAGGAGGATGCCTGGAGGTTGGCCCTGTCCAGGGCGGACTGCACGGCGTGTTCGCCGGCGTAGTAGCCGGCCAGGACCAGGCCGGTGTGGCCATGGAAATCGCGGTTCAAAACGGATAGATATTCGGCCCCGGCCAGCAGGTTTTCGGCCGGGTCGAGAATGCGTTGCCGCGGCAGGCCGAACCGGGAGGCGGTTCCCGGAATGAGCTGCATCAGCCCGTAAGCCACCGGGTTTCCCAATGGGTCATAGGAGATGGCTCCGGCGTACCCGCCGGACTCCTGCTGCACTACGGCGGTTAGAAGGGCCGGGCTCACTCCCGTCTTTTTCGATGCCGCTTCGATGAGTCGCGTCCAGTGCTGAAAGGTTTGGCTCTGTGGTGCGGTGAAAACCCGCAGGGTGGTCGTCTGGTAGCTCAGGGAGAGGATGACCAGCCCCGCCAGGGCCAGGTACCACCATTTGACCCGGTGGGTGACGTGGTGGAGGTAGTGGATGTAGATGAAGAAAAATCCGGTCACCGGCAGGAGGAGATTCATCAGGAACGACGCCGCCTCCAGGGGAACGGCAAAAGGCAGGCGGAGGCCCCGGCCCGCGGCCAGGGCCTCGGTTATGGCCCGGTAGGCGGGTGTTCCCAGGGGATTGGCTGTCCGCCAGTCCATGGCCCAGTAGCCGAATCCGGGCGGACGCAGGAAGAGGTAGCTCCGGCCGGCGTAAGGCGGCCCGAGTCCGGTTATGTAAAGGAAGGTGAACTTGAAGAGCAGCACGAGGGCGATCAACATCCAGCCGGTCACGGCCAGAAGCCGTATCTTGCCGGTTCCCGGCCGGCGCCGCAGGTAGAATACCAGGTTAGCCACCTCCCCCTTGCGACTCCTTTTTTAATTCTTATGCCCGGGTCAGGTGGTGCAGGACGTATGGGCGCGGCCGGCACCACAGGTAATTTCTGCCCGCATAACATCCGTAACTTGGGAAAACCATATCGGCGACACTTGTTTTCAACAGTACGGAAAAAGGAGTTTGGGGAGATGGGTATGCATTGCGATCAGTGTGAACAGACAGCCGGGGGGATCGCCTGCACCATAGCCGGGGTCTGCGGCAAGAACGCCGACGTGTCGGCCCTGCAGGACCTGGTTACGATAAGCTTATAAAACCTAACAATAGTTACGTTTTGTTCACCGGCCGCCCCATGACCAGGTTTTCGCTCTCTCTGTCTTTTGCTTCATCCGGCTTGCCGGGAAACTCTTTGGCAAGGCGCAGATGGCCGTGCATAGACGTTGGTTAGCGACAAGGCGACCTTGGCTCCGGGAGTCCCACCCGGACGGGAGATGGAAAGATTCTGAACCGATGGGGCGCAAATCGCGGACATATGGCGAACCATACGGGGAATCCACGAGGGAGCCCACCTTGCGTTGACCGATCGGCCGGGGGATAACCCCGCCTCCCGCAATCTGTTGGATACAGCCTACCGGTTTCTCCGAA
>JAJYZD010000194.1 GCA_021800315.1 Bacillota bacterium | reverse complement strand
CCGACGATTCCGCGGCCGCAGCCTTGGCTTTCAGGAAGCCGGGATCGGGCGTCTCCCCAAAATTATGGTAGGACATTATCATCCTGACTCCGGACCGAAGCGACACGTTCCGAAGCTTCCCGACATGTTCCGGCCTGTTGCCGAGTTCAAAATCAATGACATCGACATGACCGCTTTCACAAACACGGCCATAAAGTCCGACAACCCCGTCCCTGCTCAGGTTGACCGGCCGTCCCCCTTCCCCGCCGGAACGGATGGTGAAAATAACGGGGATGTTCCCCGCCGTACGCCTGATATCCGCGCCAAGATCCAGCACCGCGTCGGAGTCGGCCAGGCCGGAAAAATAGTCGGCCCGCCACTCAATGAGATCGGGATTCCCTGCGGTTATGGTCTCCAGTTCCCGCAGCACCTCCCGCCGGCCGGTGCCAACCAGGGGAGTACAGATCAAAGGCCGCCCACCGGCACCGATCACTTTACCACGGACTTCCAGGCAACGCTGCCGTTCCACTTCAACCAGCCCTTCCCCCGGGAAACAGACCGGCTCCTGCGGTCCCGCCCGGATGCAAACCGGGACATGCGGCCCGGCCGTCAGTCCCCGCCGGCCCCGTTCAAGTAGGACACTATCTTTTCGACCGCTTCCCAGGGACTCATCGTGCCGGTGTCCACCGTCAACTCCGCCATGCCATAGGCCCCCGCCCTCTCGGCCATCATCTGCTGCAGGCGCGTTTTCAGATCCTGGCCGCGGTTGACAAAGGGCCGGTCGCGCTTACCCCGGATGCGCTGGTAAACGGTATCGGCGTCGGCCGCAAGGCCGACAAAAACGCTGTTCTCCCGCAGGACCTGCACATTCTCCTGGTTCAACACCAGCGACCCCCCGGTGGCGATGACCAGGCCGCTTCGGCCGGCCAGTTTCCTGACCAGGATGGTTTCCTCGGAACGAAAGCGGACCTCGCCGTAGCGTCTGCATATCTGGGCCACGGTCTTACCGTAAAGGTTCTCTATTTCCCTGTCGGTGTCCACGAAGGGACGGTCCAGGCGGTCGGCCAGCCGGCGCCCCACCGCCGTCTTGCCCGTGCCCATGAAACCCACGAGAACTATGTGGCGCAACGTAATCACACCTGCCTAACTCGGGACTGGTATAAGGACAGTCCGGCCTTGAGGTCGGCCAGGTTGTCGCCCCCGAACTTCTCCAGAACGGCCCGTCCCAATTCCCAGGCCACCACGGCCTCGGCCACCACCATGGCCGCCGGCACGGCGCAGACATCCGACCGCTCGTACGCCGCCCGCACCGGCTCGTGCGTCGCCAGGTCAACGCTGGCCAGGGGCCGGCCCAGCGTGGGAATAGGTTTCATGGCCGCCCGGACCAGCAGCACCTGCCCGTTGCTGATACCGCCTTCTATGCCGCCGGCCCGGTTGGTCGGCCGGGTGAACCCGGAACCGTAGACGATCTCATCGTGCACGGCCGAACCAGGTGCTCCTGCCGCCGCAAACCCGGCCCCCACCTCCACACCCTTGATGCCCTGAATGCTCATGAGGGCCCCGGCCAGGCGTCCGTCCAGGCGGCGGTCCCAGTGGACATGGCTGCCCAGCCCGGGGGGAACCCCGGTAACCGCTATTTCCACCACCCCGCCCAGGGTGTCCCCGGCCTCGCGGGCCTGGTCGATCGCCGCGATCATCGCGCCGCCGGCCGCCGGATCGGTGCAGGACACCCGGGAGACGGCCGTCAACTCCGGCCACGCCTGCGGCGGGGGCTCGGAAGAATCCGTGACCGGACCGATCGCCTTCACCCGCCCGTAAACGCTCGCTCCCAGTTCCTCCAGCAGGCGCCGCGCCAGGGTGCCCACGGCCACCCGCATGGCTGTTTCCCGGGCGCTGGATCTTTCCAGGATATTCCGGATGTCGCTGTGCCCGTATTTCAGTACGCCGGCCAGGTCGGCATGGCCCGGGCGGGGCCGGGTCACCACCCTCTCGTCCACAGCGGCCCCCGGGCCGCTGTCCATGACGCGCCGCCAGTTGGACCAGTCCCGGTTGATGATGAGGAGGGACACCGGCGACCCCATGGTCAGGCCGCCCCTCACGCCCGAGAGGAAGCGGACCCGGTCCCTTTCGATCCCCATGCGGCCTCCCCGGCCGTATCCGCCCTGCCGCGCGGCCAGTTGGGCGTCTATGTAACCGGTCGTAACCGGAAGTCCCGCGGGCAAGCCCTCGACCACGCCGACCAGGGCGGGGCCGTGCGATTCACCGGCATCCAGAAAGCGAAGCATGGTTTTCCCCCTTTACAGTGACCGGCCCCGGACCAGGGCGGAGCGCATGACCGCGACCGGGGGCTCCCGGCCGGTCCACAGGCCGAAAGCCAGCGCCCCCTGGCGGAGCAGCATCTCCAGACCGCCCAGAACGCGCGCTCCACCGCCCCGGGCTTCCCGCAGGAAGACCGTTTCGGCCGGGTTGTACACCAGGTCGGTCACCAGCACCCCCCGCCGCAGGGCGGCGAAAGGAAAGTCCGGGCACTCGCCGGCGCGCGGATGCATGCCGCGCGTGGTGGCCTGTACCACCAGGTCGGCCTGGAAAGCCGCCGCTTTCAGGTCCCCGGCCCCCCTCCAGGTCAAGGCCCGCGCCCTTGCCCCGCTTAAGTTCTCCACCTGGGTGGCCAGTTCTTCCGCCCGCGCCGCCGTCCGGTTGGCCACCAGTATTTCCCCCGCGCCGGCCAGCGCGCAACCTACGGCCACCGCCCGCGCCGCCCCGCCGGCCCCCAGGATGAGCACCGTCCGGTCCCGGGGGTGGAAACCGGCTCCTTCCCGCAAGGCCTGGAGGAAGCCGTCGGCGTCGGTATTGTGGCCGGTGAGGAATCCGTCGCGGTTCACCACGGTGTTGACGGCTCCGATCGCGCCGGCTGCCGGAGCCAGGTCGTCCAGCAGGGACAGCACGGCTTCCTTGTGGGGAACGGTCACGTTCACCCCGGCCAGGTCCAGGGCCCGCACTCCCTCTATGGCCCCGGCCAGCCTTTCCGGTGGTATGGCGAAGGGCAGGTAGACCCAGTCCATTCCCAGCGAGGCGAAGGCGGCGTTGTGTATCGCGGGCGAGAGGGTATGTCCCACGGGGTAGCCGAAAAGCCCGGTCACCCTGGTCTTAGCGCTTACCGGCACGAAGTACCCCGCCTTCCGGTCCCTCGTTGTCCCGCCCTCCGAGACGGGCCAGGACCAGCTTCTCCAGCGGCCGGCTGATCAGCCTGGTTCCGATAAACTCCCTGCCCGGCAGGGGCCGGACCAGGATGGTATAAAGTCCTAAGAGGTTACCGCCCAGGACGTCCGTAAAAATCTGGTCCCCCACGACGGCGGTCTCACGCCGGCCGGTACCGGTCAGGCGCATGGCCCGCTTAAAACCGGCTCCGAAGGGCTTTACGGCCCGTGACACGTAAGGAACGCCCAATGTCCCCGCCAGGCTGGAGACGCGGACCGAACCGTTGTTGGAAACGATGGCCACCCGGAAACCGCCGGCCAGGAGGTCCCTGAGCTTCAGGTCCGCGGCAGGTGAAAGGAACGACGCATCCCGGCGTACGATGGTATTGTCGAGGTCGAAGACCAGGCCCCTGATCCCCCTCTGCAGGAGCATCGCCCTGTCCAGATCAAGGAATGAGGACAATACCAGGTCGGGAAAGAAATACTTACCCACGGCGCTCCCCCTTGTCAGCCGTCCTCACCATTATATGCCCGGGAATTGGAATATAGCAACTCGCTTTCGGCCATCCGCCGGGCCAGGGTCAGGTCGGCCGGCGTGTTGATGTTGAAAAAGGACCGCTCCGGTTCGAAGGAAGCCAGTTCCGGCCCCTCCACGCGACGGACCGCCAGTTCCCGGTAAATACTGGTCAGGCGGCGTTCGCCCCGCTCCACCGCCCGGCGCACCGGCTCCACGCAGCCGGGCCCGTAGACGGCGAAGAGCGGCTGAAAGCCCTCCGGGCACTTGGGTACCACCACGTCCCACCCCGGAAGGTTCTCCATCAGGTAGACGGCCAGGGGACCGCTGATAAACGGAAGGTCGCAACCGGTAGTCAGAACCGGCCGCCCTGCCTCCAGCAGGCCGGCCAGGAGACCGGCCATCGCGCCGGAGGCACCGGGGGCGTCCGGAATGGTTTTAAGGCCCAGGTAGCCAAACGGCCCGGGATCGTTGGCCACGATGATGACCCGGCTGACCAGCGGCGCCAGGGTGGACACCACTCTTTCGATCACGGGCCGGCCCCCGACCTTTATCAGGCCCTTGTTGCGATTGCCCAGACGGGTGGCCCTGCCGCCGGCCAGCACCACCCCGGCCGCCCTAGTCACGGACATCCAGAACGGCGAGCACCCTTTCCACCACCTGGCGGCTGCTGGAACAGACCTGTTCCGGCGCCAGACGCGGGTTATCGGAACGCACGACGATAACCACCGGCAGACCCAGGTTCAGGGCCGCCTTGATCTTGGACGACGTACCGCTGGAGCGCCCTCCCTCCCTGGTCACCACCACGTCCGCCCCGTAGGCGGCGAAAATGGCCTGGTTGAAGCGGACGGAAAACGGCCCCTGCAGGCCCACGATGTCCCGCGGCAGCACCCCGAGTTCGCGGCAGCGGGTAATCAAACGGGCTTCCGGCAGAACCCGGACCACCACCCGCCTGCCCTGCACGGCGTCCTGTCCCAGGAAGGTCTCCAGGTTGCCCGAGCCCGTGGTGAGAAAGATGGTCCGGCCCAGGGATGCGGCCACCACCGCCGCTTCGGCGAAGCCGGCCACGGTATGGATGAGGGGACTGTCGGGCAACCGGATCTCCGGACGGTAAAACCGGAAAAAAGGTACGCCTGTCCCCGTACAGGCCAGCCATGCCGCTTCGGAAAGGGTCGACCGGAACGGATGGGTGGCGTCGACCAGGCAGCCGACCTTCCGTTCCGTCAACAAACCGACCCACCACTCCTGGTCCGGACCGGCCCGCACCACCCGGTCCTCGTCCGTCCGGATGCCTGCGCCGGCGTATTCGGAACCGACAACGGTAAGCGTGCTCACCCCGCCGGCCTCCAAAAGGCTGACAATCTTTCTGGCCTCGGCGGTGCCGTAAATGACGACTACGTTCAAAGCTGTCTTCGGCGCGGTCCCGTGGGACAAAGCGCCGGTTCTCCTCTCCCGCCGGTATGGGACAATCCTTTTCCGGCGCCTCTATGATTTCTCCGGCCCGGCGGCTTATCCCTGCCGCCGGGAGCCCTGGCTCCCTGCTTCCAGCCGCCGAACAGCAGTTTGTCCCTGAACATTCGCTTGTCGGTGGGAAAACATCTTCCTCTCCGGCCCCGATCCTTTCCCTGCGACGCCCATCCGGCCATCCCCGCCCCTTTCAACTTCCCTCATTCCAAAGGCCGCAAAAAAGATATTTTTCTCCCCCGCCGTACAAGCACACACAGGTCTGGCGACCCCATAGAATATCATGCAGCCTGTTTGAGGGGGGATCAATATTTTCTCCGGTGTATTGGCCCTGGTCGTGTTTTCCGTGGTGAACGGCTTCCTCCTTTTAGTATCATATGTAGCCAACAACGCTTTTCCCCCGCCACTGCCCGAGGAAGAGGAAGCCGCCTGCATCCGGTTGCTCAAGCAAGGAGATGAGAAGGCAAGAAACACCCTTATCGAACGGAATCTACGCCTCGTCGCTCATGTCGTAAAAAAGTTTGACAACGCCTACGAAGACCAGGACGACCTGATTTCCATCGGCACCATCGGCCTGATCAAGGCCATCAACGCCTTTGACCCGGGAAAGGGGACCAAACTGGCCACCTTCGCGGCCAAATGCGTGGAGAACGAGATCCTTATGCACATGCGGGTGATGAAGAAAGTCCGCTCCGAAGTATACCTATTTGAACCTATAGGTGTGGACAAGGAAGGAAACGAGATTACCCTCATCGACATCCTGGGCACCCATGCTGAGGTTGTCTCCGAAACAGTGGAAAATACTTTTGATAAGAGGCAGCTCATGGAGAAGATGCAGACACTGTCCAAGCGGGAGAAAAAGGTTCTGGAATTGCGTTTCGGCCTGCACACCGACGACAAGAAGACCCAGCGGGAGATAGCCAAGAGCATGGGCATATCCCGCTCCTATGTCTCCCGCATTGAGAAGAAGGCCCTCAATAAGCTGACCAGGGAACTGGTCCGGGAAGGAAGCGCCGTCTGAGAGAAAGCCTCGTTAACTTTCAACCGGCCCGCCAGGGCCGGTTTCCTTATCAACTACCCGGTTGAATCAACGGCCACCGGTCCCCATCAGGTACCGGACAAAGGTCCCGACAGAGGGCATCCCATACTCGCCGGCGTACCGAAAGTCCGCCGACAACAACCGGGTTTTTCTAGGCCGGGAGCATCACAGCCGCAAGGGATACAGAACAAAACCTCATTTTTTCTCAAATGAAACGGTACGCTTCGAATTGGAGGACAAGATTAGGCAGGGCATGATTCCTGGACATCCAGCCTGGGAGGAGTCATTCCTTGGGAATAATTATCCACACACACTAAAACTAAACCATCTTGTAAAGCTTATCAAAGAAGGTGATGAAGCTATCCTCAGAAGCAGTATCAGATAGCTTTTATCAATCTTCGAACAGGCATTCGTCCATGTTACCGTGAAGCTGTACGTCCCTTTCTTGGTCGGCTTCCGTTAATCGTCACGATTGATGCTATCGTCCGGCGATACGTCCTCCCCCGGCGATGTTATACCCTGCAGGGAAGCTGGCGGCGCATCCGTGAATCTCTTGTGTATACGGTCTGCCTACCCGACAAATACTCGTATATTTTTTCTATTGACTCGATACCCGAAATGTCAGATAATATCACTAAAGAGAAAAGGTCGCTGCTGTCGTTGCGAGGACGATGGTAATCCAAAGTCCGGCACAGAGCTAAGTTCTATAAATTGGGTAATCTGGAGACGCAACCGGCATTCCGTTTCCAGGAATGAATGAGATATGGGACCTAAAGAGGCTGGTGTTAGGTGTCCCGATTTCCAAAATCATGGATTATGCGATCCCGTCTAATTATTGCTATTCCTGTTGGGAGGTTTTAGGAAAATGGGGGAGCGCGAGGGGGGCTGTAATCCCTCCCAATTTATTGGGGGGATACACGGACCCCCTTGCTCCTGTCGAAGGGCGTCGAAAATCTTTTCTTGTCAAGCCGGAATTTCCATGATATCATGGGGAGGATGATGTTCACCAAGGCAATACATTCATACGTCGGAGGTGATGCCGGTGCTGATGACTGAGCAGGTACTTCTCGACACCACGGAAGGACAAGCGTCCTGGTTCTGGGAGATGAGCCGTGTAGCCACCATCCTAGAT
>JAJYZD010000193.1 GCA_021800315.1 Bacillota bacterium | reverse complement strand
CCATCCTCCCCCCTGAACTGACGGTACTGCAGTTGCCCCAGGGCGGTCAGGTTGTTCTCCATTTCCTTCTCCAGTTTGGAGATGTCGTATTTGAGCTTGGCTACCTCGACCAACTCGGACGACTTCCTGGCGATACCTTTGGCCAGATCGCCTACGTCCCTGGCCCTTTCCCCGACCACCTTGGCGGTCTCCCCGGCCTTCCCACCGACATCCCGGGCCTTTTTCCCCACCACTTTGGCCGTTTCGCCGACCCCCTTGGCTGTCTCGCCGGCTTTCTCCCCCACCACCCTGGCCTTGTCCCCGATCTTGTGGAAGATATCCATTTCCCCCAGCTCCTTTCCATTGTATCCATTCTATCCCCCGACCCCAAAACCTCCCGGTCTTGACCGGCGCCAAAACTTAAGATATGATTCCCTGGGTATGTTTTACGCCGCCGGAAGGGAAGGGCGCCTATGCCGGAAGGCAAAGGACAGAAATACATACGGTTGGCCGTCATCCTGATGCCTGCCGCCATCTTCCTCGCCTTCTACCTGAACGGGGTTTTCCACCGCGCCGAGCCCGGCCCCCCGGTACGGCCGCCGGCCCTGACCGTCAACGCCGGCGATACGGTCAACCTGGGCGGCGATTCCTTCCGGGCCGGATACCCGGCGCCCCTTTTCACCCGGACCATCAGCGAGCCGGATAACACCATCATGGCCGGTCCCGACCAGACATTCGTCATTGTTCCCGCAATCATCCTGCGGCATAACCTGCCGGCCCGGCCCACGGGCCTGACGTGGCAACTGGTCGACGACGCCGGCGCCGCCCATCCGCTCATTTCACCCAGGCACCTGCTGGTTCCCCCGGCGGTGACGGTGTCCCCCCGGCTTGATCCGGTCTACCTGGTCTTTTCCCTGCCGGACGGCTCGAACACTCCTTTTCTCCTGCTAACCACACCGGCGGGGCAGGCCGCCTGGCGCTTGAACCGCCGCTAGGACCCCTCCCCCGTCTCCAGTTCCCGGGCCGCCAGCGGCAGGGCCTCCAGGATGTCGCCGGCGACCAGTCCCATCATCCCCCGCGCCCGGGCCGCGATGTCACCCGCCAGGCCGTGCAGGTAGGCGGCGGCCGCCGCCGCCCGGGCCGGAGACAGGCCCTGTGCCAGCAAGCCGGCCACCAGCCCCGTCAGGACGTCACCGCTGCCCCCCGTGGCCATGCCCGGGTTGCCGGTCAGGTTCAGGTAGGCCTGGCCGTCCGGCGCGGCCACGATGGTGCGGGCCCCCTTCAGGAGAACCACCGCCTGCCAGTCCGCGGCCGCGGTCTCGGCCGCCTCCAGTCGGTTTTCCTGCACTTTCCGGGTGGTGGTATCCAGCAGGCGGGCCATTTCCCCCGGATGGGGCGTCAGCACCAGGGGAGCCTGGGCCCTGCGCAGGATGCCCGTGTCGCCCACCAAGGCGTTCAAGCCGTCCGCGTCCACCACGCAGGGCACCTTTACCGCGGTCACCAGTTCCCGTACCAGGGCGGTGGTTTCCAAGACGGTGGACAGCCCCGGCCCGATGGCCAGCACGTCGCATTTCTCCATGAAAGTCAGGATTTCCTGACGGGCGCCCCTGGTGATCACCCCCGTGCCACCGTCCGGCAGGGGCAGCACCATGACTTCGGTTAACTTGGCGGCGGCAATCGGGGCCAGACTCTCCGGCACCGCCACCGTCACCAGGCCCGCGCCGCCCCGCGCCGCCCCGTTGCCGGCCAGGCAGGCCGCTCCCAGCATGCCCCTGGACCCGGCGACGACCAGAACCCGCCCGAAGTCCCCCTTGTGAGCCGCCGGAGCGCGGGAGCCCAGCCAGCCCTTCACCAGTTCGGCGGTCAGGAGGCGCCGGCGCAGGCCCTCCCGTTCCACCAGGACGGCGGGCAGGGAGATGTCGGCTACCTTTACCTCGCCCACGTAGTCCACCGCCGGCTCCAGGAGCAGGCCCAGCTTGGGCAGACCGAAGGTGACCGTCTGGGCCGCCCGGATACACGGTCCCGTGACCCGGCCGGTGTCGGCCTCCAGTCCGGAAGGAATGTCGACCGAGACGATTGCTTTACGGCTGGCGTTCAAGATGTCGATGACCTGCCCCACGCGCGGGCCCACCTTGCCCTTGAAACCGGTGCCGTAAATGGCGTCTACGATCAGGTCGGTGTTCATCAGCACCAGGCGCACAATGTTGATGGCGTCGCCCTGGTGCAGGGAATAGACTTTTTGCCCCATTTTGCGCCAGATGTCCAGGTTGAGACGGGCGTCGCCGGTAACCTCCTCCGGCGCGACCAGAAGCATGACCTTGACTTCGGCCCCCTGGTTTAAAAGATGGCGGGCCGCCACCAGACCGTCCCCGCCGTTGTTGCCCTTGCCGGCGAACACGGTGATCACCCGGCTCCTGGGTTCCCCGGTCAGTTTACGCACCGCGTCGGCCACCTGCCGTCCGGCGTTTTCCATCAACACCGGGCCCGGCAGCCCGAATTCATTGATGGCCGCCTGGTCCAGGCGGCGCATCTCCTCAGCCGTGGCTACCCACATTTACGGATCATCTCCCTCGGGACCCGGGTTTTACCCCTTCTGCCAGCAGCTTACCGGCTGCCGCCGCCGGTGTCAAGAGGCGGGGCATGGCTCTCACGGGATAACGGATGCGGTCAGGCACCATCATGTTGACCTGGATAGCTTCCTTATGCGAAGGCCGTCACGCGAGATTACGGAAAACCTGTCTACCAACTTGGTGGAATACCGGCTTATTACCGTTGCAATCATCTCAGCCTTATAAAAAGAGGGCATACCCGGTAATCGAACGAGTATAACCCCACTGACAGGCTTGTTCTGACGAAACACCAAATCGCCAAAATCCTTATCTTCAGTTACTATGACTGCCGATTCCCGCATCGCCACATCAATCACTTGCTGATCAGAAATGCCCGGACTTATCTCCTTGACGTGAAAAACGGTGTGGCCGTCCAGTCTCAGACGCTCGACGACCGATTTGGCGATGTTTTCATCAAGGACAACCCTCATGGCCTCACCTCGGAAATGGAATACACGACGTCCCCCCTCAGCGACTCCAACGCGAACTGCAGGGCCGCCAGCACTCCCTCGCGCGTTAGGTGGGGATGATCGTCCAGGATCTGATCCACCGTCTCCCCGTACGCCACCTTTTCCAGGATCAACTCGACTGTGATCCGGGTTCCGGCTATGACCGGCTTGCCCGACATCACCGCCGGGTTTGCCTCAATCAGCCCTTTATACGTCAATTTCTTCACCGCCTCACGATAATGCTAATTATACTTTTCCGCCCAATCGCCTGTCAACAGCAACCACGTTCGTCCCGGGCATGACCGGGAGCCCGCTCCGGCGCAAAAAGGGCCCGCGCGCGTATGCGGGCCCTTCCGTCGTCCGGGCGGGGGCTACCGGACCGCCTCTCCGCCCTGCACCTTCAAGAGCAATTCCCGTTTGACCCGGTCGGCCAAGGCGCTCTGGAACGGCCCTATATCCATGGCCTCGTCGCCGCGGCCGGCCAGGTACAGGGACAACCCCTTGTAGACCAGGGCTTCCTCCCGGCCGGGATCCAGGGCCAGTGCCGCGTCCAGGGCGGCCAGGCTTTCATCGAAACGGGAGAGTCCCATCAGGGCGTAACCCAGGCCGACCAGGGCGGACGAACTCCGCGGCCGGCCGCGGAAGAACTCCCCGGCTTCCTTGAACCGGCCCAGGTCGTTGAGGCACATACCCTTGAGCTCCAGCATCCCCTCGTCCCCGGCATTCTCCTCCAGCCACCGCTCGCAGCAGTACAGGGCGTCCCCGATGGAACCCCATTGCACAAACTGCATGGCCGCCGTGTTCCAGGACACCCTGGGCCCCATCATCCGTTTGACGACGCCCTCGTAGGTGGCGGCCACCACTTCCCGGCCGAACGCGGGGTCGTCGTGGCCGGTCAGAACCGGGCCCACCGGGTAGCCCATGATCAGCCGCAGGGAACCCAGGTAGTCCGGCAGGCTGCCGCCGGCGGCCGGGTCGGGGGCCGAAACGGCGTAGGCCAGGACGGTGTCACCCGAGAGCAGGGTACCGCTCTCCTCATGGTAGAAGCAGATACCGTCGGCCGTATGGCCGGGCGTGGGCAGCACCCGGAAGGGAACGCCGGAGAGGTCGACCACCTCGCCGCCGGACACCAGGCTTAACCGGCCGCCCAGTTCGGTAAGGAGTTCTTTCAACTCGGCCGGGCCGGCCTCGTGCATGATGATCTCGAGGTTTCCCCGCAAGGACGGATAAGCCTGCAAGAGTTCCACGGCGCCCATGGCGTGGTCGATGTGACCGTGCGTGAGCGCGACCTTCCGGATGTCGGCCGGCACAAAGCCCATGGCGAACAACTGGATGAAGGCCGTGTAATCGTTGGCCGGGTCCACGATCGACAGGTAGTCGCCCGAAATGGCGTACATGTTGGAGGAGTAATCCATCCCCTCCAGGAACAGGACGTTTTCCAGGAAGGGACAGGCGGGCCGGAAGCCCGCCATGAACCTCCAGCCCGGTGCGGCCGCCTGTTCCCGGGTCACGGTGCCATGAACGCCACCGAATAATTGAGCTTCATCTTGTCCGCCGGCCATACCTTACGCTCCTTCATTTCGCCGCGGTAAACCTCGGTTGCCGGTTGGTTGCCGTCCGCCCGGATGATGCTGTGTATTTCCATCTCCAGGAAATGGAAGGCGGTCAACTGGTACTTGATGGCGAAGTCCGCCGGTACCAGGACGGCGAACCCGGTTTCCTTGCTCGCCGGCCAGGTGAAATCGCGGTCTTCCACCGGCACCTCTTCGCCCTTGGCGTTGTAAATGGCCTTCAGGGTTCCCTTGATCCTGTCGCCCGGCTGCACCTGGTAGTCGGCGTACAGTTCGTCGGGCAGGTACCACCACAGGGCGCGCTCGCCCGATTTGAGGTAACCCCTTACCTGCATCGGGTCGTAGGCGCATATGATAACCCGGCATCTTTCGGGCATTAACCCGCACCTCTTTTCATAGATTGCTCAGTTCGGCCACCTGGCGGTCGCAGAAATACATGAAGCGGGAGAACTCGTCCCGGTCGATGTACCCGCACTCGTAAAGCCGGCGCAGGTACGGATACATGGTTTCCTCAATCTCGAAGAGGAAATCGGACCGGGCCTCGGGTTCGCCCGCGTAGTCCTCCTTCCAGGCCAGCACCATCTTCTCCAGGACGGCCAGTTCCTCCTCAGCCTCTGGCTTCATGGGCAAAGCAGTTCTTGACGATGTCGTTTTCCGACACGCACCAGAAGAACGGCCAGTGGATCTTCTTGCAATAGCCGATCAGGTCGGCCGGCGGAAAATCGGAATCCTTGAGCACCGGCTTCAGGTGCTTGCAACTCCAGCAGATGTGGTTGCTCTGCTTGGCGGGCTGCATGATCCTGCCCAGAAACTCCTCCGGAGTGAGGTTTTTGTCCATCAAAGCCACCCCTTTTCTACCACTCTTTGGCTTCGCCGCGCCGGATCTTCTCCTGGTACTCCGCCCACACCTCGGGGGAAAGCTTGGCCACGTCCCACTTGAAACCGTAGGAGCCCAGCTTGCCCGTGGAGGGCGGCTGGGGCCGCCAGCCCCGGAGCGGCTTTCCCCGGATGCTGAACTTGACCATGTCGGGCTTGCCCAGGTAGATGTGGCGGTGCTGGCACTCGAAGGGCCGGGTCCTCCCCTCGGTCCCGGGCAAATAACTGGCAAAGCCGTCCGACGGCCTGTCGGCATACAGCGGCAGGATGTCCGGCTCCTCCCCGGGTCGCTCCTCGGGTCCGGCGTACATGAAACCGTTGATCATGTGGATATAGTATACGGTCTTGCATTCCGCGCAGTGTGTTTTCCCCTGCCAGTTCCAGAAATAGTAGGGGTCCAGGTAGTTGACCGTATCACATTTCCGGCACCAGATGATATCACACATGGATTTCCCCTCCTGTCCTAGATAATTCCCTTGGCGTACCAGTCCTCAAGCTGGCTCACGGGATAGCCGAGCAGCTCGTGGTAGATCTTCATGTTGTCGGCGCCCAGCATGCGCCAGATCCACTTCACCCGGCGGGGGGTCTCCGACATCAGGCCGGTGCTGTAGCCGCCCTGGACCACGATGTCGCCGAAGGTCGGATCCTCCTGCCAGCGGACGGTGCCCCTGGCCCGGAAGTGCTCGCTCTCGTAAACCTCCTTGTCGTTCATGACCGGCATGGCCAAAAGCCCGGCCTCGGTGAGGGCCTTGGCCACCTGGGAGCGGGACTTGTCGGCCGCCCACTCCTCAAGCGTCTTGTAGATATCCATCTGGGCGAGTTCATGCAGCCTTTCCTTGTGGCTCTTGTACTTGTCGTACAGGTCCTTGCGCCCGATGACGGCGCACAGTTCCTGAAAGTCGGCGTCGTTGAAGGCGGAAACGGCCACGTAGCGGGCGTCGTGTTTGAGCTGGGGGTTGCGGTCGTCCGGGTAGTCCGACTTGCCGCACAGGACGATGCCGTGGACGCAGAGCTGGGTGTCCCAGTTGCCCCAGCGCTGGCGGACGATACCGAAGCGGCCGTACATGGGTACGCCGTAGCCCAGGGTCCGGGTGGCGCACTGCACCTGCGACAGTTCGATCATGGTGCCCAGGCCGGTCTTGCGGCGCCAGTTGAGCGCGGCCAGCACAGCCACCGTGATCTGGGTGCCGGAGTACCAGTCGATGATCCAGTTGGTATGCTTGGCCGGGTGGCCGCCGAAGTCCTCGTGCCAGCCGGTGGTACTCGCCAGGCCGGCATGGGCCTGCCCCAGGATGTCGTAGGAGGCGCCGAAGGTCTTGGGTCCGTACCCGAAACCGCCGCCCCAGACGTAGATGAAGCGCGGGTTGATTTCCTGGACGTAGCGGTAGCTCTGCTTCCATTTGTCGAACGTGCCGGGGCGGTAGCACTCGGTGAGACCGTCCGAAATGGTCACCAGGCGCTTGAACACTTCCTGGGCCTCCGGACGGTGGTAGTCCAGGGTGATGTTGTACTTGTTGGGATTGGCGTTCATGTAGCCGAACCCCGTGCCGGTGCCCGGCCGGGAATCGTGCATGGGATACAGGTAGGCCTCGTTGAAGGGCGAAGTGTGGCGCATCGGCTCGCCCGCGCGCGGCGTCTCGATCTTGATCACCTCGGCGCCCAACTCGGCCAGGTTGGCCACGGCGTGGGGGGTGAAGATGTACATGGTACAACTCATCCAGCGGACGCCTTTCAACGACTCCGGTTTTTCAAACTCCCGCTTGGGAGCGAAGAGCTTTTTGCAGTACTCCTCGTACGACGCCTTCCCGTCTTCCAGTTCCGCCTGGGAGGACGGACCCGGCA
>JAJYZD010000192.1 GCA_021800315.1 Bacillota bacterium | reverse complement strand
TCGAGGAGACAGTGGCGTCAGGAATTGAAGATATTATCATTGTCACTGGACGCAATAAAGAAGCGATCGAGCATCATTTTGACAAGTCCTTCGAGCTGGAAGAGGTTTTAAGGGATAAAAGCCGGGGGGAACTGCTGAACGAAATCAAAAGGATAGCCAGAATGGCCAACATTCAATACGTCCGTCAGGGAGAGCCTCTTGGTTTGGGGCACGCCGTCTACTGCGCCAAGTCATTTATTGGCGCTGAACCTTTCGCCGTTCTGCTCGGGGACGATATCATCGCTGGCGAAGAACCTTGTTTAAAGCAGTTGATCGATATCTTTAACCACTATCAGTCTACGGTGCTTGGGGTACAAAGGGTTGCCGGCTCGCAGGTATCGAAATACGGCATTGTTGACGGTAACGCGATCAAGGAAAGAGTTTTCCGCGTCATGGATGTTATTGAGAAGCTGAATAGCACGGAGGCGCCATAAAATATAGCCATACTGGGCAGATATGTTCTCACTCCGGAAATTTTCGTTCACCTTCCATCTGTCAGGCCCGGTAAAGGCGGTGAAATGCAGCTTACCGACGCTCTCAGGTCTCTGCTGACCGCTGAAAGGATCTACGCCTGTGAGATCAAGGGAAACCGCTACGATGCCGGACCACGGGGCTCTTTGGCAGATCCGGCGCTTCATCGCCGAAATCGTCGGCATCGTGTAGCTCCCGCGCCATCCTGACCCGACGCCGATCCCGCCATCTGCCATTGACCCACGCCCCGATCAACCGGTCTGTCCAAATTACTCCAAAGGTAATCACAAACAAGTCCCGAATAATATAATAGTTCACATCTTATGCCGGGAGGGATTCAGCATGGAAGCCGCGGCACGGAATTCCCTTCCCGCCGGTGTCACGGTCGAACTGGCCGGTGTGGGAACATTGTCCCTGCCCCGGGGTACCAGGGCCCTGGAGGTCCTGGCGCTGTACCCACAGGAAAAGCCGCCCGCTCTGGGCGTGAAAGCCAACAACGCGTTGAAGGACTTAAACTTCGAACTCGACCAGGACTGTCGGCTGGAATTCGTGGATTACCGGGACGAGGACGGGCGGCGCATTTACGCGCGCAGCCTGGTCATGGTGCTGGTGCGCGCGGCCAGCGAAGTCTTCCCGGGTTCCAAGGTAACGGTGAAACATTCCCTGGGCAACGGCCTTTACGGGTACATCGGCATGGAGCGGGCCCTGCGGGAGCAGGATATCCAGCTTATCGAAGAGCGCATGCGGGAAATCATCGCCGTCGGGGAACCGATTGTCCGGCGGCGCCTCCACAAGGACGAAGTGATCAGGCTGCTCACGGAGTCGGACCAGGGGGAAAAGATCGACCTGCTGAACTACCGGCATTCCCAGGAAGTCGATATCTACACCTGCGGTTGGTTCCACGACTATTCCTACGGCCCGATGGTGCCCGACACCGGTCTGCTGAAGACGTTCCGCCTGCGGTTCTACCTGCCCGGCTTCATCCTGGAACTGCCCCGGGAGCGGAATCCGGAGGTGATTCCGGAGTACGTGGAACAGGGCAAACTGGCCAATGTCTACCTGGAGGCGGATGAATGGGGTAAGGTTTTGGATATTCGGGACGTGGTTTCCCTGGACAAGGTGTTGCAGAGCAGGGGAGCGGCGGAACTGGTCCGGGTGGCGGAAGCTTTCCACGAGAAAAAGATCGGCCGGATCGCCGACCTGATATCCTCCAATAGCGACCACGTCCGGATTGTGCTCATCGCCGGGCCGTCTTCCTCCGGCAAGACCACTTTCGCCCAGCGCCTGGCCGTCCAACTCCGGGTGAACGGTATCCATCCCGTGCCCATCTCCTTGGACAACTATTTCGTGGACCGGGCGAAGACGCCGGTGGACAATGACGGCCATTATGACTTCGAGCACCTCGACGCCATCGACCGGCCCCTGTTCAACGACCACCTGATTAAGCTGATCCAGGGCGAAGAAGTGGAACTGCCGTATTATAATTTCAAGGCCGGCCGGCGGGAGTTTCGCGGCGAAACGCTCAAGCTGGGGGAGTCGGACCTGATCGTGGTGGAAGGTATTCACGGACTGAATGACAAACTGACCAATGCCATTCCCCTGGGACGCAAGTTCAAGATTTACGTCAGCGCCCTGACCCAACTCAACCTGGACGACCACAACCGCATTCCCACCACCGACCTGCGCATTATCCGGCGCATCGTACGGGACTTCCGCTGCCGGGGCAATTCGGCCCGGGACACCATCGCCATGTGGTGGTCGGTGCGCCGGGGAGAGGAAAGCAACATCTTCCCCTTTCAGGAGAGCGCCGACGTCATGTTCAACTCGGCCCTGGTCTACGAACTGGCCGTGCTCAAAGGGGTGGCCGACCCCCTGCTGGAACAGATAACGCCCGAATTTCGCGAACACTCCGAAGCGCGCCGCCTGCGGGAGTTCTTGAGCTATTTCGTCACTATCAACGCCGAAGCCGTGCCGGCCAACTCCATTATCCGCGAATTCATCGGCAACAGCTGTTTTTTGGACTGACCGGGGCCAAATCGGAGCCGGTGCCTGACGGGGCACCGGCCTTTCATTTTCCAGCCCGTTTTGCTCCCGCTGTTTTAATCTTCAAGTTCTTTCTCGTTGGGCAACTGGGCCGAAGATTTGCACCCGTCCGCACATAACGGCGCCCGCCAGGGTCCCGAACGAACGGCGGCAAGCTGGTGGCCGCGGGATCGTTCCGGCCGTTCGCCCCGGACAGGCCGGTTTTCTCGGTATCGTACCAGGATTCACAATACCATTTATTCCGTCCGGGCCTCTTTAGCCTTGAAGAAAGGCTTTTTTCCCAGGACGTGCAATTAGTCGCATATCTGCACCGGCCAGGATTTGTGCAAAACGGAATTAGTCCGGTCCCGGCGATGTCCCCCTTCATCCCGCGTCAGCGTTGCCCTCCTGGACTTGTCCGGCCCGCCGAGCATTTCCGGCCGCTCTGAAAATCAGCCGGCTATCGCGATTTGTCCGGTAAGGGTGCGGGACCCGGCATATGTTCATATGTTCACTTGCACTAACATATGAGTAAACCTTTATTCAATTTTAAGCTTTCTTTAAGGTTTTTCAGGTAAATTTAAGGTATAAGTTAAGTGGATGATCTCACATTCTCAAATGGAAGCCAGGAGAGAGAGGTGGTTGCTTGCCAGGTTGGTGCTGTGGGTAAAGACGCGGACTGATACAGCTTGTCCGACGGACCGCTCCTCCATGCATGTCGTAACGAAAGAACTTCTATTGGATCAGATTGGCAGCCATTGCTGTATAAGGTAGGAAATATTGGTCAGAGCGGCTATTTCCCCCTACTTCAGTTCTGCAGGATGGTGATTTAAATGTTGAATGCTGATGACTATAAGAATATGACATCGCATGAATGCGTAACAGAGTTGCGTACTGATCCTGAAAGGGGACTGTCCAGCGCGGAAGTTGAGAAGAGAATCAAAGAGTTCGGGTTCAACGAAGTGCCGGAGCAGAAGATTTCACCTATAGCGAGATTCGCCCGTCGGTTTTGGGGTCTTACGGCATGGATGCTCGAAATTACCATAATCCTCACGATATTACTTCACAAATATCTCGATATGTACCTGATAGCCGGACTCCTTGTCTTGAACGCTGTATTGGGCTTCATCCAGGAGTACCGGGCCGCCAATGCCGTGGAAACCCTCAAGCGGAAGCTGCGGGTGAATTCACGGGTCCTGAGGGACGGCCAGTGGCAGGTGCTGCCGGCGCGGGAACTGGTTCCCGGCGACGTGGTCCGGGTCAGGGGCGGTGATTTTGTTCCCGGCGACCTCAAGTGCCTCAAAGGCGACCTGGAGATCGACCAGTCGGCGCTCACCGGGGAATCGCTGACGGTCACGAAGTGCGACGGGGAGATCGTCTTCTCCGGGTCGATCGTGAAGTCCGGCGAGGCCAATGCCCTGGTTGCCCTAACCGGGACCAGAACCTATTTCGGCCGGACGGCGGAACTGGTCCAACTGGCCAAGCCCAAGCTGCACGCCGAGGCGGTGATCGCCCAGGTGGTCAAATGGCTCATGATCATGGTTGGCGTGTTCGTAGCCGCCGCCCTGGCGGCAACCCTCGTATTGAGCGGCAATATTCTTAATATTCTGCCGCTCATGCTGATTCTCCTGGTGTCGGCGATACCGGTCGCCCTGCCGGCCATGTTCACCATCAGCATGGCGCTTGGTTCCCTGGAACTGGTAAAACGGGGCGTCCTCATTACCCGGCTGAACGCCTCCGAAGACGCGGCCAGTATGGATACGCTCTGCGCCGACAAAACTGGTACCATAACCCTGAACCAGCTTACGGTGGCCGGGGTCCAGCCTCTCGAGGGCTTTTCCGAAGACGACGTCATCATGTACGGGGCACTGGCCTCCCAGGCGGCCAACCGGGATCCGATAGACATGGCCTTCCTCGACGAGGCTTCCGCGCGGGGCATCGTCCGTGACGGTTACCGGCAGACGGAGTTCATACCATTCAACCCCAAAACCCGCCGGACGGAAAGCACCATCGAATACGAAGGGAAATCTTTCCGGTTGATCAAGGGCGCGGTGAAGATCATCGCCGGCCTGGCCGGCACGGACGCGGCCGCCCTGGAGGACAGGATGGTGGACTACGCCAGGCGCGGCTACCGGACGCTGGGAGTGGCGATGGAACGGGACGGGGATCTGACCATAGCGGGCCTGGTCGCCCTTTATGACAAGCCCCGCCCGGATGCCAGGGCTCTGATCGAAGAGTTGAAGAAACTGGGTGTAGCCGTGAAGATGCTGACCGGGGACGCCCTGCCCATCGCGAGGGAAATCGGCTCCGAGGTCGGGCTGGGCACGCACATCACCAGGATCAGCGAGGTGGAAGACGCGCTGGAGGCGGATCCCCTGAAGGCCGCCACCATCGCCGAGGCCAGCGACGGCTTCGCCGAGATCTACCCGGAGGACAAGTACGCGCTGGTCAAAGCCCTGCAGGCCAAGCGCCACGTCGTAGGTATGACCGGTGACGGGGTGAACGACGGCCCCGCCCTGAAACAGGCCGAGGTGGGCATAGCGGTCAGTTCGGCCACCGACGTGGCCAAGGCGGCCGCCTCCGCCGTGCTGACCAGCGAAGGCCTGGGGAACATCGTCGACCTGGTCAAGGTAGGCCGCATGATCTACGAAAGAATCCTTACCTGGATCTTCAACAAGGTCGTGAAGACCTTGGAAACCCAGATCTTCATAATCGTGGCCTTTTTCCTGACGGGGCGCTTCGTGGTTTCCGCTTTCGACATGGTGCTCCTGCTTCTGCTGACCGATTTCATCACCCTCACGATCTCCACCGATAACACCCGCTGGTCCATGAAGCCCAACGTCTGGGACGTGAGCAAGGTGGTCAGGGTATCGGTGATCATCGGGGCCGTGGTCACGGTGGAGTCGCTGGTTCTGCTTTACCTGGGACTGTACCGGTTCGGCCTGGCCAACAACCTGGCCGCCCTCCACACCTACGCCTTCGACATACTTTTCTATTTCGGCACCATCAAGATTTTCGTGGTCCGCGAGCGCGGACGGTTCTGGCAGTCCGCTCCCAGCAAGGCCCTGTTCTGGACCATGGCGGCGGACATAGCCCTGGTCGCTGTTCTGTCCTCGGTCGGAGTGCCCGGGCTGGCGCCCATTTCCTGGTTCGCCAACCTCAGCATCCTGGTTTTGTGCCTGTTCTTCGCCCTGGTTATAGACGATCCGATCAAGTACCGGCTGCTCAACCCCGTACCGCGGACGGGCGGTGCGGTGGTCGGGGACATACGTACCAGGGGGATGTCGCCGCTTTTGCAGGAGGCGGTTGCCGAGGATCAAGTCCGCGGCAGTTTAGGTGAGTAACCGCCGGCCGTACGGGGCGGGGCGGCCGCCCCGCCCCGGCGGTCCGGTGTCCGGCCGAAACGCGCGCGGTCACCGGCGGGGCTGATAATTTTTCAGTCCGGGAGGGGGATTGGTGAGAAAAAACAAGGTACCCGAACCGACTGTCGCCCGACTGGTCCAATACTCTCATACCCTGGAAAATCTCTGCCGCCAAGGTACGACGATCGTATCCTCGGAGGAGATCGCCCACGGGGCAGGGGTCTTTTCGTCCCAGGTTCGCAAAGACCTGGCCTGCTTCGGTGAATTCGGCACCCGGGGCCTGGGCTACAACGTCAGGGAACTGCTCGATCAGACCAGGACGATCCTGGGGGTGAACCGTCCCTGGCCGGTCATCATGGTAGGGGCGGGCAAGCTGGCCCGGGCGCTGGCCACCTACAGGGGATTCGCCGAACGCAACTTCGATATCGTCGCCGTCTTTGACAACGATTTGACCAAGATCGGCGGCAAGATAGGGCAAATCGACATCCACCCCCTGGAAACCCTGCCCGCCATAGTGGGCGCCAACGGGGTGGTCATAGGGATTATCACGGTTCCGGCCGGTGCCGCCCGGCCAACAGCCCGGCTTATGGTGGACAACGGACTTACGGCCATTTTGAATTTCGCCCGGGTACACATCGAGGTACCGGAACACGTCGTCCTGCACAACGTCGACCTGTCCGCCGAAATCGGGATTCTCACTTTCAAGCTGTGTCACCCCTTCGTTTCCTTCTGTCACGACCCCCCCGCCTAAAGGCGCCTGAAGCCAGAGGATTCAGGCGCGAATCTTTGGTTGACCGATCGATCAAACCGGCAGGCTTGGGCTGGCGTCAAGAGGGAGAGGCGGAGGGGGCCGCCCCTCCCTCTTGACGCGGGTGGTCTACCTGTAACTGAGCGCCTCGGCCGGGTTGAGGGACGAGGTATTCCCGGCCGGGTAGCAGCCGCGGAAGATACCGGTGCGGCCGGCAAAAACCACAGAGGCCGGCATGGACCATTCGACACCGGGGCGCCCCGGGCGCCAAGTTGGGCCGGCGTTGCAGGGTGATCACCGGCCAAGGCGGTGATTACGGCGCCCACTGAACGGCCGGTGATACGGGGTGGTCCGCACCAGACCGTCCGGGGATAAATCCGGCTATCCTGGAAGATTCACAAAGCGTTCGTACTTCCCTCATGTCTTTTTAAGGTTTATGCGATAACTTTTGTATTACCGGATCAGGATAGGCGCCGCCTTCCGCGCCCTGAAGGGGGGGGCGAAAGGCGGATACGCTGACTTTCGTTTCCCGACTGGAAGCTGGGGGGGCGGCGATTGGAAGACACGACATAGTCAAAGAGTTTTCCTGGATCTGAAACCAAGTTGTCAATAGGGAGGTGACGGGACAACAGGTTGCCGTGACCGGCAGCCTGTTCACACATGGCCGAAAAACATTCAAACATATTTCAGCGACTGGCCCAAAGCGTGCTCAGACACAAAACAATATCCGTCGG
>JAJYZD010000191.1 GCA_021800315.1 Bacillota bacterium | reverse complement strand
GATGAAGTACGGCTCGGCGGCGGCGATTTCGGACGGCTTCTCTTCCGGAGCGGTGTTGGTGGCCGCCCACAGCATGGCCTGCGCGATGGTCATGTCGAGGAAGTCTTCCCAGGCCTCGGACTCGAGTTCCTTCATCTTCTTCTTGAATTCCTTCTCCGAGCCGGCCGCCGAGGCGATCTTGGCGATGGCCTCTTCCGTCCGCATGTAGATCGGCCCTTTGCCCTCGTTGACATCCAGCATCATCAGGTAGTTGCGCAGGTTGGCCGGAACGGGCTTGGTCTTGCCGTAGACACCATAGTCCTCCAGCGCGTACGCCCGGGTCTGCATATAGTTCTCGCCCAGGGAGTTGGTGGCCCGGGACTGGAAGAGCAGGAACCAGGCGCCGACCGGGCCGTAGGCATCCTTGAAACGGACCGGGATGAAGCGCACTTCCTGGCAGGTCATCTCGGCACCGGCCCGGAGGGTGAAGTACGCGCTGGCACCGGCGTTGAACGGGGGATACCAGGAACGGCCGAGACCTTCGCCCGAGGACCGGGGCTTGAACACGCCGACGGCACCGCCCATGGCGCACATGACGGCCTTGGCCCGGAAGACGTAGAACTTGTTCTCGCGAGTGGAAAAACCTACCGCGCCGGCCACCCGGTCGCCGTCCATGAGGGGCTCCACGATGAAGACGCGCTCGTAAATGTTTTCGACGCCCAGCGCGTTCTTGGCCGCCTCGGCGACGATGATCTTGTAGGATTCGCCGTTGATCATGAGTTGCCAGCGGCCCTCGTGCACGTAGCCGCCGTTGTCGTCCAGCCAGATGGGCAGGCCCCATTTTTCGAACAGGTGCACGGAGGAGTCGACGTGACGGGCGATGTTGTAAACGAGGTCCTCGCGGGTGACGCCCATCAGGTCCTGCCGGACGTACTTCACGTAATCCTCAACGGTATTCAGGCCTTCCTGCAGGCCGACATACTGGTTGATGGCGGAAAGACCCATGGCCACCGCGCCGCTGCGGTCAAGGGCCGCCTTGTCGACCAGGGTGACCTTCAGGCCTTGTTTCTTGGCCCAGTAGGCCGCTTCGACGGCCGCCCCGCAGGACGCCATGCCGCCGCCCAGAATCAATAGATCGGTGGTTACTTCTACAGTTTCGAAAGCAGGCATATCTCTTAAACCTCCTCAGCGTGTTACTTCAAAGTCGGAAGATCGACACCGATCGAAGCGGGCTCGGTGAACAGAAGCGGGCTCTTCAGATCGTCCGTGGCCGTAGCGTAGCCGCCGTCGGGAACGGCCTCGCCCTCGGGAGTCGTACGGGTCTTGAATTTGAACCGCTTCAGCAGGCCGTTGCGGAACTTAACGGTCCACATGATGTCTTCCGAACCGCGCATCGGCACCACGCTGGCGCCCAAGGGCACGAAGTCGGCATAACCTCTCAGGTCGATAGCCTGCTGCGGGCAGATCTTGGCGCAACACAGGCACTCCCAGCACGCGGACGGATCCTGGTTGTAGGCCTTCATTTTCCCCTTGTCC
Source organism: Bacillota bacterium (assembly GCA_021800315.1). Taxonomy (GTDB): domain Bacteria; phylum Bacillota; class Desulfotomaculia; order Desulfotomaculales; family JAJYZD01; genus JAJYZD01. Next base: position 5,915 of record JAJYZD010000191.1, on the reverse strand, counting down.
AACACCATCAGATCATTGGGGCAGATGTACATGCAGGCCGTCTTGTCCTGCCCTTTGCAACCGTCACACTTCGCGGTAATTACATAGCTCGGCATTATTTAACCTCCTGTTCTGTGCTCTTTTGTCGGCAGTCAGGTCCTTTTCACCCGGAAACCCGGCAAAACCCGTTGCAAACCTTTCCGTCCGAACCGAAGCCGGAGTCGAAAAGTTGCCGCGCCTTGCCCCGGGCCGTCCGCCGACAGACGGCCCGGAAACCTCCTCGCCCTTTCGCCGCATCACTCCCCCCGCGTACTTTAGGCCCGCCCTCAGTGGCCCGGGTTTTGCCCGGTGCCTTCGCCAGCCGTCCGGCGGAGCGCCGTGAAATGATGCGACCGGCCGGCCGGGGCCGGTTCCCGGGCCGGCCTGGGACGCCGGTTCAGGAGCCGGTACTTGACCGGATCGTTCACCACCAAGGCGAAGAAGAGGCACAGAATCACGACCGCCAGGGTATAGGACAACGGTATGGATACGAGACCCGGCATGCCAACCGTCGTTAACACCGCGACCAGGATCATTTCCGCCCCCACGGTCCCCAAGAGGGCCCTGCTGGGGAAGGACTGCCAGAAACGTCCCCGTTCGCGGACGACAAAGATATTGACGGTACCGAAGTAAAAGAGGATCGCGAAGGAGAACGTATGGAGGGCCGCCATGTTGCCGGCCATGCCCAACGGGCCCATCCCCAGGTAAAGCAGGCTCAGGGATTCTACGGTAACGATGGCCCCGATGATGACGGATATCCTGACCACGTTATTGATGTTCCACACGTTCGGTTTTCTGGACCACCTGGTGTTATCCGTGGAGATGGTGAGGGTGATGAAATCGGTCAGGAGCAGGAGCAACACCATGTCGAAAGCGGAGACCACAAACTGGCCGGTCAAAAAGAAGGCCACGATCACAAATATCTGGCTCGCCAGGGTCTTGACCACCTTGTTGAAAAGCCAGGTGTGAATTCTTTCGTAAATCTTCCGGCCTACCGTGACCAGGTCGACTATGTTACCCAGTCCCTCGCTGGTGAGCACGGCCGAAGCGGCCGCCTTGGCCACGTCGGTGGCGGAACTGACGGCAATGCCCACCTCGGCCTGTTTCAAGGCCGGACCGTCGTTCACCCCGTCGCCGGTCATGCCGACGATGTGCTTTTTCATCTGCAGGGCCTTGACCAAGGCGTACTTATCCTCGGGATAGATCTCGGCAAAACCGTTGCTTTCTTCCGTAATGGCGGCGGCGCGCAACGGATCAGTCTCCAGGGCCGCTTCCACCTCGCCGATCCGCGTAATCCGCGTCCCGAGCCCCACCTCGGCCCCGATCTCCCTGGCTATGGGAAGGGCGTCGCCGGTGAGCATCTTCACCGCCACCCCTAGCTCACCCAATCGCCGAATCAGGTCTTTGGCGTCCGGGCGGGGCTTGTCGTAAAGGGCGATCAGGCCGGCTATGACCGGTTCCCCCTTACGATCGACCGCTACCGCCAGGGTCCGGAACCCCCGCCGGGCGTAGTCGGTCATCCCGGCTTCCAGGGAGGCGGCATCCATGTTGGTCAGTCCGGCGATTACGCTGACCGACCCCTTTATGACCCGGAAAGTTTCGCCCCCGTGTTCAATGACGCATTCCGTCCTTCTTGTTTTGGGGTCGAAAGGCAGGAACTCCGTTTGGCGGTAATCAGAGGCGTCGATTCCCCGGTTCGAGGCCTCGTGCAAAAAAGCCATGTCTATTGGATCGCGGTTGGCCTCCTGGGAGGCCAGGGCTCCGAATCTGACGACGTCCTCCTCGGTGAAACCTTCGAAGGGCAGCACGCCGGCCACCGTGAGTTGGTTCATGGTGATGGTGCCGGTCTTGTCGGCGCACAGGGTGTCCATGCCGGCCGCGTCTTCGGAAGCGTTCAGCCTGGTTATCAGGACACCCCGCCGCACCAGTTCCAGCGAACCGATGGCCATACTGATCGTAAACATGGCCGGCAGGGCCACCGGAATGGCCGATACCAGGAGAATGAGCATGAGCGGTGCCATATTGAGAGCGTTCATCCGTGACAGGGCGCTTACCGCCAGGGCGGCGGCGATGAACAGCGCGACCATGACCAGGAGCCATTTGACAACCTGGGCGATGACCGCTTCGGAGTGCAGTTTGGGTTTGGCTACCTGCACCAGTTCGGCCGTACGGCCGAAATAGGTTTTGGTACCGGTGAGCACGACGAGGGTGTTGGCTTCCCCGGACTTCACGATCGACCCGGAGTACACGGTGTCCTCTTTGCCCTTGGCAACCGTGAGGGATTCCCCGGTAAGCGCCGACTGGTCGATTTCCAGATCGCCCTTGAGAATTTTGAGATCAGCCGGAATAAAATCCCCGCCGCGAACCCGGACCACGTCGCCCGGAACCAGGTCGCGCGCCGGCAGGACCAGCCAGTTGCCGTCCCGCAGGACCCGGGAGTTGACCTTCAGTTTCTGCTTGAGGGTTTCAATGGCGTTGGCCGCCCGGTGCTCCTGGGCGAAGCCCAAAATAGCGTTCAACAGCAAGAGGGCGGATATCATGTACATATCGAGGTATTTATTCAGTATGATACAAAGAATGATTGTTATCTCCAACATCCACGGCGTAAGACCCCAGAATCTCTTGATAAACCTTATAATAGGTGAGACTTTCTTTTCGACCACCTCGTTATAGCCGTAGGCTTTTACGCGCTCGGCAGCTATATCCGTACGTAGTCCTTTATCTGGATCTACTTCTAAGGCCGCTACACACTCCTCCAGTGATAGCTTTTGGAATTCATCTGCAGTCGCCATACAGCAATCAGCCTCCCATAACAGTAAAGTCGAGGTGCCCTGCCAGGATCACCATACTTGTTCCGGGCAATAATACACCACCATCCTTGTGATCCTGCTAGCATGAGAACTTCTATATTAATTTTACCTTAAATCAGAAGGAAACGTCTGAAATTTGCCTTAAAATTTGCTAAACTTTTCCTCATTCTATTGTATAAGTGAGAACACTCACTTTTCCTCATTCTATTGTATAAGTGAGAACACTCACTTATCCCATTTGTCAAGGCATAAATGTATAATTTCCTAAGAAGTAAAAAGCTCCAGAAATTGAGAAGCTTATTGCCTGTATCGATATAAGCCGGTGCCAATGTGGAGACGCATCCTTGAATAATGAAGAAGAGAGTTGGATTGTTGGAAGAAAGCCAATCTTAAGCTGATACCATCTGCCCGATGAAAAGCGCTTCCCGAAGGTCTTTCCGCTCAGTACCTAACCCGGGACCAGCCGGAACCGGGAAGGATTTTGCACTTGACCGCAGAACTAACAGTTATTGCGGCAAGTTACCGCTCCGGGGCTTCGAAAAATGGCAAAGGATGCCGCAACAGTAATAATAAAACACGCCACCTTTTATAAGGCTGATTTGTAATTTATATGCGCTTCGATGCAGTCAGCGCTTAACCCCGTGTCGGGGTGATCAAAGCCGGGGCGACTGATGCTCCCCACCGCCACCATCGGCGAAACAAAGGCATAATTTTGGCGGCGGCAGTCAACAGGTTCAACCCTTTTTGTTTTCGGCCGCAGGCCGCGGTAGGAGGAGGCAGGAAGATGGCTGATTACTCCCTGAACGATCAAGAAAAGAATACTTTGCTTGCGGTTGGACTTCGCGTCGAATACAAACGTGGACACGTCCTTTTTTCCGCAGGCGAGGCCGCCGACCGGATTTATCTCCTGGAAAAGGGGCAGGTCAAAATATATCGGTTGAAGGAGGATGGAGACAGGGCGACGGTGGCCTTGCGGTATCCGGGGGAATTGCTCGGACTGGCCGAAGTCCTGTACGGCGGTCAAAGGATGTGCTTTGCCCAGGCTATGACCAATGTACATGTGGCAATGTTTATGCGGGCCGACTTTTTGGAGTTATTGCTACACCAACCACAATTGAACATTAAGATATCCATGATTCTGGGTATTCGCCTGCGGGAGGCCCAGGAAACGATTTATGAGTTGGCGTGCCTTTACGTACCAGGCAGGCTGGCTCTTTTGTTGTTGAAACTGTCCGCGCGTTGTGGAATTCACGAGGCGGATGGCACCCGGTTGGATTTGCCCCTGACCCATGAAGAGATAGCCTGTATGATCGGTAGTTCCCGTCCCACGGTCACGGCGACCCTCAATGATTTTCAGAACGAAGGAACCATCACGTGGCAGGGAAAGTACATCAAGATCCTCCACCCGGACGGACTGAAAGCGTGGGTCTGAGTCCGGCCGGACTTTTTTGTCATTAAGAATACCAAAACCTTGTCGGCGGATTACTGAAGACGGGGACCGGGATTTGTTATTATATTCTCAATAACTTAAGAGCCGGGAGTTCCCACCCAGAAAGTTCCTTTGGCCCGCCCGGAGATCTCGCGCATCGCCCGGGTTCACTCCGGATGTTGGCACTGACCCGCCCCGACAGCCGTTTGACATCGGTACTCAGGCTGGCTGAGAACCGTCCGCAACGATATCCCTTCCGGGGAAACCGTACGCCGAGCCGTACAGCACAATGCTCTCTTCTACTGAAGAATAATCAGTCCGAAACGTCGCTCTTGCCATCTCTATCTCCATCGGACTATGGCAATAGATGGTAGTAATACCTTGTCTTAGGCTGGAACTGTTGACTCTTAAGTCCAGAACCCGGCAAGAGAGGGGACGGTCGCGACGGCGTAGGAATGCCATATGTAAGGAAGAAGGGGAAAAGCAGAATGCCGGATAGGGTCAACAAATGGTATATACGCTATCTGCCTCTGACGATGGTGGAGAACGCCAGAAAGGCGGGACTGAACCCGAATACGGCTTTCCCAGGGTTTCTCCTGGCCTGGATAGCTTTTTTCGTCGTTCTTTACATGCCTCCCCTGGCGGGCTTGAAGCCACAGGGACAGCATGCGGCGGCCGTGGCCGTCTGGGCCGTCATTATGTGGATAAGCGAAGCCATTCCGGTGGGGGTGTCGGGCCTTCTGATTCCGCTCCTGCTGGTCCTTACCAACGCCCAGACCCAAATGTCGCAGGCCTTCAGCGGCTTCACCAACAAAAACGCCTTCCTGGTTCTCGGTTCCTTCATTTTTGCAGCCATCATGCAAAGCGTCGGACTGGACAGACGGATCGCCCTGGGCATACTCAGCCGGGTCAAACCCAAAGTCGACCAGATAATTAAGGGATTGATGGGCGTAAACCTGGCCCTCGGGGTGATCATACCGGCGGCGGTAACCAGGTCGGCGGTCAACCTGCCCATCGTCAAGGGTATCATGGACCTCTTCGACGACACCCCGGAGGGGACCAGGGCGCGGGGGGCCTTGGCCATGACCGGCCTGTGCTACTTCCCCATGATCTCCGGCATCGTGCTCCTCACTTCGCACATGCCCAATGTGATCATGGCCGGTCTTTTCGACAAGGTCCTGGGCTACCAGATAAGCTACGTCAAGTGGTTCGTGTTGCAATGGCCCCTGTTGGGACTGCTGCCCATAATCTTCCTGATGGTCAAGCGGACGATGAAGTTGGGCAACATTTCCGTGCCCGGCGGGACCGAGTTCATCGACCTGGAGAAAAAAACCATGGGACAGGTGAGCAAACTGGAGTGGCTGGTGTTGGGCGTTTTCAGCATTGCCGTTTTGCTCTGGATAGCCCAACCCTATACCAGGATTAACACCGGTCTGGCCACCCTGATCGTGGTCGGCGTCTTCTTCATTCCGGGTTTGCTGCCCACACCGTGGCGCACGGTTCAGACCAAGACGATGTGGGGTACCTGGCTCCTCCTGGCGGGCGCTCTTTCACTCGCTACCGCCATCAGCAATACCGGTCTCGCCGATTGGGTGGCCGGGTTTGCCGCCCAGTTGTTTAAAGGGCAGTTCTTTCTGTTTATTTTGGTGGGAACCATT
>JAJYZD010000190.1 GCA_021800315.1 Bacillota bacterium | reverse complement strand
GGTTCCCTATATGGGCGGGCCGTCCTGGACGCCTTCAATAAACTGAACCCCCGGGTGATGATGACCAATCCGGTGATGTTCGTGGTGGAGGTAACGGCGTCCCTGACCACCTTCTTCGCCGCCCGGGCTTCGCTGTACGGCCTGGGAGCCACTCTCTGGTTCAACTGGCAGATCGCCGGATGGCTTTGGATCACCGTGCTGTTCGCCAACTTCGCCGAAGCCATTGCCGAAGGCCGGGGCAAGGCCCAGGCGGACAGTTTACGCCGCACGCGCCGGGACGTCCAGGCCAGGAAAATCACGTCCGGCAAAACGGAGATCGTTCCCGCGTCCTCCTTGCGCAAAGGGGACGTGGTGCTTGTGGAGGCGGGCGACCTGATTCCCGGCGACGGGCAGGTGGCCGAGGGTATCGCCTCGGTGGACGAGAGCGCCATCACCGGCGAGTCGGCCCCGGTGATCCGCGAGTCGGGCGGGGACCGCAGCGGCGTCACCGGCGGCACCCGGGTGCTTTCCGACTGGATCAGGGTGGAGATCACGGCCAATCCGGGGGAAACCTTTATGGACCGGATGATTGAGCTGGTGGAGGGGGCCAAGCGGCGCAAGACTCCCAACGAGATCGCCCTGACCATTCTCCTGGTCGGTCTAACCATCATCTTTCTCCTGGCGGTGGCCACCCTGGAGCCCTTCGCCATTTACTCCAAGGCCGTGGTGACGGTGGCCGTTTTGGCCGCCCTCCTGGTCTGCCTCATCCCCACCACCATCGGGGGGTTGCTCTCCGCCATCGGTATCGCCGGCATGAACCGGCTGCTGAAGCGCAACATGCTGGCCATGTCGGGCCGGGCCGTGGAAGCGGCCGGCGACGTGGACGTCCTCTTGCTGGACAAGACCGGCACCATCACCCTGGGCAACCGCATGGCCACCGAATTCGTTCCGGCTCCCGGTGTGGGCGAAGACAGACTGGCCGACGCCGCCCAACTGTCCTCCCTGGCCGACGAGACCCCGGAGGGACGGAGTATCGTGGTGCTGGCCAAAGAGAAATTCAATTTGCGCGAGCGGGACCTGACCGCCATGGGGGCCGGTTTCGTGCCCTTCACGGCGCAAACCCGGATGAGCGGCGTGGATGTGGCGGGGCGCCGGATCCGCAAAGGGGCCGCGGACGCCATCGACCGCTACCTTCAGTCGCAGGGCCAAAGCCTGCCGGACGAGGTCAGGTTGATAGTCGAGGATATCGCCAAAAAGGGCAGCACGCCCCTGGTGGTGGCCGAGGGCGATACGGCTTTGGGCGTCATCCATTTAAAGGACATCGTCAAGGGCGGCATCCGGGAGCGGTTCGCCCAACTGCGCCGGATGGGCATCAAAACGGTCATGATTACCGGCGACAACCCCATGACCGCCGCCGCCATCGCCGCCGAGGCCGGGGTGGACGACTTCCTGGCCGAGGCCACGCCCGAGGCCAAGCTGAAAATGATCCGGCAGTACCAGACCGAGGGCCATATGGTGGCCATGACCGGCGACGGCACCAACGACGCCCCCGCCCTGGCCCAGGCCGACGTGGGCGTGGCCATGAACAGCGGCACCCAGGCGGCCAAGGAGGCCGGCAACATGGTGGACCTGGATTCCAACCCGACCAAGCTGATCGACGTGGTGGAGACCGGCAAGCAACTCCTGATGACCAGGGGGGCGCTGACCACCTTCAGTATCGCCAACGACGTGGCCAAGTACTTCGCCATCATACCGGCCCTGTTCGCGGCTACCTATCCCCAACTGGGCGTCCTCAACATCATGGGTCTGACCACGCCGCAGAGCGCCATCCTGTCGGCCGTGATCTTCAACGCCCTGATCATCGTCGCCCTGGTCCCCCTGGCCCTGAAGGGAGTCGCCTACCGGCCGATGGGCGCGACGGCGATCCTGCGCCGCAACATGCTGATCTACGGCCTCGGAGGCATCATCCTGCCCTTTCCGGGGATCAAGTTGATCGACGTAATTCTTGTGGCCCTGCGCGTTCCCGGCCTGGGCTTGCATTGAACGGTCAAAAACTATATCCTGAAAGGTATGGGGATAAGCAGCCATGAAGACTCTCAAGACGGCCGTCTTACTGCTCCTTTTTATGACCATCCTGACGGGTGTGGCCTACCCCCTGGCCGTAACCGGCCTGGCGCAGGGTTTATTTCCGCGCCAAGCCGACGGATCCATCATTTACCGGGACGGGCGGCCGGTGGGATCCTCCCTGATCGGTCAGAAGTTCAGCGGCCCCGGCTATTTTCACGGCCGGCCCTCGGCCGCCGGTCACGGGTATGACGCCACCGCTTCCGGCGGTTCCAACCTGGGTCCGACCAGCAAGACCCTCATCAAGCATGTGGCCCGGAGGGCCGCCCTGGTACGGAAAGAAAACGGTTTGCCCCCCGGCGCCCCCGTGCCGTCCGACCTGGTGACGTCGTCGGCAAGCGGCCTGGATCCCGACATCAGCCCGGCGGCGGCCTTTTTGCAGGTGCCGCGGGTGGCCAAAGCCAGACACCTGTCCGAAGACCAGGTGCGGACCCTGGTGCAAAACCATATCAAGGGACCGGAACTGGGCTTTATGGGTAATCCCAGGGTTAACGTCCTGCGGCTGAACCTGGCCCTGGACAAATTAGCGGGCAAGTCTTAGCGGTCCCGGACGGCCCCGGGACCGGAAGGGAAGTTGTCATGCCGAAGGAACGACGCGTGGATCCCGATGCCCTGCTGGCCAGTTTGGAGCCAAAAGAAGAGCACGGTAAGCTGACGGTCTTTCTCGGGGCGGCGGCCGGGGTGGGTAAGACCTACGCCATGCTGGAGGCGGCCCAGGAGCGGCTGAAGGAAGGGCTGGACCTGGTGGTGGGCTGGGTGGAAACCCACAAACGGCTGGAGACCGAGGCCTTGCTCTCCGGTCTGCCCGCTGTTTCCCCCCGTTCCCTGTCTTACCGGGGCAAGGAATTTCCGGAGATGGACCTGGACGCCATCCTCAAACGTCACCCGGCCGTGGTTCTGGTGGACGAACTGGCCCACACCAACATACCGGGTTCCCGCCACGCCAGGCGGTTCCAGGACGTGGAGGAGCTTCTGGCGGCCGGGATCAACGTGTACACCACGCTGAACATCCAGCACCTGGAGACGCTGAACGACATTGTGGCCCAGGTCACCGGGGTGAAGGTGCGGGAAACCGTTCCGGACCGCATGCTGGAGAACGCCTTTCAAATCCAGTTGGTGGACATACCGCCCGAAGAACTCCTGCAGCGTCTGAAAGAAGGTAAAGTGTACGTTGCGGGCCAGGCCGAGTTCGCCTTGCGCAAGTTTTTCCGGCCTGGTAACATCAACGCCCTGCGGGAGATGGCACTGCGGTACACGGCCAAGCGGGTGGACCGCCAGGTCGAAAAATATATGCGGCTGCACGGCATCGCCGGTCCCTGGCCAACTGGCGAGCGGGTCATGGTCTGTATCAGCGCTTCCCCCTTTTCCGCCCAACTGATCCGCACCGCGCGCCGCCTGGCTGAAGGGCTGCAGTCCGAGTGGCTGGCGGTCAACGTGGACGCTCCCAGGCGTTTTCCGGTCAGCGAGGAGGCCAAGGACAGCCTGTCCAGGAACAAGCGTCTGGCCGAAGAACTGGGAGCGGAGACGGTCACCCTTTCCGGCAACGATGTGGCCGACGAATTGCTGGAACTGGCCCGCACCCGCAACGTATCCCAGATCATTATCGGCAAGCCCCTGCGTTCCAGGTGGTGGGAGTTGTTGCACGGTTCGGTGGTGGACAAGATCATCCGGCAGAGCCACGGTATCAGCGTCCACGTTATCCCCGGCCAGACCAAGCAGGAAAAGGAGGGAACCCGGACCACCGCCCCTTTCCCCCGTGAGCCGTTCACCGCCATGCCTCACCTGGGAGCCATCCTCCTGATGCTTCTTTTTACCGTCCTGGCCGGTTTGCTCGCTACAGCAGGCATCGGGCTGGTCAACGTCGACATGATCTACGTATTGCCCGTCCTGTTTTCCGCGGTGCGCTGGGGCACAGGGCCGGCCGTCACCGCCGCGGTGGTGGGGCTTTTGACCTTTGACTTTTTCTTCGTGCCGCCCTCCTTTCGGTTCATGTTCCACGATCCGCGCTACCTGTTCAGTTTCGTTATCTTCCTTCTGGTGGCACTTTTCACCGGGTCCCTCTCGGGCCGGCTCCGCCTCCAGATCACGAGTTCCCGTCAGAGGGAAAACCGGACGGCGGCCCTTTACGCCTTGAGCCGCGAGATTGCCGCCGTTTCCGATCTTTCGCCGGTTTTGGAGAGCGTCACCCGCAAGATTGCCGAAACGGTGCAGGGTCAGGTGGTGGCCATCCTGCCGGATAAGGGCGGCCAACTGCAATTGCAGGCTACCACGGATCCGCAGGGTAAATTCCTTCTGGGGGAAAACGAGCGGGCGGTGGCCACCTGGGCTTTTGAGCACGGGGAGATCGCCGGTCGGGGTACCGAAACCCTGGACGGCGCCGACGCTCTCTATCTGCCGTTGCGCACCGAAAAAGGGGTCCGCGGCGTGCTGGGCATCCGCCTGGACAGTCCGGACAAATTGCTGCAGGCGGAGCAGCGCCGCCTCCTGGAGGCTTTCGCCGGCCTGGCGGCCCTGGCGGTGAGCCGGATCCAGTTGGCTGAGCAGGCCCGGGACGCCCAACTGCTGGCCGAATCGGAACAATTGCGGATCGCCCTGTTCAACTCCCTCTCCCACGACCTGCGCACCCCCCTGGCCTCCATCATCGGTTCCGTAAGCGGCCTTTTGGAGGACGAAAGCGTGTACAGCGAAAAAGCCCGGCGCGACCTTTTGCAGGCCGTACAGCAGGAGGCGAGGCGGATGAACCGGTTCCTCAACAACCTCCTGGACATGGCCCGGCTGGAGAGCGGCATGCTGAAGCTGAACCGCGAATGGTGTGACATCCAGGACATCATCGGCGTGGCCGCGAGCCATACCGGCGAGTCCCTGGCCAGCCGCCCGCTCAAAATAGACATTGAGCCGGGACTGCCCCTGGTAAAGGCCGATTACGTATTGATCGAGCAGGTCGTTATCAACTGCCTGGACAACGCCCTGAAATATTCCCAACCCGCCAGCGAGATCAGGATCTCGGCCGGGCGCCGGGCGGAGAACCTGGAAGTGGAGATAAGCGACCGCGGCACCCAGATTCCCCCCGAAGACCTGGACCGGGTCTTCGACAAGTTCTACCGTCTCCATTCGCCGCGGCAGGTGAGCGGCACCGGACTGGGCCTGGCCATCTGCAAAGGCATCATCGAAGCGCACGGCGGCACTATTCACGCGGTGAACAGCCCGGATGGGGGTGTGGTGATCAAAATCTCCCTGCCGCTTTCCAAGGACGCTCCGGAGCACGTCCCCGCGGCCGGGGAAGGTGGGGCCCCCGGCCCGCCGCCAGGCGGGTTGGGGTACGAAGGTGGGGCCCCCGGCCCGCCGCCAGGCGGGTTGGGGTACGAAGGTGGGGCCCCCGGCCCGCCGCCAGGCGGGTTGGGGTACGAAGGTGGTGTGCATGGAGACCGGTAAGGGAGCCCGCATCCTGCTCATAGACGATGAAAAGCAGATCCGGCGGCTCCTGCGGGTATCCCTGCGCGAGCATGGCTACGAGGTGGAGGCGGCCGGAAGCGGCGGGGAAGGTCTTTCGCTGGCCATGACCTACAAACCCGATCTCGTGCTTCTGGATCTGGGGCTCCCGGACCTCGACGGCCTGGAGGTCATCGACCGTCTGCGCGAATGGTCCAAGGTGCCGGTGATCATCCTTTCCGTGCGGGAAGCGGAAAGCGACAAGATCGCCGCCCTGGACGCCGGGGCCGACGATTACCTGACCAAGCCTTTCGGCATGGGGGAACTGTTGGCCCGCATCCGGGCCGCGCTTCGCCACGCGGCGGGCGCCGGCAACGAGCCGGTGCTGACTTTCGGCGACCTGGTGATCGACGTAGCCAGGCGCCGGGTGACCGTGAAGGACAACGAGGTCAAGTTGACGCCCACGGAATACGAGTTGATCAAGAACATGGCGGCTTTCGCCGGGAAGGTGTTGACGCCCAAACAACTGTTGCGCGCCGTGTGGGGTCCCGCCGCCGAGAACGAGACCCACTACCTGCGGGTCTACGTGGGGCAGTTGCGGCGCAAGATCGAAGCGGACCCGTCCCGTCCCCGCCATCTCGTCACCGAGCCGGGCGTGGGTTACCGGCTGCTATAGAACGTGCGGAAAAAGAAGGGCGCACATATTACTGCCGAGGGTGCGCCGTTTTTCTTCAGCCGCGGATGCCGTTATCCCGGTTTCCCGAAATGCCTGCATGTCGAGACATAACGGTGCCCCGGAGAGGGCAAACCTACTCGCAGGCGGTAAGGGAAAGGAGCGGTTATTCTGGGGATTCGGGTCATGGCTCTTCTGGTGGCGGCAGGCAGCGGGGTGGCAATGGCTTTGCAAGGGAGTCTTAACGCGGCACTGGGCAAGGTGGCCGGACTCTGGGAAACTACTTTCATAGTGCATGCAACGGGACTGGTTCTGGCCGCCGCCCTGGTCTTTGCGTTCAGGGTGGGGGATGGTTCAGTTTTTACCAAGGCTCCATGGTATACCTACCTCGGCGGATTCATCGGCGTAATGATAATTTATGCGGTTGCCCGAAGTATTCCGTTAGTGGGGGTAGCCGGGGCGACCACGGCAATTATTCTCGGGCAGGTCTGTACGGCGGCCTTGATTGACTACTTTGGCCTCTTCGGGCTGGAGAAGATTCCCTTCAACTGGTACCGGATCCTGGGGGCGTTGGCGATGGCCGGCGGGGCCTGGCTCATGCTGCGCCGGCAATTGAGTTGAAAACCAACCTGAAACACAGGCCGGGTCCGCGGGAAACCGCCCTATGAGGCGGGTCTCTACTGGGTGTTGTCATCCCGGATGGGAGGAGGGCCTCCCCCGCGCTGTCTACGGCAAATATTACCATATTACCAGAACCCATACCCCACTGCTTCCATGGTGCACCTGGTCTTTTCTTCCCATAGGACACCGGTCTTCCCCAGGATCGCAATGAGTCGGTGCTCCCGCTCATACCATCTGAACAACTTCGGAGAGGACTGTCATTTCGTGGTTGCCGACCGGCCGTACGTTTCCAATCATTACCGTGATTATCGCGCATAAATGGTGGATAGGATAATATATACCTGAATCACCATCTGGTGAAGTACGGTGGTGTAAGCGTGTAGCGGTAGGTTAAGGCATCAGAGTTAGCGGTCGGGAGATAAATCTAAGGAGTTGTTTTAAATACAATGAACAATATCTTTTCTTCAAACAAAGCTGAGTCCAACATAAATGCTGGAGAAGCACATACCCTTTGGTCGCAACTCCAATCATGGTACGACGTTTTGGAACTCACTGAAGTATTTTTGAATTATACTAGAGATGTTGATCTAAGAACATTATTGAAGC
>JAJYZD010000189.1 GCA_021800315.1 Bacillota bacterium | reverse complement strand
AGAAGAAAGCCAGTGGACGCAAACTGGCTCAGGCTGCCAAAGCCTACCGGCAGGCCGTGTCCTATACGGGCGCGGCGGTGGCGAGGCCGTTCACGTCACAGAATAAGTGGTTTCCGACATTGTCGGGGCGACGCGGCGAACTAAAGCAGAGGACCAGTACACGACAGTGGGAATATCACGGCGGAGGACTATGCGGATGGCGGGGGCGACGTGTAAGCGTCCTGCCTTATGCCATTCCGCTAAGACTTCCTCCCTCTGCGTAATTAGTGCCCTATGCTAAGTTTTGCTTACGTTGCTAGGAACGGTAACTGCCTCATCGCCCGGGATACAAGGAAGCTGCTTAACTTTGGCAAGCGTCAAAAAATGCAAATTATAGTAAAGGGAATCGCGATTACTTTTACTCCAGCCAAGGGGATCAATGAGTTGCGCGGCTTCCTGTCCGGCATGAATACAGAGGGGCTTCGCGAAGAAGATGATCGAATTTGAAAATAGCAAGTTGGCGTCAACGAAACTGTCGAAGATTTGAGGGAGGTGAATGTGTCAATGGAATGGAGTGAGGTAAGAAGGCTTTATCCACATCAGTATGTGAAAGTAGAGGTACTAAAGTCCAGGATCGAGGGAAACAAAGAAATAGTTGAAGATGTGGCGATTATTCGCAGTATATCTGATCCAAGGGAAGCAACGAAGGAGCTCGTTAATAGTCAGGGTAATATATGGGTTTGCCACACCGCCAACAAAGACATGGTTATTGAGATCAAGCCGAGTCCCTTTAAGGTAGTGGGTTAACGGTGAAAATTATTCATCGGGATGGGTTGGTATTTACCACAATCGAGATTATGTACGCTGACAGGAAAAAAGTAATAGAAAATGTAGCAATAGATACCGCTGCTACTTGCACCCTAATTTCACCTGACTCTGTCGCAGATATCGGCCTCGAATACGAGCTTGTTGATCAGCTTGGTATTGACTATGGGATTGGTGGACATCGTCATGCATTTAAGAAGCAGGTGGATTGGATAAGATGTGGTCCTTTTTGCGTCGGTCCTCTCAACCTTGGTTTTGGAAACATTGACCCCAATGGCAATATAAACGGGCTATTAGGGCTGGATCTGTTGTTAGAGGCCGGGGCCGTGATCGATTTGAAGAACCTTTTGCTTTACGAAGGCACATAGGTGCTCAATCGAAAGGCTCACACGTCGTCTGGCTTGGACAGGATCTGGAGCCGAAGCCGCCGGGCCGAAAAAAACTCTTGCCTTTCCCCCCGCCGGGTGCTACAATAACAGGTAAGTTAGCGAGTCAAAGGCGAGGAAGGGGAAAAGTAGGCCGGATCCAGCCGCCAAGAGAGGGAGCGTCACCGGCTGCAAGCGTTCCCGCGGGGTGACCGGTTGAAGTTCTCCCCGGAGCCGCCGGGCTGAAAGAGGAGTAGGCCCGGACGGAGTCTTCCACCGTTAAAGGGAAGGGGGTATCGGAGAGGCCGAGTCCTCGTCCCGTACTTTGGATGCCCGTCGGCGTTAGTGCCGGCAAGGGTGGTATACGAAGAGCGATAAGCTTTCCGTCCCTTGGGATGGAAGGTTTTTTTCGTAGGGAAGGTACCCCGCCGAGGTGGACCCCCCATAAGGGGTCAATGAGGGTGGTAACGCGAGAGTCCGCGGCTTTCGTCCCTTGAGGGGACGGCCGCGGGCTTTGTCGTTGGTTGCCGGGAGTACGGAGGAGGGGTTTTCATGGTGGTAGTGATGGATATCGAGGCCACGGAGGAACAGGTTCAAGAGGTCAACCAGCGCCTGGCGGACTACGGCTTTTCCTCCCACCTTATCCGGGGGGTCAACCGCATCGTCATCGGGGCGGTGGGCGACCGGTCGCGCATGGGGGAAATGGGCCTGGAGCTTTTGCCCGCAGTGGAAAAAGTGGTGCCCATCATGGCCCCCTACAAGCTGGCCAGCCGGGAAGCCAGGGGCGGGCCGGGCCAGGTCCCGGTAGGGAATACCGTGTTCGGCGGACCGGAGATGGTGGTCATCGCCGGTCCCTGCGCGGTGGAAAGCGAGGAACAGCTGATGGTCGCCGCCGCCAGGGTCGGGGAGGCCGGGGCCCGTATCCTGCGGGGCGGCGCCTACAAGCCCCGCACTTCCCCCTACAGCTTCCAGGGCCTGGAGAAGGACGGCCTGGAGCTTTTGGCCCGGGTGGGCCGAAAGACCGGTCTGGCCACCGTCTCCGAGGTCATGGACCGGGAGAGCCTGGACCAGGCCGTGGCGTACGTGGATATGCTGCAGGTGGGCGCCCGCAACATGCAGAACTTTAAACTGCTCAAGGCGGTGGGGCGTACCGGCAAGCCGGTGCTGTTGAAAAGAGGTCTGTCGGCCACTATTGAGGAATGGCTGATGGCGGCCGAATACATTATGACGGAGGGCAACGGGAACGTCGTCCTGTGCGAGCGGGGCATCCGCACCTTCGAGTCCTATACCCGGAACACCCTGGATCTTTCGGCCATACCGCTGGTCAAGCGGCTTTCCCACCTGCCGGTGATCGTGGACCCAAGCCACGCCACGGGGGACCGGCGGCTGGTGCCGCCGATGGCGGCGGCGGCCACCGCGGCGGGGGCGGACGGCCTGCTCATCGAGGTACACCCGGACCCGCCCCGGGCGCTGTGCGACGGCGCCCAATCGCTCGATCCGGGGCAGTTCGCCTCCCTGATGATTACGATCAAGCAGGTGGCCGCAGCCGTAGGACGGGAAGTATAGGCGGGGGGAGAAGTACAATGGCGCAACTGTTGGGATACCTGGGTCCAAGGGGTACGTTTTCCGAGGAGGCCGCGCTCAAATACGGGGGGGGAATGGAACTGTGTCCTTTCGCCACCTGGCCGGAGATCTTCGAGGCCCTGGCCGCCCGGACGGTGGCGGAGGCGGTTGTGCCCCTGGAGAATTCCTGCGAAGGTTCGGTCAACCTGACCCTGGACTTCCTGGCCGGCCGGGAGGACGTCTTCATCCGGGCCGAACTGGTGCTGCCGGTGGTGCAAAACCTGCTGGCCCGGCCCGACGCCACGCTTTCGAACCTGGAAACCATCTATTCCCATCCCCAGGCCCTGGCCCAGTGCTATAACTACCTGCGGCACAACTTTCCCCGCGTTCGCCTCTCCCCCGCCGACAGCACCGCGGCGGCGGCCCGCCTGGCCCGGGCCGCCCCGGAAGCCGCCGCCATCGGCACCCCCCGGGCGGCGGCCCTCTACGGACTGGAGGTGAAGGTACCGGCGGTCAACGACCAGGCCGAAAACGTCACCCGCTTCGTCGTCCTGGGTCCCACGGAAGCGCCCCGGCCCGCGGGGGGGGTGAAGACCTCCCTGGTGGTCTTCATCGTGGACCGGCCCGGCGCCCTGTACCGCATCCTGCAGGAGTTCGCCACCCGGGGACTTAACCTTACCCGCATCGAATCACGCCCCACGGGCAACCGCCTGGGCGAGTACCACTTTTTCATCGACGTGATCGGCCACCGGGAGGATCCCATGCTGGCGGAGGCCCTGGAAGCGGTGTTCTCGCAGTCGACCCGGATCCGGGTGCTGGGTTCCTACCCGGCCGGGACGGTTCCTTCCCCGGTCAACCCGGTCAGCCTGG
Source organism: Bacillota bacterium (assembly GCA_021800315.1). GTDB lineage: Bacteria > Bacillota > Desulfotomaculia > Desulfotomaculales > JAJYZD01 > JAJYZD01. The sequence goes on along the minus strand of JAJYZD010000189.1, from coordinate 3,832 downwards.
AGGAACTGCGCGGGAACATTGATTCCATAGATCGGCAGGTCGTGGAACTCTTAGGCCGCCGGGCCGCCCTGATGAAGGCGGTGGCCCGGGCCAAGGAGGGGCGTCCCAGCCTTCGGGACCCCGGCCGGGAGGAAGAGGTGCTCACCCGTCTCCGGGAATGGGCCCGCCGGGAGGGTTTCGATCCCGAGGTGCTGGCCGACGTCTACCGTCTCCTCTTTCCCTACTTCGTCCACCTGCAGCAGGGGCTGATGGCGGAGAAGAAGCCCTGGGGCGAAGACGCGTAAGCGGCAATTTGCCGGTATGCCACCCGTGGGCACCCGGATTTCTCCTCGGGGATGTATTGACAAACAGGCTAATGATGTATAATGTATAACATATATCCTTGGCAAGGGGGGAACGCAGTGTCTGTAAGGATGCAGATCTACCTTTCTGATCAACTCTATGCTGCCCTGAAACAGCGGGCCAGGAAAACCAAGAAGGCTATGTCCGAACAGATCCGGGAATCCTTGAGGGTGTATTTGGCAAGCGAACAAACAGCCGACCCGACTGATCCAATCTGGCTGATTGCCGGTATGGGTAGCAGTGGATTGGGAGATCTCTCGGAAAGACACGATGACTACCTGTACGGTCAACGGAAGGGTGGGGACTGATGTTTGTCGACACTTCGGCATGGTGCGCTTTGACGGACAGGTCGGATCAAAACCACGATCAAGCCGCCCGGCTCTGGAAAAGTATCCAGGGAATGGGGGCATGGTTGTATACCAGTGATTATGTAATGGACGAAACCTTAACCCTACTCCGCATGAGAACCGGCCACGCCAACGCGGTGAAGTTCGGGCAGGCGGTTCAAAACAGCGCGGTCGTTGAGGTTTTGTGGATGGATGAAGACGCTTGGAAGGACTCCTGGCTGACATTCAGTACATATCACGACAAGGACTTTTCATTTACTGATTGCACAAGTTTTGTCTTTATGAAAAAACTTGGCCTGAGCAGGGTATTTGCTTTTGACCGCCATTTTACTCAGGCAGGATTCCAGCTTGTCCCCGGAAAGTGAGGAGAGGCGGGCTACATCTCAAGGTCTTGGTTGCCGGCTAATCTTTCGGGTTTACGTTACAGGTGGCGGCGCTCACCGGAATGAGGGCCGGGGACCGGGACTACACGGCGGCGTTGAACATAGGTATTGAATATTACGCGGAAGAAGAAGCCCGCGTTCAGGCCGGGGAAGAGACGAAAGCCAGCGGACGCAAACCGCCCCGGGCTGCAGGCGCGGGACGCCGATTATCGGTTTTTAGGAGTGATGCATTTGTATACCTGTGAGGAGATACTGGAAGCTATTGGACATCGCCTGGATGAAACGGAGCGGCAAGTGATAATAACAAGGTTTGGCCTGCAAGATGGGACATGCAGGCCTTTGGCGGAGGTAGAGTCCAGGTTTTGGGGTCACGCGACTGCAAATTCGTGAGATTGAGGGGAAAGTACTGGATTATCTGAGACATCCTCGTTGAGTTCTGGTTGTAAACTGTAGCCTACTTGGGTATAATTGATATGAGGGAACGAGGTGTTCTCTATGGTTGTAATTCCGCCAAAACCACGGTTGGATTCAGGTCGCACCAAGGCGAAAACGGTGGCGGTTTCGGTCATCCGGGAAAACAGCCGGGAAGAGGACTTGAATGCCTTGCGGAGCGGCCAGGCCGGCTTAGCTATGGGCAGGCTCCATGAGATATCCCTTCAAAAGCGACTGGACAAGATTTTGGACGCGTAAATTGGCATGTCTCATTTGGACTCGAAAATTAGTTGACAGCCTTGTGATGGTCAGACCGGGGTGATCGGCCACAGGGCTTACACCTCCGCCCAAACCTTACGGGTTTGCGGATTCCGCGACCCGAACGGGCCTTCGTTGAGGTGGGTCCACTGGATCTCACCGGCCGGACTTGTCAACATATTTCTGAGACATGCCCGTAAATTGAAGCCGACATCCATGCTGTCAGACGTAGCCGGCAGTTTTGAAGATGCCTGTTAACACTTTGACCGGGAAAGAACAGGTCTAAACTGATAGCAAGTGTGGATACCTGCTTGTGGAGGGGATCTTAGATCATGACAGCCCAGGAAATGCTAGAGACAGTCGCCAATGGTGAGAATTCAGGCGTGGAGTTTAAGCGCGAAAATGTTAGGCCGGAGCACTTGGCCGAGGAGATTGTGGCTTTTGCGAACTTCGAGGGGGGAATGATCCTTATCGGGGTGACCGATGATGGGGTGATCGAAGGTGTCCAGAGGACGGATACGGAGCAGTGGCTGATGAATATTTGTTCTCACAATGTCAGTCCCGCAATCATACCGTCATTTCAGAAAGTCCGGATTGAAGACAAGACGGTAGCTGTTTTGAAAGTTCCCAAGGGGCCCTATAAGCCGTATCAGGCCTCCTCGGGGAAGTATTATATCCGCATTGGTTCCACCAAACGCATGGTTACCAGGGAGGCCCTGGCCCGCCTGTTGCAGTTGCCGGGTATGCTGCACTATGACATTACGCCTGTTCCAGGGCCTCGGACAAGGATTTGGATACGGCCAAACTGCATCAACATTTTCTTGATTTTCATCTATTCGATATTGAGGAGGAACCTCCCGAACTGCGCCGGCGTCTTCTTGTTAATGCCGAAATTCTGGCTCAGGCCGAAGAAGAATACCCGGCCACAGTCGGCGGGCTGCTCATGTTCGGTAAGAAACCAGGACGGTATCTGCCTCAATCCGGAATAAGCTACGCGCGGTTTGCAGGACTGGACGTAACTACTGATATATTGGATAAAAAGGAGATTGATGGTACGCTGCCGGACGTGGTGGACCGCTGCGCCACGATCATGCGCGATAGTATACCTGTACCCGCCCTGATCCAGGATCTGAGGCGGGAGGAGAAAGATATACTCCCGGTCGTAGTGATCCGGGAAGCCCTGGTCAACGCCGTGGTACACCGCGATTACAGCATAGGCCGCTCCAAGATAAGGGTATTTCGTTTTCCCGACCGGATCGAGGTGCGCAGCCCAGGCCGTCTACCTAATACCGTCAGTATCGAAAAAATGAAGGTCGGCGTCTCTTTTTCCCGAAACCCGTTCCTGCTTCAGCATTTACAGAATTTGCGCTACATGGACCGCTTGGGTCGGGGAATACCCACGATTATTAGACAGATGATAAATTTGGTAGGAAAAGAGCCAGGACTGGAAGAGAAAGGTGAAGAATTTATCCTAACTCTATATATTGACTAACTGTCAGGTTTATATTCGACAATAGGACGCATGATTCTTAAAGAGACCAGACTGGAATCTTGAGGCGGCATTAGGAAGAGGGACTGACGCCGGTGCGGGCGGTCCGGGTATGAGGTCACAAGGAATCCCCTGACTTTTCGGGACAATTCGACTTATCCACAAAGGATACCCCGTTGATATTCGTTGTAAGACGAGGGGAGTGTAACCTCCCCTGGTCTAACCTGATAGTCGTTAAGAACGGAGATCTTTTGTGTGAAGAAAAACCAATCCGGTGGATCTGCTGAAGGGGTGGCCATTATGCGCGCGATCGAGGCGTAAAGGCCGGAAAACGAGCGAAGTTGTTACGATCCGTACGCCCGTGCGTTGATTCCCGGGGGGATCCTGTACACCTTCATAAAAATGCGTCTAAAGACGTAGAAAATGCAGCAAGAAAACAGTCCAGAACTTAGCCCGGAAAAGTGTTTACGTTGCTGGCTTTAACGTTTATGCCGAAACCGCACGCTGCCCAGGCAAAGACCTTTACGGCCTGTTCAGCCGAACCCATTCTTCCATGACTTCCAGTAGCAGCTTCCGCTGAC
>JAJYZD010000188.1 GCA_021800315.1 Bacillota bacterium | reverse complement strand
CGTTCGCCTGACGAGAGTTAAGGCCGAATTTGCCCTGGACTACCAACCTGACGTCCTGTGTCTTCCAGTCTTCGAGAAGACGGTTGAATGCCCACGACCCGCCTGCGGCGGGTACCCCGTGCCGCGCCGTACCGGGCCATCAGGTCATCCCAAAAACATGGCTGCTCCATTGTTAGATCAAGGATTACTCCCCTGGCAGTCGTCTTCATCCAGTTCACCTCCTCCAGAATACCGGACTGTCCGGGCTTTTGAGTCGATTTCGCAGCACCGCTCACTATGGTTGTTTATGGACTTTTACAGAGAACATAGGGAACAGGATCAATGCTCTGCAACAAATCCTACACCATATGCGGCCGACCTGTCAAGACCAAAAAAGAGTTTTTTTGGTATCCTGAAAGAGGCAACCCCGACCAACCAACTCCAGGCGAACCAGTACCTTTGAAAAAGCGCTTGCCAATCGCAGAACCACACCATATGCAGCTAATTGCGTTCATTTGCACGTGTGTTTGGTAAGCAGTTTAAACCTCCTGAATAAGGTTGCCACGGGGAGCAGTCCTTCCCGGGTTATCCGCCGGGATGGAAACGGACGCCTTCGAAAAGCAGGAGGCTGTCTTCCGCCAGGCGGTGAAGTTCTTCCGTGAAGCCGCTGCGGGAAAACAGGGCGTAGCGCACCTTGGGCGGCCGCTGGAAATGGGGTGGCACCGCTTGAATCTTCCGCGTATACCTGACACGATTAGTTGACTCAGGATCATACTACTTGGAACAACAGGCTACAAGCCGACGGCAGGTCAGCGTTCAAAGTCCTGCTTACTTCAGGCGGTCTCGCGGGACCGGTCCTTTCCGGCTGGCTGCTTGGCCGGGGATGTATCCAGGCCGGCCAGGAGGTCGGCCCGGATTTGCCTCAGAACGGGTTGATAATCGAAATAGGTCATCCAGGTGCGCTCCAGAAAGTCGTAGCGCTTTTCCTCATCGCGCGACGAGAGCACCAGTCCTCTGGTGGCATGGTAGCGGAAACCGGGAGAAGCTTCGTTGAGGGCTTGCACGTCCACGGGGAAACCGGCCAGGCGGGACAGGGCAACCGCCAGATCCAGGCAGAGGTCAAGGCGCCTTTCGGCCGGTACCGTCCGGTCGAAATAGACGGCGACATCCACATCCCGGAAGGACGAATTTTCCAGGAAAGAACCGTGAAGGTAGGAGAAGAGGATTTCCGCGTGATTTAGTATAAACCCCGTCAGGTTCCGGATAACAGCTTTTTTGCGCTCCGGAGGGAGCGTATGGCGCACCTCTTCGCTAATGGTAAAGCCGTCATCAATGTTGGTCATCAGATTTCAGATCCTTCTCTGGATAAATAACGGGCGATATTATGCAGGTAAGTCCGGAAATTGCCGAGATCATTGCGCATTATTTCGAGCATTTTCCTATCATCGATGGTCTCGTACCGATGCACAAGAAGGTTGCGCAAACCGACCATTTTACCCAGCCGGGCGGCCAGAGATTGGTCCAGGACGTTGTTTTCGGCCAGAATGGAAAAGCTGTCGCCGTAAGTGACCGGCGCCTTATCGAAGATGCGGGCGCAGATATGGCCGGCAATATTGGTGGCGGCCTCGGCCAGAATTATAAAGCTATAGCGGGCCGAGCGGATTCGTTCCCGGTTATGGAGAAAATCAGCGTCGGGGAGTTTCGCGTATTCTTCGAGGGTTGTGAGAGCTTCCTTGACGTCGGCCATCTTTTGGTTTATCCGGTCCGGGTTGACAGTGCCTGTCATTTCCGCCTCTGGCGAACTCACTCCCGGGCGGGGGAGCCCGCCGGTCCACCTCCTTTCGGAATCGCGGTTACAAACCCGGTTACCTGGCAGATGCACGAAAACGGCCCGGCAACCGGATTGTACCATATAATGTTAGTGAAAACAAGCCGACTGTCGCGGCGCAAAACCGGCTGCCGGTTGTTACGGCAGCCGGGTCGGTCGATGAGCGGACCGGATTTTCCGCGTTACCGTTCCTGCAGTTGCGGCAACAATCCCTCGTAGAAATCCAGCGAGGCCGGGTTGCCCAGGGCGTCGCGGTTGGAAACCGGCCGGCCGTTGACGATATTGGTCACGGCGCTCTCTACCTTCTTGCCGTTGAAGGTGTACGGGATATCCGGCACGGCCAGGATGACGGCCGGCACGTGGCGGGGCGAGGCGTTTTCCCGCAGGGTCTTCCTGATCCCGGCCTGGAGGTCATCGGTCAGGGAAAAGCCTTCCTTCAACCGGACGAACAGGATGACCCGCTGGTCGCCCTGCCAACTCTGGCCGATGGCCAGGCTGTCGGCCACCTCCGGCAGGCGGTCCACCTGGTCGTAGATTTCGGCTGTGCCGATGCGGACCCCGGAGGGCTTTAAGACGGCGTCGGAACGGCCGAAGAAGGTGATGCCGCCGGTATCGCCGTGGACCAGGACATAGTCGCCGTGCCGCCAGACTCCGGGGTAATCGCGGAAATAGGCGTCAAGGTACTTTTGGTTGTCCCGGTCTCCCCAGAAGTACAGGGGCATGGAGGGGGCGGGGGCTTCGCAGACCAGTTCCCCCTGCTGGTCCAGGACCGGTTGGCCTTTGGTATCGTACGCCTTGATCTTCATGCCGAGGCAGGGCCCCTGCAGTTCGCCGGCGTAGACCGGGCTGATGATGTTGCCGCCCGCGAAACAGCCGTTGATGTCCGTGCCGCCGGAAATGGAGTTGAAGTGCAGATCTTCCTTGATTTCCCGGTACACATATTCGAACCCCTCCGCGGACAGGGCGGATCCGGTCTGGAGGATCTCGCGCAAGGCGGCCAGGTCGTGCTCCGTTCCCGGCCGGAGGCCCTCCGCCCGCAGGAAGTTGATGTAGCTGGCGCTGGTGCCGAATACGGAGACCTTCTCCCTTTCGATCAGGTGCCACAGGGCCCGCGGGCCGGGGTAGGCGGGGTTGCCGTCGTAGAGCACCATGGCGGCACCCACCGCCAGGGAACTCATCAACCAGTTCCACATCATCCAGCTGCAGGTGGTGATGTACATGATGGTGTCGGAGCGCTTGAGGTCGGTGTGCAGGAGAAGCTCCTTCAAGTGGTTGACCAGGACGCCGCCCGCCCCCTGCACCATGCACTTGGGCTTGCCCGTGGTGCCGGAGGAGAACATGACGTAGAGGGGATGGGAGAAAGAAAGCGGTGCGAATTCCATTTCCCCCCGGCCGGAGGTGAAATCGTCGAAGAGGACGGCGCCGGGCAGTCCGCCGAGGTCGGGATTCTCACCGGTATAGGGGACGACAACCACCTTTTCCAGGGAAGGGATGTTGCGGGCGACTTCACGCGCGGCGGAAAGGGAGTCGAAGGCCTTCCCCTTGTAAAAGTAGCCGTCGCAGGCGAAGAGGACCTTGGGTTCGACCTGGCCCAGACGGTCGGTGGCGGCCCGGGGACCGATGTCCGTGGCGCAGGAAGCCCACAGGGCCCCGATGCTGGCCGCGGCCAGCATGGCGATGCAGGTTTCCGGCAGGTTGGGCAGGTAGGCGCAGACGCGGTCGCCGGCCGATACCCCCGCCTCCCGCAAGGCGTTTGCCAGTCCCGCCACCCGGTTGTGCAGTTCGCGGTAGGTCAGGCGGGCCGTTTTCTGACTTTCCCCCTGAAAGATTATGGCCGGCTGATCGTCACGCCAGCGCAGGAGGTTTTGCGCGAAATTGAGGCGGGCTCCCGGAAACCAATCGGCCCCCGGGAACAGGGCCGGTTGTTCGAGCACCCGGTCGTAGCCCCGGGTGGCTTCCAGCCCGGCGAACTCCCATACGGCGGCCCAAAAGGCGGGGATGTCCCGCACCGACCAGTCGTAGAGTTCCGGGTAGGAGGAGAGGGACAAAGCGTGTTTTTGGTTGACCAGGGCCATGAAGCGGGTCAGGTTGGCCTTTTCCTTGATTTCGTCCGATGGTTCCCAGAGAGGTTTGCGCATGATCCTTATCTCCTTTCGGTTTACCTGGTCAATCATGGCCCGGGGCCGCGGCCAGGATCCGCCTGGCCCTCTTGACCTGCGGCAGTTCCACCATCCGTCCGTCCAGACGGGTGAGCGCCCCGGCCGCCTCGAAAGCGGCCACTATCCTTTCGGCATCCCGAACCTCGGCGGCCGTCGGGGTGAAGATTTGGCGGATGACGTCCACCTGGGCCGGGTGGACGGCCATCTTGCCCTGGAAGCCCAGGCGCCGGGCCGTGCGCGCTTCGGCCGCCAAGGCGGGCAGATCCTGGAAGTCAGGGTTGACGGTGTCCACGGGCGGCTCCAGGCCGTGCGCGCGCGAGACGGCCACCAGCCGGGATCGGGCGTGGAAAAAGGCCGGCCCGCCGTAAGCGACGCCGATGTCGGCGGCGTAATCGTTGCCCCCGAACAAAAGGCGCCGGACCCGGGGGGAAGCCGCGGCGATTGCGGGCGCGTTTTCCAGGGCCCGGGCGCTCTCGATGAAGGGCATTATTTCGGTGGTACCCGGGTCGACACCTTTCTCTCTCTCCAACAGGCCGAGCAACCAGTCCACCCGGGAAAGTTCGGCGGCCGATTCGGTTTTGGCCAGCACCAGGCCGGCCAGGGGCGCTCCGGCCAAAAGGAGGATATCCTGCAGGAAATAAGGGCTGGCGGCCGCGTTCAGCCGTACGAAAAAGCGGCCGGTATGGGTGCCCAGGAAAGAGCGCGCCGATTCCCGGGCCGTGGCTTTATTTTCAGCTTCGACGGCGTCCTCCAGGTCGAGGATCAGTCCGTCGACGTCCAGGGTAAGGGCGCGACCGAGTTTTCTTTCATCATGGGCCGGGGCGAATAACAGACAGCGGTTGAGGTGCACCCGGAAGTCCCCCTTGCCTGCTTGCGGTTTTCCATCTCGGTTGGTACAATATTCTTTACGGCAACGGGGATTCCTTCCCCTTTTTGGAAAGGGTGACGACATTGCGTCGCATCATTATTTCCCTTCTGATCAACGGTTTGTCCCTCTACGCGGCGAGCCTGCTGGTGCCCGGCATCGTGCTCGAAGGAGTGTGGCCGGCTCTGCTGGCCGCGGCGGTGCTGGCCCTGGCCAATACCTTCGTCAAGCCGGTCCTGGTTTTCCTGACCCTGCCGGTGACCATAGTGTCCCTGGGGCTGTTCATCTTCGTCATCAACGCCCTGATCTTCCTGCTGGTCTCCCGGCTGGTGGCCGGCTTCCAGGTCAACGGTTTTGCGGCGGCGTTTTGGGGCGCCCTGGTCACGAGCATCGTGAGCTGGATCCTGCACCTGGTGTTTTAGCCGGCTTACCCGGGAGGACGCAAAATCCGCGCCAGGACCCCTATCCAGAGTTTGGAGATAATTGCCGGTCTACAAGGGGATGCCGTATTTCTTCATCTTGACGTACAGGACGCTTCTATCAATCTTGAGCAGTCACCTCTCTATTTCCATGTCCAGCAAAAGCGCGCTGAGACACTTGCCGTGGGGATCAATTTGAACCGACCGGGTGACCCCTCCGGCCAGGGCATTGGGCATCACGAAATTGAGGGCCTTTATGCCGGGCACCTCGTAGCGGCTGACCTCGCCTTCGACGATGCCGCTGAAGAAATCCCTTACCCGCCCGGCGGTAATCAAATCGACGAGCAGCGGGTAATCGTCTTCATTATAAGGGATGAGGGACAGGTTCAGAGTATTCCCCTTGTCGCCGGCTCTGGAGTGAGCAATTTCCCGCAGGGTGGTGAGCATATATTATACCTCCCGAAAACAGACTTGGGGATGCACCCTGTTGCGTTCGAGCAGGGTCGATACTATGGCCAGGACCGGCCTGGCCGACCTGGTAGCGCCTCCGCCGGCCGCCGGCCCGTTCGTGTAGAGGTTTTCCACTTCATCTCCTATCATGCGGGCATCAGCCAGTGATTGGACATGTCCGATGACCCGTAATCTTACCTCGATGGGCCGGGATGGTGGGAATGTCCGCGAAATCGAGTTGTAGCCTATGAAAGAAGAGTGAAGATCGCTGGTATCCAGACCACGCATTCCCAGCCTCTCCCTGAGCACGCGGTCGGCCAGGCTGGCCCTGGCCAAGGCGGTGGACCCGCCGTAGCTTATCTGGCCTTCGCCCATAAAGCCGTCAAGGTAGCCGATGCTGACCTTGAGGGACGCCGTCCTGGGTCGCCCACGTCCCCCGGCAACCAGTACCTTGTCTTCTCCCACTTGCTCGAAATGGACATGGGAGAAATCGGCGACCACATCAGGAGTGACATACCTGCCTGGGTCGCCTATCTCGTACAAAAGTTGTTCCTTGCAGGTATCTACGGAAACCATCCCTCCCGTACCGGGAACCTTGGTGATAAAGGCTCCGCCGTCAGGGAAAACCTCGGCCAGCGGATAGCCCAAATCAGCCGGGTTCGGGACATCCTTGTAACCGGGATCGGTAAAATATCCGCCGGTCACCTGCCCGGCGCATTCCAACAAGTGTCCGACGACGGTGCCCTTGCCGAGCATGTCCCAGTCGTCCGGGGCCCACCCAAACTCCTGGATCATTGGTGCCAGGAACAGCGAAGGGTCCGCCACCCTGCCCGTGATCACCACGTCCGCGCCACCGGCCAAGGCCTCCGTGATGCCTTCGTAGCCCAAATAGGCGTTGGCCGATACGGCTTTATCTTTGACTGCCGACGCATTGTGCGGTATCTCCAGAAGGGGTGACCGTTCCCAGTCGAGGATGGCGAAAACATCGTCTCCCTGGACCACCCCTATTTTCAGCCCGTTCAGGCCCATCTGTTTTCCTGTTTCCACAACCTGGTTGGCCGCCTCCGCCGGATTGGCCGCCCCCATATTGGTGATAATCTTTATTTTCTTCCGAAAACAGATTTCCAGGACGGCCCGCATCCTGTCCCCCAAAAACCGGTCGTAACCAAGCCGGGGTTCCATCAGTTTTTGTTGTTGGGCCATAGCCATGGTTCTTTCGGCCAGGCATTCAAATATTAAATAATCCAAATTTCCCTTCTGAGCCAGAACTATCGCCGGTTCTATCCGGTCCCCGGAGTAGCCCGCCCCGGTACCTATTCTTATGGCGTGCTTCACAACCAAAGATGCCCCCTTGTCTTTGCCGCCCGGGTGGATGAGGAGATATTGGTACCCTGGATACGCAATAACCATGCCGGACCAGGGTGGCGGACAGGGCCGGGACCGGTGGAAGGGGGGGGAGGATTGGTTCGGGCACGGTGCCGCTGCCTGCGGTCCGGCCGGAGAGCGAAGGGGGACCGGCTTTGCGGGGGCTCGCTTCCAAGCTCTTAGAAATTACTCTAACGGCTTGGAAAGACCGAATTTTTTAATCCTGTTGTAAATGGTCGCCAATGATATCTGCAATTCCTTAGCCGCTTTTTGTTTGCCCTGGTAATTCCAGCCGCATCTATTTATAGTATTGACAAGTAATTCCTTTTCCAGGTTTGCTAGATACTTATCGATACTTTCCCGGGAAAGATCGAAATCCCGGATGGTCGGCGGAAGATCCCGCTGGGA
>JAJYZD010000187.1 GCA_021800315.1 Bacillota bacterium | reverse complement strand
CGGCCGACGAGGGCACGTACAGGATGTCGGCCGGTTCGTCCACCGGGAAACGAATCGTGGCGCCGAACTCGTCCTGGACGTCGTCGGCGAGGAACTCCAGCGTATCCACGGTACCCGCCTTGGGGAATCCCATGTGGTTGCCCGTCTTCTCCATGGCCACGCCGGTGTGGTTGTGCAGTTTGGGCTCGATGCCCAGCCAGTGCAGGATCTGGCGCCCGATCATGGTAACCTCGCAGGTGTCGATCCCGAACGGGCACACCATGGCGCAACGGCGGCACTCGTTGCACTGGTAGAAGTACGAGTACCATTTCTCGATCATGTCCAGGGTCAGGTCTTCCGCGCCCACCAGCCTACCGAACATCCGGCCCTGCGGGGTGAAGTAGCGCTTGTAGACCTTGCGCATGAGGTCCGCCCGTCCGGTGGGGATGTTGTTGGGGTCGCGCGTGCCCAGGTAGGTGTGGCAGTTCTCGGCGCACAGCCCGCACTTGGTGCACGATTCCATGGCCATGACGAAGGAACGGAACTTCTTACGCGTCTTGTCCAGGTATTCAATGGCCTTGGCCACCTTCTGATCATCGGGCACCGGCTGGCAGTAGAGCTTGCGCATGTCGGCCTCGCTTGCCCGCGGCGGCTGTTTGTAGGGACCGGTTTCACTCATGTCAGGACACCCCCCCGCTCACATACTGGCTGCCCATGGCCGGCTGGTAAGCTTCGCCCGCGGGAGCGGTGACACCCGGGAGACCGGGAGCCGGATCGACGTAGACCTTGTGAAGGATCCACCGGTTGGCGAACATGCCCAGGGAGTGCATGAGCTTGCTGAAAGGAAACACCATTATCAGGATTTGGACCAGCAGCATGTGCACGGCGAACAGCGGCACCTGCGGGAAGGGCACCGGAGCGCCGGTGAGGATGCCCGTAACCCAGACCCGGACCGGGAAGTAAACGATGCCGACGGCCGGGAAAAGGCGCATGATATCGCCGTCCACCACGATACCGAGAATGAGGAACAGATGAAGGTAGTCACTGGGGGAGGAAATGACCCTGACTTCGTTGATGGTCACCCGCCGGTACAGCAGGTACAACAGCGTCATCAGGAGCAGCAGCCCAAAGGTAGTGCCCAGGAGGTCGGACATATGGACACTGAGGTTGCGAGAGGCGCCTAAAAACATAAACTCGCGACCCAGCGTATAGATACCGACCAGGTGCCCCGCCAGGACTGCGAACAGGGCCACATGAAACAGCCAGGCTCCGCCCCACATCTTCTTATCGTGCCGAAACATGCTGCGGAAGAAAACCGCCTCCGCCCCGATGTTGACCACCACGTCGGCAGGCGTGGCGGAAAACGGGGACAGCACGATGCGATGAACTATCCGCGCCCCGACCCACCGCCCCAGCCGGTACAGCACGCCTGCGGTGAAGACCGCCAGGGTGATGTAGGGGAGCACCGTTCCTATGAAATAATAAGTCAACAATTGATTCCCCCTCGCCGTAAGGATGAAAAAGTGCTTTTACTCCGGGCCGGAACCACCCCGGCTGCCGGACCCGGACGGCCTCGTCGGTGCGGCTGACGACACAGGCTCCACGACCCGGGCCATCCCCCGGACCGCCTGTGGCCGCGGCCTTGTCATCCCCGATTGCCTCGACGCCGGCCGGACCGGACACTCCCCGCGGACCGGGCGCCTTCCGGGATCAACGGACACCGTGAAACTTCCCAACTCCCCTCTCCCTGATCGCCTCTCTCTTTTTGTCCCCGGCCCGATACCGGCCGACCCGCCGCAAGATTCCCGGACCCCGGGCATCTTCCTGCAATAGTATTCGTTACTTACGCCACAATCCCTTCTGGATATCGCAGCTTCCGGCACAAAAAGATCCCTTGCGCCGGGCAGACGGGAAATCGTGCCTTTCCCAACGGTAATTTCCTCCCATCCGACGTCCGAACCGACCTCGCGTATTACCCTGATTACGCTGATATTTAGTGATTACGGCCAATCCAGGGGTCTTACGCTGGATCACTGACGAACTGATTCAACACTACTGCCCTTAGCAAAACATCGTGCTTGCATCCCTGATTCCTTCCACCCCCTACCGCAATATTCGCTAATATTCGCTCTTCTCCGGCGGCGCGTTTCTTCCCCCCGCCCAACAGCCGGCCGGAATTTCAATCCGCTAACAGGCAAATGAAAAACCCCGGCCCCGGATTTTGGCGGGGCCAGGACCAAACGAAGGGCAAAAGTCACATTTCAGGGGGTTTGGCGGGCTATATCCTATCGGGGGCCGCCCATCGGGGTCGAATCCGCCACCAGTCCCGGCGCTTTTTCCGGACGCCCCGCACCCACGGCGGCATGCCACCTTGTACCTCCCGGCACAAACAGGGCCGCCCAGGCTGCCTACCTCTCAGGACCAATCCGCATCGACCGTATCTTCCCCGCCCTCGCCCCTGATCGAGGCTCCCAGGCCGGACAACTTGTCGACCAGGTCCTCGTATCCCCGGTAAATCAGCTCGGCATTGCTGATTTCCGTCTCCCCGTTGGCCAGGAGGCCGGCTACGATCAGGGCGGCGCCGGCGCGCAGGTCCGTCGCCCGCACTTGCGCCCCCTGAATCTCCGGTACGCCCTCAATGACCGCCACGCGGCCCTCTACCTTGATATTCGCCCCCATGCGCTTGAGTTCGTTGACCACCTGGAACCGGTTCTCGAAGATGTTCTCGGTGATCAGGGACAGACCGGGAACCGTGCAGAGCATGGCCATCATGGGGGACTGCATGTCCGTGGGAAACCCCGGGTAGGGCATGGTCTTGATGTCGATGTTCTGGTACGGCAGGCTTCCGCTGACCAGGATTTTGTCCTCCTGTTCCACGACCCCGATACCGGCTTCCCGCAGCTTGGCGGTGACCGGTTGCAGGTGGAAGGGAATGACGTTTTCCACGGTCACCTCACCCCGTGAAGCCGCGGCCGCCACCATGAAGGTACCGGCCTCGATGCGGTCCGGAATGATGCTGTAGCGCCCCCCGGAAAGGCCGTCGGCGCCTTCGACCTTGATGACGTCGGTACCGGCACCCCGCACCCTGGCTCCCATGCTGTTGAGAAAATTGGCTAAATCCACGAGTTCGGGCTCCTTGGCCACGTTCTCAATGACTGTTTGGCCCTTGGCCAGGCAAGCCGCCATCATGATATTTTCCGTAGCTCCCACGCTCGGAAAATCCAGGTAGATCCGCGCCCCCTTCAAGCCGCTGCTTTCGGCGCCGATGCACCCGTGTTCCAGGCTGAGATCGGCCCCCAGGCCCACCAACCCTTTGAAGTGCAGGTCCATCGGCCTGATGCCGATGTTGCAGCCGCCGGGCAGGGCTACGCGGGCGCGCCCGTAACGGGCCAGGAGCGGCCCCAGGAGCAGGCTGGAAGCCCGCAGCTTCTTCACCTCGGGGTATGTGGCTCCTTCCCCGCCGGCCTGGGTGGGAGGCGTGATGGACATGAGCCCGCGCTCCAGCCATTCCACCCGCGCACCCAGTCCCCGCAAAATATCGGCCAAAACAAGTATGTCGCTGATGGTGGGGACATTCTCCAGGACGACTTCCCCGGAAGCCATCATGGCGGCGCACAATACGGCCAAAGAAGCGTTTTTCGCCCCGCTCACCCGAACCCTGCCCCTTAATTGGCGGCCTCCCGACACAACGATCTTATTCATCTATTCCCCTCGAATTTCCCCAATATCGATCAACCGGCATACCAAGAGACATATTCTCGCTCTATAGTGATAATCCTTCCACAAATTCTACCACCAATCCAAATTTGTCGTTGCGAATTTCTGGTATTGGACGGCAAAAGCCGCCGTATTTTCCCCGAAGGCCCCGGACAGCGCCTGTTCCATTGACCGCCCCGCCCGCAGAAGGTCCAGAAGGGCGTTAACCTTTGGGGCACCGAACCGTCTGTACATGTACGTGACGGCCGCGAGGGACTGGTAATAGGCCGTCGGCTGGTCAGTCAACGAATCAAAACACCCGGCGAGGTCGGCGAAGGAGTACCAGGTGCCCCCCTCCGGCGGAGGCAGCTTAAACCCCGTCAGTTGGCGATCCTCCCACTGGGCCAGCCCTTCCTGAAGCCAGCGGGGGCCGTTGCCCCCCGTCCGGTCGTCCACGGCGAGGTGGGTCAACTCGTGGGCCATGGGCCCTTCAGCGAAAAAGATGTCGCGATCCAATACCGGCGAGGCGGTGCCGATCCAGGCCGAAGGGGCCAGTACCCGGACCGTCCCGGCCCAGTAAGCGCCCATGGCGTCCAGGTCGCCCCAGCCGAAGCTTTTGTTCAACGCCGCGGCTGTGGGATAGACGACCACCGGTACGGGATTGTTCGGGCGGACGCCGAAGTCGGACATGACCCGCCCGTAGTATTTTTCCGTTGCCGCCAGCACCAGCGCGGCATCCGCCCGGTCGCCGGGCAGGTAGCGCACCACCGCGTGTTTTCCGGTCATCGCCAGGTATCCGGGGTACCCGTGCACAGTATACCAGGATACCAGCCTGCGCGTCGCGGCATAAACACCCCTGGCCAGAGGACCGCGGGGAACCAGGGCGCCCAGCGCCGCCACCAGCACGAGGAGCAGCCCCCAGGACAACCACCCCCTTAGGTTGATGTTATGCGAAAGCCTCATCTTCATGCCACCTTTGCCGGTCCGCCGGGCAGATCCCGCCCGCTTTACGCATGCTTTCAATTATAGCACCGCGCCCCACCGGCCAAAAGGTGCTTTTCACTGGAAAAAAGCCGGCGCGGGCCGGCTTGCTCAAGCTTGACGCCTACCGCTAAGGCTGGACGATCCGCCTCGCGCCGAGGTAGCGCGGGCCCCAGTAACTGTTGCTGATATTATCGAATACAACGCCGTAGTCTTCGGCGTCAATCATCAGGCCGTTGCCCACGTAAATTCCCACGTGGCCGGCCCCCGGCGTGTGCCCACCGGCGGGGCGTCGACCTTCTAAAGGAAGTCCATCGGATTCACAGGGGTGCCGTCTTCGCGGACCTCGAAATGAACGTGGGGACCGGTGGCGTGGCCGGTTTCCCCGATCCGTCCCAACTCCTGCCCCTGGCCGACGACCTCCCCCTCGTGCACGAGGCTTTCGGACATGTGGGCGTAGAGGGTGGAGACGCCGTCGCCATGACTCACGGTTACCGTGCGACCGTAACCGCTTTCCCAGCCGGTGAAGGTGACCACGCCCGGGGCCGCGGCCACAATCGGCGCTCCGTAAGGGGCCCCGATGTCGATGCCGGTGTGGAACTCCCGCCGGCCGAAGATGGTCCGCCAACCGAAAGGAGACGCGATGGGACCCGCCGCCGGCCAGATGAGCCGGTGATAATCGGCGCCGCGGGAGGCGGGTCCGACATCTCCCCCGCGTTCGATTTCAGGCACCGGGGCCTGCAGCACCCGGCGGCTGAGGACCTGCCGGTTGATCTGCCGGCCGTCCTCCTCGGTAACCAGTGCCACCACTTCCTCCCGGCCGGGCCGGCCCCTTTGGACCACATCCGTCCGCCAGTAATAGAGGTTGGAGTCCTTTTGCCACTCCACCGGGTAGGGATCGGCCTCCTCGCTGGTAGCTACGTAGGTGGTCAGCACGTTGGCCAGTTGGTCTACGCGGTCCAGATTGATCACCTCGCCGACCCCCAGGCGGTTGACGTTCATGCCGGGGTTGTCGGCCGCCAGGGCGTTTACGGTGGTATGGAAACTCCGCGCCAACTGCCAGAGGGTGTCCCCGTTCCTGACCGTGTAAACGGCCGGTTTAACCACGGGACTCTCCAAAAGGGCCAGGGCCCCTGACTCGGAAACCACATCCTGCGGGGGCACCGTCACCGGCACGATGGTTTCCCCCTCCTTGAAGTACACCTTCTCCTGCCCGCCCTGGTATTGCGCGGCAAAATCCCGCAGGGTCTTCTCCGCCGCCGCCACGTTCGCCAGGACGATTCCGACCCGGCCGTTGATGCTGATGCCGCCCGCCGGCACACCGAACCTGACGTAGCGGTCCAGGGCCCACGCCAACTCATCCCCGGTCAGCGGCGGCGCGTCGCTATGGACCCGGACCAGCCCGATTGCCGCCATGGGCTCCACCGGCCGCCCGTAAAGACGGGCGTTGTTTTGCTCGACCTGCCGGAGCGCAAACCATACTTCCGACCGGTCGGCCACCTGTCCTATCACCCGTCCACCGACCGATACCGCCAGTGCGTTCTTTCCCCAGAGCAACTGGTAGGGAACCAGGACCACGGCCAGTGCCAGAACGACGACCAGCATCTGACAGACCGGAGGCTTTGAGGCCAGGCGGCTTCTCCGCCAACGTCCGTCCTGTCCCTGGTAGAGCCGGACGGCCCATCCGGCGAGATGGCGCGCCCAAGCGCCGGCGACCCGCCCAACCGGCGCCACGGCCCTGGAAAGCGTCCGGGCGACCGCCGTGGTCAAGAGCCCGCCCCAGTCATCCAGTTTACCGGAACAAAGGCCCCCAATCCGGTCACCGGCCGCCACGGCGCTCTCCCAACGGAGCCAGAGCCATGCCGGCCAAAAGGAAAGCCGCCGGGATGCCCAGGGGGCACGCAGGCGGCCTGCGGGATAACCGCGGGGACCCCGGTAGAGGGTCCGGGGAAAAAAGGACCCGGCAAGAATCAACACAACCCGTATCCAGCCGGCGGAGAAGGCGACCAACACCACGAGAACCTTCTGGCCCGCGCTGAAAACGGAATGGCGTTTTTTTACGGCCCGCGAAAAATACCAATTGTTCTTTCGAGGCGGCAAACCATTCAGCCCCTTAAATAAGCTCTCTCAAGCCGTCAACTCGCTTTGGCCGGCAGGAAAGGATGGCAGTTGCCATATCCACCAGCGAAATGGCAACGCTCCCGTATTATAACACGCCGGTGCCTGTCCCGCCAACCGGGCGGCTTGAATCTCCCGCCTACCGGCCGAAAACGGACTTTAAACGGCCGCCGCCCCGGCCGCGCGGGCCTTCAAAATCAAGGCGCATTCTATCCTTTTCCTGACCAGGAGGCAATACAGCGTGCCCGGTTTTTGCATGTCGCCGGTGGCGGCCAGGTTGTTGGCATGACAGCCGCCGCCGCAAAAAAACCGGGCCCAGCAGGCGCGGCAGTCCTCCTTGTTCATTACGTGGCCGGCGTGGAAGCGGGATACCAGGTCCGGACGCGTCACTCCCGTCCAGATGTTTCCGAGGCGATAATCGCCCCGGCCTACAAACTGGTGGCAAGGGTAAAGCTCACCACCGGGGTCGACGGCCAGGTATTCGGCGCCCGCCCCGCAGCCGGTCACCCGTTTGGCCAGGCAGGGTCCATCGTCGAGGTTCAGTTCGAAATGGAAGAAGCGGGAGAACGGATATTCGCCCGCGACCAGGCCGCGGGCCAGCCGTTCGTATTCCGCGGCCAGCACCTGGTAGTCATCCCCGCCCAGGGCGTAGGGGGCATCGGGTGACGCCACGACCGGTTCCAGGGAAACGGTACCGAAGCCCATCGCGGCGAGATGGCGGAAATCCGCG
>JAJYZD010000186.1 GCA_021800315.1 Bacillota bacterium | reverse complement strand
CTTACGCACATCGTGCCTCCCCCCATGCCTTCGTGGAAAAAGCGGTCCTCGTCCACCTCGAACGCCTGCGTGTCGTAATTGATGAACACGATGTCGGCCCGGTCGTAGCGGCGGCGCAGGAACATCACTATCCAAAAGGCGACGGCCCGGGTGAGGAAACGTTCCTCCTCGCCCATCGACCCGGAGATGTCCCGCATCAGCAGGATGACGGCGTTGGATACCTCCTTTTCCTTTTCCCGCCAGGTGCGGAAGCGCAGGTCGTCGCTTTCGATGAACGCCGTCCCCGTGCCCCGGCGCTTGATCGTCTCCTTGAGGGTGGCCCTTTTGTCCAGGTTGGCCAGGGGTCCTTTTCGGCGCCGGTCGCTGTATTCATGATCCTGATCGACAATGACCGATTTCTTGGCGGGATTGAGATTGGGCAGGGAAAGCGATTCAAAGAGATACCCGGCCAGTTGTTCCACGTCGATTTCGACGAGGTACTGGAAATCCCGGTGCTCATCCCCGGGAGAGCCGTCCCCCCCGGCCGGGCGTCTGGCGATCACATCGCCCTTGGCGCTGCCGCCCCCTCCCTGGCCCCCGCCCTCCCGCCCCTGGTCTTTGGGGTCGTAACGGAACCGGTATTCGTCCAGGTACTTTACGGGCACAACGACTTTCTTTCGCCCGTCCGAAGAGATGATATTTTCGTGAGCGACCAGTTCCTTCAGGTTCTCCTTGATGGCGCCCTTGATCTTTTCCAGGTGCCGCTCCTGATCCCGGTTGCCCTTCTGTTGAATATCCCAGACGTCGGTCTTGGGCTCCACGGTATTCATACCCGGTACCTCCTTCCTGTGGTCCCGTCGGGGACGGCTATGTACCACCTGCCGGAGCACGCGGGGAAAAGAAGAAGGAATTCCCGACACTCACCTACCGTACCCGGTAACCAAGGGACACCAAGGAAGCCGAAAAGAGTCTTCGGGCCGGGTCGGTTTACCACACGAGTGAATCTTAGAAGCGTGGAGGGGTCCCAAATGTACGGCTGCGTCTTTTCTGGATCCGGCACATATTGGAACAGGGTTTGCTTCCACCTGGAGGGAAACCGCTCGTCAAACCTAGTCTACTTTCTCCTCGTCATGATTTTATACCCGTTTCCGGGAAATGAAAAGGCCCCCCGTCCCGGGTTGTCCATACCGGACCTTGAAAGGATGATTTCGCCCCCTGAAACGTAATTGACTAAACCGTCCGTCCGTGTTAGGGTTTTCTTGTACAGATGTCTGGACAACTCTCCGCAAAGACGGCGATGATCATGGACAACCTATCCAAGGTGATCGACAAGAACTCGCCGATCCCGGCCTACTACCAGGTGGCCAAAATTTTTGAGGAAGGTATAATCCGGGGTGAATTGACGCCGGGTACGGCGCTGCCGCCGGAGAATACAATCGCCGCCCGGTACGGAATAAGCCGGATGACCGTGCGGCAGGCCATCGCGGAGCTTACGGCCGCCGGCCTCGTATATACGCGCAAGGGTAGGGGCACCTACGTGGCCAAGCCGGCCATCGGCGACATAGCCTTTGAGTTGGGCGACTTCGACGCCGGAATCAGAAAGAGGGGGCTCGGCCCCGCCGTCCGGCTCCTACAGGCCAAGATCGTGAAAGCCGGAGCGGAACTGGCGGCCAAACTGTCCGTGCCCGCGGGCACCCGGTGCCTTTTCTACCGTTATATCCTTTCGGCGGCGGGGGAACACCTGGCCTACGAGACCAAGTACGTGGTCTATGCCAAACAGAAGCCCTTCCTGGAGACAGAATTGCCAGACCCTTCCCTTTCCAGCCTGGTTGCCGCCTATACCGACCGGATGCCCGTGACCTGCAAGAGGGTCCTCCAGGCCGCCCTGGTCACGGAGGAAGAGGCCCGCGCCCTGGAGGTCCCCGCCGCCACCCCGGTTTTCCTGGTGGAACAGACGCTTTACGACCGGGACAAAAAACCCGTAGGCTGGGGCAAATCGGTGTACCGCGGCGACCGTTGCAAGCTGACGGACTACGAGGGATGGCGCAAGGAAGACTTCAACCCGGGGGCGGTTAGCGATGAACAATGACCTGGTACAGATCCTGGCCGATCTGGACGAGGCCAAGGCCCTCACGCTGGTGCGCCGGGCCCTGGACAGCGGGATCAGCCCACCCGGCATAGTGGAGCAGTGCCGCCGGGGAGTGGAAGCCGTCGGCCGCCGGTTCGCCCTCGGCGAGTATTTCCTGTCCGATCTCGTCATGTCCGCGATCCCGCGGGCAATGGCTTTCGCGCCCGGCCGGAGCCGGGCGCAGGTTCCAACCAATTCGACTGGAGGAGGAAAATTGCGATGGGTGAATCGGGCACACTTACCAGGGCCCTGGTGGAATTGAACGAAGAACGGGTGCTGGCCGCCGTTAATGAGCGACTGGCCGCGGGGGAAGATCCCCTGGCCATCATCAAGGAATGCAACGAAGCCATGGTCGAGGTGGGAAAGCTCTTCGAGAAGAAGGAATACTACCTCAGCGAACTGATCATGTCGGGAGAAATCATGAAGGGCGTCATGGCCGTCCTGGAGCCCCTGCCGGGCGAAGTCAAGACCGGCGCCCACGAGGGAACCGTCGTCATCGGAACCGTCAAGGAAGACATCCACGACATCGGTAAGAACATCGTCGTCAGCCTCTTGAAGGGTACCGGTTTCGAGGTCGTCGACCTGGGTGTGGACGTTGCTTCCGCGGATTTCGTAGCCAAGGTGCGGGAGACCGGCACCAAAGTGCTGGGGCTTTCCACGCTCCTTAATTTTACCTATCCCGAGATGAAGAAAGTGGTCGACGACCTGTCGGCGGCCGGGCTCAGGGACAAGGTCAAGGTCGTGATCGGCGGCGCCCCCTGCAACGAACGGGTGCGGGAGTTCGTGGGGGCCGACTATTACGCCCCGGACGCCGTGGCCGGAGTCAACATCTGCAAGGAAGTCTACGGGGCCGGCTGAAATATATCCGTTACTACGGGAAAAGGCAGGTTGGGCCATTGCGCACGGCACAAGTAACTTTCCGGCCGGCCGGGGTGACGGCGACCGTTCCCCTGGAGAGCACCCTGCTCGACGCGGCCCGTCAGGCCGGTGTGAGCATCAATGCGGTTTGCGGCGGCAAGGGGAAATGCGGCAAATGCGCGGCCAGGCTGGTGAACGGCCTGGTGAGCCCCGCGGCGCCCGGTGAGGAAGATTTGCTCACCCCCGCCCAGTTGGAACAAGGGTTGGTCCTTCTCTGTCAACGCCTGGTGCTGGGGGATGCCGTGGTGGAAACCCTGCCCGCCCCGGAGCGGGAGACCGGAAGCGCCAGGGCGACATGTCCCACGGGCGGTTTCCCTTGTGAACCCCATGTGATCAAAACCAGGCACGATTTAACCCCCCCGTCCCTCACCGACCAAACGGCGGACCTGGACCGGCTCCTGGCCGGTTTACCTTCTCCCGTCAAAGTGGACATCGCTTTGGCCGCCCGGGTGCCCCCGGTTCTCCGCGACGCCGGTTTCCAGGTCACTTCGGTCGTCCTCGACGGCGTCCTGCTGGCCCTGGAGCCGGGAGACACGACGGAGAGTTCCTACGGCCTGGCCGTGGACATCGGCACCACCACGGTGGCCGCCTACCTGGCGGACCTGGGTCAGGGGCGGGTCCTGGCCTCTCGTTCTTCCGCCAACGCCCAGAGCGCCTTCGGCGCCGACGTGATCACCCGCATAACCCATACCATGGAGAACCCGGACGGTCTCGCCGAACTGCGCGGACTGGCCGTCCGGACGGTCGATGAAATCATCGCCGGGCTGCTTGCCCAAACCGGTGTGGCGGCGGACAGGGTCTACCTGCTCACCTTTGCCGGCAACACCGTCATGAGCCACCTGCTGTTGGGAATTCCCCCCCGCCATGTCGCCGCCGCGCCCTTCATTCCGGCCTTTTGCCGGGTTATGGAAGGAACAGCCGCCCAACTCGGGTTGCGCAGCCTGCCCGGCCACGTGCGCTTTCGTACCCTGCCCAACGTCGCCGGTTATGTCGGGGCCGACACCGTGGGCGTCATGCTGGCCACCGGCATCCGCGACCTGCCCGGGGTCCGGCTGGCGGTGGACATCGGCACCAACGGGGAAATCATCCTTTCCCGCGAGGGCCGGCTGTATACCTGCTCCACGGCCGCCGGCCCGGTCTTCGAGGGCGCCGGCATCAGGCAGGGCATGCGCGCCGAAACCGGCGCGATCTACCAGGTCACCATGGCGGACGGACTGGCGGTCCGGGTCATCGGCGACGCCCTCCCCCGGGGCATCTGCGGGTCGGGGTTGATCGACGCCGTGGCCGGGCTGGTCCGGCTGGCTGTCGTCAACCGGAACGGCCGGCTCAAAAAGACCGGTCTCCCGCCCGGGTTGCCGGGGGATATCGCCGCCAGGATCGTATCCGACGGCCCGGGAACGAGATTCGTCCTGTCCGGGGGACCACCGGAAATCTCCCTGACCCAGGGGGACATCAGCCAACTGCAACTGGGCAAGGCGGCCATCCGGGCCGGCATAGAGATATTGCTGCAGGAAGCCGGCCTGGACACCGCGGACCTGGAGGAGATCATGCTGGCCGGGGCTTTCGGCAGCAACCTGGATCCGGCGAGTCTCCTCGCCATAGGCCTGCTCCCGCCGGTCAATCCCGCCATAGTCCGGCCCGTGGGCAACGCCGCCGGCCTGGGGGCCGTGCGGGCGCTTTTATCCCGGGGCCAGTTCGCCCTGGCGTCCGATCTGGCCCGGCGGGCCCGGCACATCGAACTTTCCGCCCACCACGAATTCAACCGGCAGTTCGCCCGGTGGTTGGTGCTCGACCAACCGGATCCTGACCTGCAAGCAAGGGGGTAGCCAAAATGTCCGACCTGCAAGAACTTTTCGCCCGGCGACTGGGGCGCTACCAGGCCGCCATAGCCCTGGAGCCGGCCGACCGGATGCCGATCGCCTGCGGCAGCAATTATTTCGCCGAGGTGTACGCGGGCAACACCAACCAGGAAACCATTTACGACGCCGAAAAGTGGCTGAAAGGGGAGAAGGCCTTTATCCGGGCCTTCCCCGAAGTCGATGTTCTGCGGAACAACCGCATCTGGGCGCCTCTGTACGACGCCGTCGGCAACGTCACCTACAGGCTGCCGGGACGCGACCTGCCTCCCCGCTCCCAGTTTCAGTTCGTGGAAAAAGAATACATGCTTCCGGACGAGTACGCTTTCCTGATCGACAACCCGGGGCAGTACCTGATGGAACGGTGGATTCCCCGCGTTCTGGGCGACACGGCCCCTCCCGGCTCGGCCCGCGCCAACATGGCCTTTTTGAAGGGCGGCATGGCCCAGATGATGATGGCCCAAATCATGAGGAACAGGTCGATCCACCTGCAGAACGAACTGGGCATGCCCCAGCCCATGACCGGCTTCTTCCTGGCCCCCTTCGACGTCCTGGCCGACACCCTGCGCGGCCTGAAAGGAATCTTCATGGATATCCTGCGCCGGCCGGACAAGGTCCTGGCAGCCTGCGACGTCCTCGTGCCCGAGATGGCCAACCTGGCCCTGGCCAACGCCGACCCTTTCCGCCGCAACCCCATCTTTGTCCCAACGCACAAGGCCTGCTTCATGTCGCCCAAGCAATTTGACACCTTTTACTGGCCCTCGTTCAAGAAACTGATGGACATCCTGATCGAGTCCGGCTACACGATCCGGGCCTACCTGGAAGGCGACTGGGGTCCCCACTGGCACCACCTGCTGGAGATGCCCAAGGGAAAGGTCCTTTGCGACATCGACAACCAGGGCGACATCTTCCAGGCCAAAAAGGACATCGGCCGGCACCAGTGCCTGGCTGGCGGCGTTCCCGATTCCCTGTTCATCCTGGGCACACCGCGGGAGATGCGCGAGCGGGTCAAACTGTTGTGCGGGACCGTGGGCGCCGACGGCGGGTTCATCGTCAACGGCGGCTGCAACATACCGTACGATACCCGGCCGGAGAACTACCGGGCCATGATCGACGCGGTCATGGAATACGGGCGGTATGACGAAAACGTCAAGCCGGCGCCCCGGCAAGAGCGTCCGGACGCGGTCAGGGCGGCGGCCCTCAAACCGCAGGGGATGCTCACTCCCTGGGCGGTCAGGTCGGCCGAACTGGGCGGAGTCCTGGGCGACGAAGACCTGGTCCGGCGGCCGTGGGAAATGCTCGAGAGCATGGGCTACAACTGGCTGTGGCAGTGGGTGCTGTGACCCCGGCCTATCCCGGGGAGGGCGGGGCCTGTTCCCCCGCCCTTCTTTTTTACGGCTTATGGGAATTCATGCCTGGTTTTGGGTGAAAAAATTCGGCTAAAGATATATAAAAGGGCTTGCGTTTTGTCTACCCAAAAGGTATACTAATGACGGAACATTAATTTCCAAGGAGGGGTTAGCTTATGGAACTGCAAGAACATGTCAAGGCCAACATAAACGGCGAGACCTGGGAGGTCACCCACTACCTGGCCATGGCCCTGGAGGCCGACCACCGTGGGCTGCCGGATGTGGCGGACGCCCTGCGCCGCATCGCCATGGATGAAGCGACCCACGGGGCCCGTTTCATCTTCTTAAACGGCGGGGTCAGCGACCTCAAGGCCGAAATCGAGAAGATGATGGCCGGGGAAAGAAAGGCTTACGACGGCAAGCACGAGGGTATGAACCGGGCCATGGAGGAGGGCAAGAAAGAACTGGCCTCCTGGTTCGACACCGCCGCCCATGACGAGGACCGCCACGCCAAGATACTGGAGGGGATTTTGGGGCGGTACTTCAAATAGGAACCAAGTTTCTCAGTGCTGCAACAGGGCCCCGGGGACGTTCTTCAGGCGTCACCGGGGCCCTGGTTTCCCGATCAGCCATCAGCCGGTAATAGTCCCTTTGAATCTAAAGCCTACTTGGGTCAACCTGGACAATACGGCATCAATGTTTTCCAGGGGCAGTATTCCTTTGTCGATCGCTAAACGCAGTAAACCGATTACCCCGATCACCCTGAGACCCAGCTGTTCCGCTGTTTTTCTCCCCCGTTTTTCGTCTATTACAAGCAAATAAGCTCCTAATTCCCTGGCAAGCACGAAACACTCCGACCCGCCCAAGCCAAACTGTCCGGTACCGCTGTTGCATCTGCGACATCCCTGACAACCAGCCAGCCGTTCCTGACTGCTTCCTCTAACTCTTTCCGTCCGGGGTCTTTCTTTATCTCGGACCTGACAGCCTGAGGAATATATAGCTCGCCCCATAGTTCTTTCGGCAAGTCAAATAAGCCAACATGCGATAAGGCAATCAACGGAGATGTATCACCGAACTGCCGCGCGGATGCCCCTGGCTTTAGACATGGGGAGGAAGCGCGGCACCGGCGTTAGCCGGCAATGATTCCCTCTCGTACTGCCATCCATTAGCTCTCTGCAGGAGATGACAGCATCTCGCTGAAATGCCCTGGCAGATCCGTTTTCCGGTACCGTCCTTGATGTCGAAGTAGCCCGTCTTCCTGACAGCGACCCTGCCACGCCACCGACCCTGGTACTTGCCCTTCGGAATGTCGGCAACCACCAGGTCCCCGGTCTGAAAACCGTGCTGAACCTTCTTCCGCTC